>DASXRR010000307.1:0-8244 GCA_036506475.1 Chloroflexota bacterium
TGGAAAGTCGCGGGCCTGCCTCTGGACGAATCTCCTCACAGCACCGCACCCAAGGGGAAACCGGCGGGCGCGCGGAGGCGCGAGGAACCCGAACAGCGGCACGCAGGGGTGCCACGTCCCTTAGGACGGATGTCTTCCACCACCGCGAAGGGGAACCCTCGGCGGGCGCGTGGAGGCGCGAGGAACCCGAACAGCGGCACGCGGGAGTGCCGCGTCCAACTCGGGATGGGAAGTCAGCGTCGCTGGCGTGAGCCTGGCGGCTTGACCCTTTTATGGGCGCCCTGCTCTACTAGGCCGACTGGCCGGGGTGGGGCGTAGAAAAAATGCAGCCTGTTCTCGAAATTGACGAGTTACAGGTGCACTATCCCACCCAGCGTGGGCCGCTGCGCGCCGTCGACGGCGTCAGCCTGTCGCTGCAGCGCGGGGAACGCCTGGGGCTGATCGGCGAGTCGGGCTCGGGCAAGTCGACCATCGCCCTGGCCCTGATGCGGCTGCTCAAACCGCCCGCGCAGATCGTAGGCGGGACGATCCACCTCGACGGCACGGACCTGATGACGCTCTCCGAGGAGGCAATGCGCGAAGTACGCCTGGCGCAGATCGCGCTCATCACCCAAGGCGCGATGAACTCCTTGAATCCGGTCATCCGCATCCGCCCGCAGATGATCGACGCGATGCAGGCGCACGGCGTCAAGATGAGCAAGTCGGCCTGGGACGTGCGCCTGGCCGAGCTGCTGCACTCGGTCAACCTCAAGCCAGAGGTCGCCGACCTCTATCCCCACCAGCTGAGCGGCGGCATGAAGCAGCGCGTGTGCATCGCGGTCGCGGTGAGCATGCGCCCAAAGCTGATCGTCGCCGACGAACCGACGAGCGCCCTGGACGTCGTTGTCCAGCGGCGGGTCATGCTAACGCTGCGCCGCGTGCAGGACAGCATTGGCGCAGCGGTTATTCTGATCGGTCACGACATGGGCCTGATGGCGCAGTTTGCGCAGCGCGTGGCGGTGATGCGCACCGGTCGGCTCGTCGAAGTGGGCGATGTGCGCCAGATCTTCGCCAATCCCCAGCATCCGTACACGCGTCTGCTCATGGACAGCTTGCCGTCCCTGCGCAGCCGAGCCGCGCCGCCCACGCCGAGCGAAGTCAGCGAAGTCGTCGCGTGAGCAGCGCACCGACCACGCCGCTGCTCGAATTACGCACGGTCAGTCGCGTGTACGGCGGCAGGGGTGGGCTGTTCGGCCAGCGCGCGGTGGTCGCCCTGGAAGACTTTTCGATCGTCATCGACGATCAGCAGCCGAGCATCGTGGCCATCGTCGGCGAGAGCGGCAGTGGCAAGACCACGATGGCGCGCTTGCTCCTGGGGCTCGAGACGCCATCGAGCGGCCGCGTGCTGTACAAGGGCACCGATCTGCAGCAGCTGAAGCGTAAGGACTGGGCCGAGTACCGGCGCAACGTGCAGGCCATCTTCCAGGACCCGTTCGGTGTCTACAACTCGTTCTACAAAGTCGACCACGTGCTGACCACGCCGCTGCGCAAGTTCAAGCTGACCAGGTCACGCGCGGAAGAGCAGCAGGTAATTTCTCAGGCGTTGCGCGCCGTCGGCCTACGGCCTGAAGACACGCTCGGCCGGTACCCGCATCAGCTCAGCGGCGGCCAGCGCCAGCGCACGATGGTCGCGCGCACGCTGCTGCTGCGGCCTCGGATCATCGTCGCCGACGAACCGGTGTCGATGATCGACGCCTCGCTGCGCGCGACCGTGCTCGGCAACCTGCTGCAGCTGAAGCGTCAGTACGGCATCTCCCTGATCTACATCACGCACGATTTAACAACGGCGTATCAGATCAGCGATCGCATCGTGGTCCTGTATCGTGGGCGCGTCGTCGAGGAGGGTGAGCCGGACCAGATTGTCAATCGACCACAGCACGCATACACGCGGCTGCTAATCAGCTCGATTCCCGAGCCCGACCCAGATCGCCCGTGGGCAGAAGGCGAGCTCACGAGTGAGGACGAGGCATTGGGCGAAGAGCTAGAGCTGGTATCAACGGGAGGGCAAGAAGTTGACGGGACCTGACGAAGACGCAATCGTCGTCGACATGGAGATTCTTCACGAGGAGCACGCATGAAGGGCTATCGATGGCAAGCGTTCGTGGCGATTGCCGCGCTGCTGCTGACCGCAATGCCAGCGGCTGCGCAGCCGGCGCCGAGCGATCGCGCGAACACACTGAAGATCGCGATACCTGGCCGATTCGACGACCCGCAGAACATGAACATTTACGCGCCGGGCGTCAGTCGTTCAAATCTCGGCATCCACCAGGTGGTGTACGAGTACTTCTTCTACAACAACCTGCAGACGGGCGAGTTCATCCCGTGGCTGGCCGAAAGCTACGCGTACAACGACGACTTCTCAGCAATCACGGTCAAGCTGCGCGATGGCGTGACCTGGAATGATGGCCAGCCATTCACGGCCGACGACGTGGTCTTCACGTATGGACTGCTGAAAGCCAATCCGGGCATGGTCTGGGCGGAGGAGGCCAACAAGGCCGTCACCAACGCCGAAAAGATCGACGCGCTCACTGTGCGGATCAACCTGACCTCACCGAATCCGCACTTTCACCTGATTCGTGAGGCGTTCCCGGCCGTCGGCATCTGGGGCGGATTGACCATCCTGCCCAAGCACGTATGGGAAGGCAAGGATCCGCTGACCTTCAAGAGCTTCCCGCCCGTTGGCACGGGTCCCTATAAGGTTAAGGACGCCAGCCAGACCGGCATCACCTATGAGCGCCGCGCCGATTGGTGGGGCACCAAAGCCTTCGGCGCTACGCCTGCTCCGCAGACGGTCCAATTCGTGTACAGCGGACCCGAAACCAACGTTGCGCTCGCGCTGACGCAAAACGAGCTGGATACGCCGAACATCGGCATCCTGTCACTCGGGACATTCCTGAATGTGGCTGGACGCAACAGCAACATCAAGGCGTGGAGCGGCGAGGCGCCGTATGCCTGGCTCGATCCGTGTCCGCGCGCGCTGATGATCCAGGGTGGCCATGCGCCACTCGACAATCCGCAGGTGCGCTGGGCGATCTCCAACTCCATCGATCGCAACGCGATCGCCGCCCTGGCGTACGAAGGTGCGACGGTCCCGAGCTGGGGCATCTGGCCGTTCTATGACGCGAACCAGGTGTACTTCGACGCAATCAGCGATCTGCGCCAGCAATACCCGGTCGAGGCGTTCGATCCTGGCCAGGCGGCGAGCCAATTCTCGGCAGCGGGTGTCAATCCGAGCACGATGACGCTCAAGTATGTCGTCAACGGTGACTCCAACGAGGACATGAAAGTCGCCGCGGTGCTGTCGGACCAGTTGCGCAACGCCGGCTTCACCGTCGACGTCCAGCCGCAAACCGGCACGACGCTGCCGGACACGATCCGACGTGGCGACTACGACATCGCGCTCAATGCGTTCTGCCCGGGCTATATCGCCGAGAACCTGGAGCTGTTCCACAGCAAGAACTTCGTGCCCCTCGGACAGCCCGCCCCGTGGTTCGAGCGGAACTCGTTCCGCTATAGCAATCCGCAGCTCGACGCGATCGTCGACCAGATGCTGCAGACGGCGCCCCAGGACGTCGACACGATGAAGAGCCTGTACCACGACGCAATGACCATCTGGCTGAAGGACCTGCCGGTCGTGCCCGTCACCCAGGCGCCGGCGCTGGTGCCGTTCAACTCCACCTATTGGACGGGTTGGCCGTCGGCTGATAACGCCTGGAACATGCCGGTCAGCTGGTGGGCGACCTTCAACCTGGTGCTGACCGGGTATCCCAACGCCACCGGCGGCTGGGTGCCAGGCATCAAGCCAGCAGGCCGCTAGGAGCTCATTGTCATCCTGAGCTTGCGAAGGATCCGCCTGCCGAAACGTTTGTGCTCGCGGATTCCTTCGCTTCGCTCGAGGACAGGCTCTTCGCTCCGCTCAAGATGACACACCCTGACCCATGTTCTGGCGCTACGTCTACGAACGTCTGATCATCTGCCTGGCAACGATTGTGATTTCGGTCACCATCGTCTTCTTCGCGCCGCGCCTGGTACCCGGTGATCCACTCGGCGCGGTCACGCTCAAGCTGTCGCAGATGGGTGGCAATCGCGGCAGTCCGGAGCTCATCGCGGAGTATTCGCGGCGTTTCGGACTCGACAAGAGTCCTGTCGAACAGTACCTCGCCTATTTGCGCCAGCTGGCCGTAGGTGACATGGGCTATTCGATCGCCAGCTTTCCGAGCACCGTGGGCGACTTGCTCAAGGGCGCAATCCCATGGACGATCGGGCTGATGCTGGTGACGACCGTGATCAGCTGGTCTCTCGGGTCGATTATCGGCGGACTCGTGGGCTGGACTGGCGGTCGCTCACCCATCTTGCAAGCGCTCGTGCCGATCGCGTTGGTGCTGTACACGATTCCGTACTACATCCTGGCCATCGTGCTGGTGTTTCTGCTGGCGTTCTACTGGCCAATATTTCCACTCACCGGCGCCTACACCATCGGCGCGCAGCCGAGTCTGAGCCCCGCATTCATCTTGGACATCATTCACCATGCGGCATTGCCCGCGCTGAGCATTGTCCTCGTTTCGTTAGGCTGGTGGTTCCTGAGCATGCGCAGCCTGGTTGTGTCGGTCAAAGGTGAGGACTACATCACCTGGGCGGAGGCGAAAGGCCTGCCCCGCGGACGCATCTTCTGGGGCTACGCGTTCCGCAACGCGCTGTTGCCGCAGGCAACCGGACTCGCGTTGAGTCTTGGCCACATCGTCGGTGGCCAGCTGGTGACGGAAACGATCTTTGGGTACCCGGGGCTGGGGTATTTGATTTTCAACAGCATCAAGACACTCGACTTCCCGGTCATTCAGGGCAGCATTCTGCTGATCATCGTCTCTGTGGCCATCGTGAATTTCGTGCTGGATCTGATTTATCCGCTGATCGATCCACGCATTCGCTACGGCGCGGTGGCCAGGTCCTGAGTCATGGCTGGCGCTATTCCGATTGAAACTGGCATCGCACCGGCGGTCTTCGAGACGCGCTCGGTTGGCCGTTTGCTGTCGTCGAATCGCAAGTTCGTGGTTGGCAGCGCGATCTTTCTGACGTTGCTGATTGTCGCGCTCGTGGGTGGCTTTGCCCTGGGACCACTGGCGTTGCGCTCGGGTATATTTCCGCCGCGGCTCGGCGTTGGCGCGCCGGGCGCCATTCTAGGCACGACCAGTCTGGGCCAGAACATCCTGGCGCAATTGACCCAGGCCATTCCGAACTCGATGCTGGTCGGCTTGCTCGCCGCGACTATCGGGACCGTGGTCGGCGGGCTCTTGGGGCTGTTCTCCGGCTACTTTGGGGGCAAGCTCGACGCGGCCTTGCGGGTGCTGATCGACGTGTTCCTGGCGGTCCCTTCGCTGCTGTTCTTGATCCTGATCAGCTCGCTGTTGCGTGGGCTCGGCGTGCCGGCCATCGCGGTCATCATCGGCGCGTTTGCGTGGGCCTGGCCGGCCCGCGCGGTGCGCTCGCAGGTGTTGAGCTTGAAGGAACGGCCCTTTGTTCAGGTCGGCCTACTGTCTGGCCTGTCGGGCGCCGAGATCGTGTGGGGCGAGCTGATGCCACACCTGCTGCCATGGCTCGGCGCGAACTTCATCAATGCCTTCATTGGCGCCATCCTGACTGAATCTGGACTGTCCATTCTGGGGTTGGGGTCGCAGCGCGACATGACGCTGGGCATGATGATCTTCTGGGCGCTGAATTACGGCGCGCTGCTGCAGAACCTGTGGTGGTGGTGGTTCACGCCGGTGATCGCATTGATCGTGCTGTTCCTGGCGCTCTACCTCGTGCACCTCGGACTGGACGAGGTCGCGAATCCTCGATTGCGCACGCAAGGCTGACCAGCAGCTTCGCCAGCGTGCTCCGCAGGGCATTCGGCCGTTTGGGCAGCTCCGCGATGAGCCGCAACCTGGCGGCGTGTGCCTGCCGCTCCTGACTGTTGATTCTGGCGACAAGCATGAGCGTCTCGGTGTCGAGCATGGCCCCACTGTAGCCACCGCAAGTGGACTGGTGACAGGGCCAGTTGTCGCGCCGTATGGTAGACCACATTAGATCCTCGCCCGCGCTGCGCTGGGCGCATTTCGGCGCCAGGCAGTTCGGCGTGCGCGAGGATAGCTTCGCGGTACCCGCCGCGGAGTGGAGGCAGCGTTCCATGCGCCACCGCCACATGGCCGGGCCACTCGGCGTCGGGGGCGCCCAGCGCAGCGGGGGCGAGGATAGCTTCGCGGTACCCGGCGCAGGGCGGAGGCAGCGTTCCATGCACAACCGCCACATGGCCGGGCCACCCGGCGTCGGGCGGCGCCCAGCGCAGCGGGGGCGAAGGACGGCTCCAGCATCTCGCCAGACTGGTCTACTCGACTCGTGCGAAACTGGCCCTTATGCTATGCCAGTCGAAGCTTCAGACTGAGGGCTATGGAGTTCCTCATCATCGTTATCGCCTTCATCCTGCTCGATCTGGCAGCCATGCGCTGGGGCTACGATAGCCGGGAGCTTTTGCGCCGCCGCTGATGACTTCGTTCGACTTCCTGGTGCACGTCGAGCGCAGCTCGAGCATCTCCTTGCGCGAGCAGCTGTACCGCATGCTGCGCGAGGCAATCCTGGATGGTCGCCTGCCCGGCCGAGCCCGGCTGCCATCGACGCGCGTCGTCGCACAGCAGACCGGTCTCGCGCGCCAGACCGTCGTCGAAGCATTCGAGCAGCTGATTGCCGAGGGCTATGCCATCCCGCGCCAGGCATCCGGCACCTACGTCGCGGAGACGCTGCCCGACGATCTCCTCGAGGCCAAACCAAAGCGCAAGCCGAGCGGCCCCGTCCCCGCGGGCTCGTACGGTCTGTCCAAGCGCGGCCAAGCATTAGCCGCGATCCCGCTGGCTGGCTCGCGCAACCACGAACATCCGAGGCCATTCGAAAACGGCACGCCCGCGCTAGACGCATTTCCATTCGAGACGTGGACGCGCATCACCAACACTGTCCTGCACCGCCGCTCGGTCGCCCTGCTGACCTACGGCGAGGCAGCCGGCTACCGCCCCCTGCGTGAAGCCATCGCAACCTACGTCAGTGCAGTCAGGGCAGCCCGCTGCAGCGCCGACCAGGTGATCATCACCGGTGGCACGCAGCACGCGATCAACCTGGCCGCGCAAGTGCTCCTCGACCCGGGCGATGCGGTGTGGATCGAAGAGCCTGGCTATCACGGTGGCCGCGCGGCGCTGCTCGCGTCTGGAGCGCGCCTGACCCCAGTGCGCGTCGATGCTGAGGGCCTCGACGTGGCGTATGCCAGTGCCACCTGCCCACACGCCAAACTGGCCCTGGTCACGCCGTCGCGCCAGTACCCATTGGGCATGGTCATGACCCTGTCACGACGGCGCGCCCTGCTCGAGTGGGCCCGGCGCGAGAATGCATGGATCCTCGAGGACGACTACGACAGCGAGTACCGCTACACTGGCCGACCGCTGGCGTCGCTACAGGGCCTGGATACCGATGGCCGCGTGGTCTACCTCGGCACGCTCAGCAAGGTGCTGTTTCCTTCACTGCGGCTGGGCTACTTGATCGTGCCGCCGGTGCTGGTCGACGCGTTCGCACACGCCCGCGCGCTGGGCGATCGACAGAGCCCGACCCTGGACCAGGCGGTGCTCGCCGAGTTCATCCAGGAAGGTCATCTGGCGCGGCACATTCGACGCATGCGCGCTCTCTACGCGCAGCGTCTGGCAACCCTGTTCGACCTGGCCCACCGCCACCTGGGCGGCCTGCTCGAAATCCACAAAGCCGATTCCGGCTTGCATGTCATTGGCTGGCTGCCCGAGGGCGTCGACGACCGCCTGGTGACGCAGCAGGCGCTGGCCGCGGGTCTCGAAATGGCGCCGCTCTCGCGTCACTACGCAAGCACGCCACCAGCCCGTGGCGGACTCCTGCTCGGGTTCAGCGCTTTCGACGCTGAGCTGATGGCGAGCGGAGTGGCCCAGCTCGCAAGCGTATTGCGTCAGGCGTATTCCTCAGCTGCCTGAACATTGAGACGATTTAGAAGACGATTTGGAAGGCGCAAGCTGCGACTTCCAAATCCCCTTAACGTTCCAAATTAGAACGTTCAAGTTAGCCACTGATCGGCAAAGGGCTCCTGGACACGGATCTGCCGATCAGGATCAACGAGCTGCTCGACCTCGGCGGTGTACTCCACGGTGTTGCCTTCGGGGTCCTTGT
>DASXRR010000308.1:0-23188 GCA_036506475.1 Chloroflexota bacterium
GCTCGACGCGGGCCAGCCGACGGAGCGCCTGGGCCCGCTTGGCTTCGTCTGGACATGGACCGTCGTGCCGGCCGTGGAGGCCTTCCACCAGTGGACCTTCTATGCCGACGGCCTGCGCCCGTGTATCACCAGCGGCTTCAACGCCTTCGCGCCACTGGGCGCGACGCCTACCCCAACGGAGACGCCGCAGCCGACCAACACGCCTGGTGCGACGGCGACGGCTACGCCAACGCCGCGGCCACCACAGCCATCGGTCACAGCGCTGAGCGCCAGCTCGGGTGAGTGCGGTTCGTTGCTGACGATCACCGGCACGAACTTTGGTGCGACACAGGCTGATGTTTCCGGCCAGGTGTTCTTCAGTGGTCCAAACGGCACCACCGCGTCGAACTACCTGTCGTGGAACTCGAATCAGATCAGCGTCGGCGTGCCGAGCCAGTTGATCCAGAACCAGGCGTATACGGTCGTGGTGACCCACTCGGGCGGGAGCTCGCAGAATCCCAACGCCGCGGCGGTGTTCCGCGCGGTCGGGCCGGGCTGCGCGCCGCCGGCGACGGCTACGCCAACGCCATAGACCTCCGGGCCAATCAAGTCGGGCTTGACATTCTCAAGCCTGACTTTTATTTTGGCAATGCCGGCATGAAACCAGCGCCAGTCATGCCGGGGTGCAACCAAAGCACGCCAGGGGCCGTCTAAGCCTCGACACAGCGGCGTCCAACTGTCAGGCAGCGTCGCCCGGCGGTGTTAACGAGTCCGCACGGACTCTTGTCAACCGGCCCCGCATGTGCCATATTTTCGCGCAAAACGAGCGCTCGTTTTCTTTTACGGGCGCCAGCTGATTGGAACCCAGTGCCGAAAATCTCAGCCGCGCACGAACAACAACGCCGCGATCAGATCCTGACCGCGGCCATGGCCTGCTTTGCCCGCCAGGGCTACCACGCCACCGCCATGGACGACGTCGTCCGTGAAAGCGGCCTGTCCGTGGGCGCTATCTACACCTACTTCTCCTCCAAAGAAGACCTGTTCCTGGCGCTCGCCGACGCCCGCTCCGAACAGACCCTGGCCTACATGAGCGAGCTGTTCCGTCGGCCCGGTCCGATGGCCGACAAGTCGCGCGAGGCCATCGACTTCTTCTTTCAGCACCTGTCCGACGATTTCGTGCCGCTCGCCCGCATGGGCGTCGAGTTCCTGAGTGAAGCGGCCAAGTCTGAGCGCATCAAGCAGCGCCAGCAGCGGCGCTTCGAAACCGTCCGCCAGTTCTATTGCTGGCTGCTGCGCGAGGCCCAGCAGCACGGCGACGTCAACCCCGAGGTGGACGTCGAGGCCGCCGCCGAACTGATGATGGCCCTCAACGAAGGCATCCTGATCCTGTCCGTGGCCGGCCTGCGCAGCGTGCCGCTCGACACGCTCAAGGCGGCCTACATCAATTTCCTCAACGGCGGGCTGTGCGGCCCGACCGGTTCGCTCTTTACCCCAACGACCGCGGAGGCTGCCGCCAACGGCACGACCTCCCGCAACGGCAGCCACGACAAGGGAGAACTGTAGCCGTGCGACTTTCGCCTCTTTCCCGATCGCTCATCGCTGGTGTCGGCCTCTCGAGCATGCTCCTGTTGGCCGCATGTGGCGGCCAGCCGCAGGCTGCGCAGTCGCCGGCCGCCGGCGCGCCCAAGGTCGCGCCAGCCCCGCCCGTGGCTGCCGATACCGCCAGGCGCGGCGACATTCAGCAGAGTCTCGCGTACAGCGGCGACATCCGCGCCCGCGAGCAGATCAACGTCCTGCCCAAGGCGGCCGGCCGCGTCGAGCGCGTGCTCGTCGACATCGGCAGCCGCGTGAAAGCCGGCGACACCCTGGCGGTGCTCGAACAGGACAGCGCCGAGATTGCCGTACTGCAAGCCCGTGCGACCCTGGCTGGCGCCGAAGCCAAGCTGAGCACGCTCAAGGCTGGCCCGCGCAGCGAGGACGTTGCCGCCGCCGAAGCCGGGCTCAATCAACAGCTCACCCGACTGCAAAACATGCGCTCGGGTGGACGCGCCGAAGATATCAAGGCCGCCCAGGCGGGCGTGACCTCCGCCCAGGCGCGTCTGCAAGCGCTACGGAACGGTGCCGACGAGGGCGTGCGCCAGGCACAGCAGAGCGCCGTCGACTCGGATCAGGCCGCAATCGCGAGTGCTGAGGCTGCCTTTGCTGCGCTGGGTGGTCAGAACGCGTCGTCGCTCCAGCAGGCGCAAAGCCAGGTCGACAGCCTGCAAGCACAGATCGCGACCGCTCAGGCGACGATCAACTCCGCCGACGCCGCGCTGGCCAATCTGACCGGCTCGTCCGCGGCGGACGTGCAACAGGCGCAGAGCGCGTACGATCAGGCCCGCTCACAGCTCGGGGTCGCCCAAGCGGCGCTGAAGCAGAACTTCAATCCCACACAAGCTCAGATTGCCGCCGCCGAAGCTGAGGTCGAGCGTGCACGAAGTGGTCGGGCGAGCGCCGAGGCGCAGCAGACCGCACTCGAGCAGAATGCCCAGGCGCCGTGCGCCGCCAGCCTCCTCGCGCCGCGCAACGGCACCGCGTGCGCCGAGGCCAAGGCCGCGGCCGATGGCGCGGTGAAGTCAGCCGACGCCGCAATCCAGGCCGCGCAGGGTGCGCTCGACCAGCTCAAGCGTGGCGGTAGCCCGGCCCAGCAGACGAAGGCTCAGGCTGACGCCGATCAGGCCCAGGCCCAGGTCAACACCGCCAAGGCGCGCCTCGAGGCGATCACCAACGGCGGTGTGGCCGCGGCGCGCGCCCAGGCTGAAGCGCAGAAGCAATCCGCTCAAGGCGCGCTGGTCCAGGCCCAGGAGAACATGAAGGTCGCCCAGGCCACGTTCACCGCGGTCAAGAATGGCAACCTCGACGCGCAGGTCAAGTCCGCCCAGGCCAACCTGACCGCGGCCCGCGAACGACTGAAGTCGGACGAGGCGCGGCTCGAGGTGATCCTGCGCGGTCCAACCGACGAGGACGTGCAGCAAGCCCAGGCCGGCATCGACCAGGCCATGCAGCAGCTCCAGAAGGCGCGCCAGCCCAACACCAGCTACGACCTCCTGCAACAGGAGCACGCGGTGGCTCAGGTGCAGGCGATGCTGCAGAAGGCGCAGAATCCGTTCACCGACCAGGACCTGGCAGCGGCGCAGGCCGGCGTCGACCAGGCGCGCGCCCAGCTCGACCTGGCTCAGCTCGGCGTGCGCGAGACAACCGTGGTCGCGCCAGTCGACGGCATCGTCGCCGAGCGGCTTGTAGCGCCGGGCGCGATGGTCAGTCAGCAGTCGCCCATTGTGACGTTGGTTCCGCCGGCGCTCGAGCTGGTGGTGAACGTCGAGGAGAGCCAGCTCGGCCAGATCGCCGAGGGCCAATCCGTGCAGCTGCAAGTGCCGGCGTTCCCGAGCCAAACCTTCACCGGCAAAGTCAAGTCGATCGCTCCTACAGTAGACAGCAAGAGCCGCACGGCCGCGGTACGCGTCGAACCCAAAGACGACGCGAACAAGCTGCGCGCCGGCATGTTCGCACGGCTGAGCATCATCACCGCCGCCAAGTCGAACGCGCTGATCGTACCCAAGGAAGCAATTCTCAATCCCAGCCCGAGCGCCGATCCGCTCATCGTCGCCATCGACCAGAGCGGCCAGGTGCATCGCACCCCGGTTCGCCTCGGTCTGCAGAGCGACCGCTTCGTCGAGATTGTCAGTGGGGTCACCGAGGGCCAGCTGGTCGCGACCAGCAGCCTGAACGACTTGAGCGACGGCGACATCGTCGCGCCCCAGGTCGAGACCCGCACCGCGCTCGCACGCTAGCGAGTCTCAGGAGTCCCATCGTTCATGTCACTCACGAGCATCGCCATCAAGCGGCCGCTGTTCATGCTCATGGCGATCGGCGCGCTGCTGATCGTCGGCCTGGTCTCGTGGACCAGGCTGGGCGTGGACCTGCTGCCGGCGCTCGACTTCCCGATTGTGGTCGTGACGACCGTCTATCCCGGCGCCAGCCCGGAAGCGGTCGACACCCTGGTCACCAAGAAGGTCGAGGACGCCGTCGCCAGCATCAACGACATCGACTACATCCAGTCGAGCTCAGTCGAGGGCCTGTCGAGCGTCGTCATCTTCTTCACCGACAAGGCCGCCAAGGACAGCTCGATCGACGTCGAGCGGCGCGTCAGCGCGATCCGCGGGGCGCTCCCCACTGATACGCGCGATCCATCGGTTGGCAAATACGACCCCAACGCGCAACCAATTTTGCAATTGAGCGTAAGTGGCCAGCGCGATCTGGGCTCGCTGCAGCGGCTGGCTGAAGACAAGCTCCAGAAGCGACTCGAAGGCACCAACGGCGTCGCCCAGGTGTCACTGGTCGGCGGCCTTGTGCGTGAGATCCAGGTCCAGGTCGATCAGCAGAAGCTGCAGGCGCGCGGGCTGAGCATTCTGCAGGTCAATCAGGCCCTGGCCGGCGACAACTTGAACGTGCCCGCCGGCAGTCTGACCCAACAGGGCAAGGACTGGACGGTCCGCCTCGATAACCAGGCCCAGACCCCCGCCGAGCTGAACAACATCCTGGTCAGCTCGACCTCGAGCGGCCCAGTCTACCTGCGCGACGTGGCGACCGTGGTCGACACGTACAAGAAGGTCAGCAACTTCCAGCGCACCAACGGTCAGGCAGCGCTTGGTATCTCAGTCCTGAAGCAGTCGACGGCCAACACCGTGTCCACGGCCGACGCGGTCAAGAAGACACTCAAAGACCTTCAACCGGAGCTGCCGGCCGACGTCAAAATCTCGATCTCGAGCGACGCCTCGGTCTTCACGCGCAACAGCTTGCAGGATGTTCAGACCGAGCTGACCACGGCGGTCCTCCTGACCGGCCTGGTGCTGCTGGTCTTCCTGCATACCTTCCGCAGCACGCTGATCGTGCTGCTGGCGATTCCGAGCAGCCTGATCGCCACCCTGGGCGTGATGTACTTCCTGGGCTTCAGCCTGAACATGATGAGCCTGATGGGGCTCACGCTGACGGTCGGCATCCTCGTCGACGACTCGATCGTGGTGTTGGAGAACATCTTCCGGCACCTTCAGATGGGCGAAGGTCCACGCGAGGCAGCGGTTAGCGGCCGCGCCGAAATCGGCTTCGCCGCGATCGCCATCACCCTCGTCGACGTGGTCGTGTTCGCGCCGATCGCATTCATGTCGAGCTACGTCGGCCAGTACTTCCGCCAGTTCGGTCTGGTGGTCGTCTCGGCCACATTGTTTTCACTGTTCATCTCGTTCACGCTCACGCCGATGCTGGCCAGTCGCTGGTATAGCCGTGGCGACCACGGCGAGCCCGACGCGGCGCGCCGCTCGCGCAACCCGCTGACGCTGTTCGGTCGCGCCTGGGACGCTGGCTTCGCCCGCGTCGCCAAGGGGTATCGCTACGTGCTGCGCTTCGCCATTGGGCGTTGGACGCGCTGGCTCGTCGTAGCGCTGGGCATCGCATCCTTCGTCGGGGGCATCGCACTGGTGGCAACGGGCGTGTTGTCCACCGAGTTCATGCCCGACGCCGACAACGGCCAATTGCAGGTCAACCTGGAGATGCCGGCCGGTACGACGCTCGACGTGACCAACGCCGCGACGACGAAGGTCGAGCAGCGGATCATGGCCTGGCCCGAGGTCAAGCAAGTCTTTACCTCGGTTGGTGTTGCCAGCAGCGGCGGCTTCGGTACCAGCCGAGCGCGCTTCTCGACGATGTCCGTCGAACTCAAGGACAAGAAGCAGCGCATCCGTACGCCGAACCAGCTGGCCGAGGAAGCCCGCGCGTTCAGCGCTGACATCCCGGGCGCGAAAGTGACCGCGGCTGGTGTGAGCACGTTCGGGCCAAGTGGCGCAGGCGTGCAGGTCCGCATCGTCGGCGAGGACACCAAAGTGCTGGCCGGACTGGCGGCGCGCGTCGGCGACATCGTGCGCAAGGTGCCTGGCACACGCGACGTCAATGACGGCGGCGTGACTGGCGAGCCGGAGCTCGTCGTGAGCATCGACCGCCAGCAGGCAGCCGACCTCGGCCTCGTGCCGAGCCAGGTCGCCAGCGTGCTGCGCACCGGGCTCGCGGGCAGCACCGTCTCGACCTTCCGCCCCGAGGGCACCAAAGGTTGGGACGTGAACGTCATCCTCGACCCCGAGGAGCGTGCGCGTGTCGAGCAGGTATCCGAGATTCCGGTGGTCACGCCCCGCGGCAACACGATCCGCCTCGGCCAGATCGCCCAGGTCACCCAGGTGAGTGGTCCAACCCAGATCACGCGCCGCGACCGCCAGCGTTCAGTCTACGTGACCGCGTTCCTGAACGGGCGCCCCGCGGGTGACGTGGCGGCCGACATCCAGAAGGGCCTGGACGGGATCCAGGCGCCGAGCGGCTACAAGATCACCCAGGGCGGTGTCGCGCAGAGCCAGCAGGAGTCATTCGGTCAGATCTTCGCGGCGCTCGGCTTGAGCGTGCTGCTGATGTACATGCTCATGGTCGCCTTGTTCGAAAGCCTGGTGTACCCGCTGATCATCATGTTCAGCTTGCCGCTGGCGATCGTTGGTGCGTTCGGCTTGCTCGCCCTGACCGGCAACACGCTGAACATGATGAGCATGATCGGCATGATTCTGCTCACGGGTCTGGTCGGCAAGAACGCGATTCTGCTGGTCGACTTCACCAACACCCTGCGCAAGCGCGGCTTGCCGCGCAACGAGGCGCTGCTGCAAGCGGGTCCAACCCGGCTGCGGCCGATCCTGATGACCACGGCCGCGCTGGTCCTGGCCATGTCGCCCATCGCGTTCAAGCTGGGCGAGGGCAGCGAGTGGCGCGCGCCGATGGCAGTGACCGTGATCGGCGGTCTGCTGACCAGCACGCTGCTCACGCTGGTGCTGATCCCGTCGGTGTACACCATCATGGACGACTTCACCGGCGCACTCGGGCGTCTACCGTCGCTCTTCCGCCGCGCGGTCCGTCGACCAGTTCGCGCTCATACCGAGCAACCGGCGCCCGAGCCCGAGCGCATCCCGCGCCAGGTCCCGGTCCCGGTTGGCGGAGGCGCCGACTAGTAATACACGCTGCGCGTGCGGTGCCGCGGCTGGGCCTTGTAGTGCGGGGCCTGGCCGCGGTTCCACAGCACGTAGTCGATCTGCATTGCGTTGAGCGGGCCGACCATCTGCTCTACGGCGTGTAAGGCGCAGGCGCGGATCTCCAATTCCTCCTGGGATCCGGACTGAATCAATTCCCCGCGATTGATCCGGTCGAGCAACTCCGGGTCATACGTCAGGATGCCATCGACCCGTAGGACGTGTGGCACCAGGTTGTCGGCGAAGATGGTCAGCCTGTCCAGGTCGTGGAATTCGGCCACGCCCGCCGTGTTGAGGTCCGCGGCGCTCAGTTGCGCGCGCTTGTAGAACGGCACGTCGCGGTAGAAGGGCATCTCCGTGAGCACCGACACGAGCCGCTCGGCCGACCCGTGGGCACGGTCGACCAGCCCCCGCGGCCCGCCGGCAGTCGCGCGGCCGAGGTCGTTCAGTGCCTGGGCAAACAAACCCATGAGCTCCGCCACCGCCTCGTCGGACAGGTCCTGCCCAAAGATGTCCGCACAGTCCGCCGCGGTCAGACCCCGCAGTGGCAGTGGCCCATGCGCCTCGAAGTAGTCCTTGAGGCTCGATGCCACGGTGAAGTAGCCCGACATCCCAGGCCGTTTGCGCAATCTCGGAAAGTAGCCCGAGCCGAAATTAATCGCGTCCAGCGTGAGCACGAACGCCAGCGTCTCGTCGGGTGTCCCAAAGTAATGCGTCTTGGAATCGAGCGCCGGCGCGCGCGCCTGATCAACGGGTAAGGTGCGCGCGTAGTCGACGATGCGGTCGTGTTCGATGTGCACGAGCTGCGCACCCGCGGCGATTCGCGCGGCCTCCGTGCGCACTTCGTCGAGCAGTGACATGCTCGAAGACGGTAGCTCAGCGCGTGAAGGAGCGCACCAGCGCCGTCAGCACGTCGAAGTCGAACGGCTTGCTCAAGTAGCCGTCCGCGCCAAGCTCTTTCGCGTCCATGAGCCGGTCCTGCGGCGCCGCCGAGACGACCAGCACCGGGATCGCCGCGAGCGCGCGATCCACCTGACGGCGGCGCAGGAAGTCCCAGCCGGTGGCGCCGGGCAACATCAAGTCAAGCAAGATGAGCTGCGGCGGATCGCGGTTGATGCGCGCACTGGCCAACTCGATGGTCGACGCAACTTCGACGTCGAAGCCCTGATGCGCAAGAAATTCGCCGATCACTTCGCCGACGTCGGGATCGTCCTCGATCAGCAGAATCGTGCTCGGCGTCGTCGGGTTGTCCGTGGCACCCAGACCTGCTCTGCTGTGCGACGGGCCGGCCAGCTGTTCGACGGCGTTGAGAAAATTCTTCACCTCGAGCGGCTTGGTGAACCACGCTGCCACGCCGAGCGTGGCCGGATAATCGCCGACGCCTCTGATCGCCGACAGCACGATCACCGGCACGTTGGCGCGCTCGAGCTGGCCGCGCGAGCGCTCGAGGAATTCCCAGCCGCTCATGCCCGGCATCATCAAATCGAGCACGATCAAATCTGGCCGCCGCTCGCGTACGTGCTCCAGCGCTTCGAAGCCATCGATGGCTTCGGCGACGGTGTAGCCGGCATCGGCGAGCAGGTCGGCCAGCATCAGCCGGATCGGCGAGTCGTCCTCGACGACCAGCACATGGCGCAGCCCGCGGCTGACGCGCGGCTGGCCCGACCGTGTTTCACGCCGCTGCACCGGCGGTCGCGGTTGTCCCCTTCCGCGGCGCTGGTCCTTTTGGGCAAGGGACAGCACGCCGGGCACCCTTCCATCGTAACAGCGTCGCATCCGGCACTCACGCCAGAGTAACGACTCGCAACGAAACTGCCTCTGATCTGCAAAGATGCGGACGCCCAGCAAACCTGTCATCCTGCCGACCGCCCGCCGCGAAACGCTCCGTCGCCGGACGTGACGGGTGGTCGACCACGGCCAACGCATCAAACTGCGTCAACGGATCCTCTGTTCAGGAATAATCCGTACCAATGCGGCGTATTGCGCTCGACGCTATGGGCGGCGACTTAGCCCCAGACGCCACTGTGGCGGGCGCGGTGCGCGCGGCCCGCGCCTGGGGCTACGAAGTGCAGCTGGTCGGCCGCGAAGCTGACGTGCGCACTGCGCTGCGCAAGCAAGGCGACCTGACGGGCATCCAGAGCCTGCTGCAGATCGTGCATGCGCCCGAGGTCATCGAGATGGGCGAGCATCCGGCCAGCGCGGTGCGCGCCAAGCGCCATTCGTCGATGGCCGTCGGCGTGGACCTGGTCAAAAAGGGCGCCGCGGACTGTTTCGTCTCGGCGGGCAACACGGGCGGTGTGCTCGCAACCGCGTTGCTGGGCTTTCGGCGCATCGAGGGCATTACCTCGGAACGCCCCGCCCTGGCCGCGCAGCTGCCGACCATCAACGGTACCTGCGTGCTGCTCGACGTCGGTGCCAACGTCGACGCCAAACCCGAGTGGCTGGCCCAGTTTGCCTTGATGGGCAGCATCTACGCCGAAGTGCTGGGCAAAACGCGCCCGAGCGTGGCTACGCTGTCCAATGGCGAAGAGGAAGGCAAAGGCAACGCTCTGTTGACCGCCTCGGTGCCACTCATTCGGGCGCTACCTGTGAACTATGTCGGCAACATCGAAGGCAAGGACGTCACCGCTGGTGTCGCCGACGTGGTCGTCGTCGATGGCTTTGCCGGCAATATCTTTCTCAAGGGCGCCGAAGGCGTGGTGGCCACGATGACCGAGCTCATCCGCCAGGAGCTGACGCGCAACCCGCTGCGCGCCGTCCTGGCCGCTGGCCTGCGGCCCGCGTTCCGCGCGATCCGCCGCCGCCTGAGCTATGAAGAATACGGCGGGGTACCGCTGCTCGGCGTCAACGGCGTTTGCATCGTCGCCCACGGCCGCTCCACCCCGCTGGCGATCCAGAACGCCATCCGCGCCGGCGCCCAGTGCGTCGATCTCCGGCTGGTCGAACGCATCCGCGAACGCGTCTCCAGCCTGGGCGCGCGCAATCCCTGAACTAGGGCGCAACGTGGCGCGGGCGGAGCACGCTCAGCAGCGCTGCCAGCAGATCCGCTTCGAGCGCGGCCGACCGCTTGCTGCTGTGAGCGCGCCGAAACTGGCGCGCCTGGATAAGCGAGATGAGCAGCCAGGCGAGCGTGGCCGGCGGCACGTCGTCACGAATTGACCCTTTGGCCTGCGCCGCGCCAAGAATCTCGGCCGCGGCGTCGGCGAGCACGTGCACCGCCCGCTGGTAGGCAGCCTCGACCGTCTCATCAGCATGGAGGCGGTGGGCTTCCGCAAAGAGCACGCCGAACATCGGTGCCGTATGTAGCCGGTCTTGATGCTCCGGAGACAGCAGCTGTGCGAGCCACGCCAGGGTGTCGCCGGCGTGCTCGGACAGGCGGCGCAGGTGCTCGGCCGCCTGCCAGGCGACGTGCTCGAGTACGGCGGCGAACAGCGCGGCTTTGGTGCCAAAGTTCTGAAAGACCACGGGCTCGGTCACGCCAACACGGCGGGCGATATCGGCCATGCGCGTCTGCTCGTAGCCAGCGCTGATGAACACGGGCGTGGCGGCGTCCAGGATGGTCTGGCGCCTGGCGGCCGCGGACAGGCGGCGCCGGCGCGACTCAGCGGGTGCGTGCACGTTGCTTGACGCGCTTACTTTAGCAGGACTAATCTTAGTGTAACTAAGTTAGGAGTCAACTATGCGGCTCGCGCACCTGCTGCACCACTCCGCCCAGCCGGCCACGGCGCATGGCGTCACCATCGGCACGCCCGGCCACTATGACGTCTTCACCAACCTGTTCTTTCTCGGTCGCCGCAAGGGCGCCTATCAGGCACTGGTGCGGGCGGCTGGTGTCGCGCCCGGGCAGCGCGTGCTCGATGTTGGCTGCGGCACCGGCTACTTCGCTCGCCTGCTCGCCGAGGCCGTCGGCGCGACGGGCCATGTCGTCGGCATCGACGCCGCGCCCGAGATGGTCGAGTATGCCACTCAGCATGCCCGCCACATCCCCTCGTGCGAGTTCCAGGTCGGCACCGCGGAAGCATTGGCCTTTCCCGCGGCTCACTTCGACGTGGTCGTGTCGAGCCTGTTCATGCACCACCTGCCTCAGCCGCTGCAGTCCGTCGCCATCGCCGAGATGCTGCGCGTGCTCGCGCCCGGCGGCACGCTCCTGGTCGCGGACATGCGCGTCCCGAACGGCCTCGGCTGGCGCCTGCTGGCCGGGCTCATCGGTGCCACGGGCATGGAGCGCAACGCGCAGCGTCTCGAGTCGCTCGTCACCAGCAGCGGCTCCGTGACTGACCATGAGACAAGCGAAGCCGTGCCCTGGATGCGCTATGTGCGGGCCGTCAAATCCTCGAACAATCGGCCAAACCTATCGTGAGACGGCCAGCGGCGCGCGGCTTGCGTCAGTCAGGTAACTCCATGTCAACAACGCGTCGCGAGGGCGCACACCTCGGCTACGGCAGCCTGCCAGGCGACGGCATCGTTGGCGTTGCCGGCCTGGAGCAGGTGGCGGCCGACGGCGCGCAGCAGCTCGCTGTCGGGCGAATCGTCGGTGCGGCTGCGGATCAGGTTGTACGCCTGCTGGCCCAGACGCGGGCTCGGCGGCGCGGTATGGACCATCAGGAACACGGCGTCGGCGGTGTTGCGCGGAGATGGCCGGCCACCCGGCGACAGCGCCAGATCGGCCGGTGATGGTCGCACGGGTGGCTGGCCCACCAGCTGCACCGCCTGCACGACGTACATCACAAGCGCCCCAAGCAGCGGCAGGATGATCAGCAGCAGCACGCCACTGGTGCGATCCAGCCCCGACGATGGCACGAACGTGGGCCGGCCAACGGCACGCGGTGGGGCCTCGTAGCCAGCCCCCGGACGCGGGCCCATACCGGCACCAACCCCAGAAGGTGCGGCAGCTCCAGGCGCTGGGCGCGGGCCGCCGTAGGCCGTGTGCGCCGCGCCGACGGGTGCCACGCGCCGGCGCAGCGCCCGCTGTCGGTCGTAGCTCGCCCGCGCGTCGCGGTCCAGCAGCACCGACTTCGCCACATTCACGCGCGCCATACGCGCGGCCGCGACTGCTGAGTCAGCGTGCAGGTCCGGGTGGTACGCCTTGGCCAGACGGCGGTACGCGGTCTGGATCTCGTCCGCGGTCGCGGTCGGCGTCAGGCCGAGCAGCTGGTAGTAGTCAGTCGCGGCATCGAACGGGACGCGCGGCACACCCCTAGTCTAGGCGAAGCACCCGCCATTCGCCTGAGAGCGCACCACCCAGCACAACCGCGCCACACGCGGGCAAGAGGTAGGCACTGACTGCCGCGCCCGGCGCGAGACTCCACGCCCAGGCGCTGGCGACGCCGATCACCGGCGCCCACAGGCGCGTCCACCCATCACCGCTCAGCAGACCCATGCCGACGAATAGCGCCAGGAAGCCGACGACAAAGGGAAGGGCGGAGCCGACGTCGTACCCGCCGGCCAGCGAGTAGTGCACCAGGTCGGTGAGCCGATTCATCTCCGGTAGCGGCAGCTCAGGAATGCCACTCGCATTCACCAGCGCCGCATGCAACTGTGGTGGCAGCGCACCGAGCAGCCAGGCCGCGGCGACGACGAACGCAGCCAGCGCCGCCGCGGCGCGGCATACCTCACGGCCCAGGCGCACCATGTGCCAGCCGAGGGCACGGCGTCGGGGCGCGCCGATCGTGGCAACGGTGACCTTGGGCACCTCAGCCTTGGCCGGCTGATCGGTCGACTTCGCGGCTGCCAGGCGAGCGTGCGCCCAATCGAGGTTGGCCGCGATCTGGACGTTGCTCGGATCGAGCTCATGCGCGCACTTCAGGCACCTGACGACTTCGTCGAGCGTCTCGGCGGTCTTGGCCCGCCAGAACCAGGCGCGCACGGCGCGCTTGTCGACCTCCGTGGCGCGTTTGAATACGGCGTACGCTTCTGCCTCACGGCCAGACTGCAGGAAGCCGATGCCGCGCTCGACCAGGTCGCGCTCGACGGCGGCCACGCGGTTCGACAGACCAGGACCGCTGGCATCGGCCGGTGTCAGGATCTCCACACGCGGCAGCTCCAACGCCACAACCTGCTCCGCCTCGACGGCCCACGTGGGCGCCGTCGGCATGACCGGCTCCGCAACCTCAACCGGCTCCCCAACCCCGACGAGCGCCATCGGCATGACCGGCTCCGCAATCACGATCGGCTCCGCAAGCAAGACCGGCGCCAGCGCCACGATGGGCTCGGGCTCGCTCGCCACCGATGCGGCCGGGGCGTGCATAGCGCTGGCCGCAGACTCCGCACGCCGGGCTCTCAGCGCCATCGCCCATACCCACACGGACACAGCCTGCTGACGCGCGAGCGTGCCGCATCGAGCGAGTGCAGTCAGCGACCCATGAGCCAGGCCCCGCCAACCAATGGCGGGCGTGGTCGCGTGCGGTGTGGCGTTAGCCAGCCCGGCCGCGAAGTCGCGACCGAGCTGGCGCGCCAGGAGCCCGATGGCGGGGGAGACGATCCGCCACCGAGCCCGCATCACCGGCAGCACGCCCGCCTCGTGCCGGACAGACATGGCCAGGAAGGGACACTTGTTGTGGGTCGACGCCAGACAGAACCGCCGCTGGTGTCCCAGGTCGATGCGCTCGCGCGCCAGATTGGCATAGCACCGATGTGCGTCGATCGGGCGCGTCTGACGCGCAAACGGGTCCGTCTCCAGACCCAGGTGTGCGCACACCGACGCGACCACGCGCTTGCGGCGCCGCCACACCACCAGCGCGGCTACGGCCAGTACGGCCACGAAAGCACCAATGCGCAGCAGAAACAGCAGCTCGTTCATGGCTAGTCGCCACCCGCCATGGTCACCAGCACCTGGCCGAACATCGTCACGATGCCAGGGCCAAGAACGACCAGGATGGTCGCGGGCAGGATGCAGAAAATCAGCGGGAACAGCATCTTGATCGGTGCTTTCATCGCCTGCTCCTCGGCGGCTTGACGGCGTCGCTCGCGCACGTCGTCAGACTGCGCGCGCATGACCGGGCCGAGGCTCATGCCCATCTGATCGGCCTGGATGATGGCCGAGACGAACGACGACAGATCACGCACCACCAACCGATCAGCCATGTCGCGCAGCGCCTCGCGGCGCGACTTGCCAATCTGCATCTCGTGCAGCACGCGCCCGAACTCGTCGGACAGTGGTCCGCGCGTCTTTTCGACGACTTTGGCCAGGCCCGAGTCGAACGACAGACCCGCCTCCATACACACGGTGATCAAGTCCAGCGCGGTCGGCAGCGCGCGCAGCACGCTGTTCTGGCGCGCGGTGGCCTTGCGGCGCACCAACCATGAGCTCAAGCGGCTGCCACCCATGAACAAGGCGCCGGTCATAATGACCCCCATCATGTCCATCGGCTTGCCGCTGCGCGAGTTCACCACCACCCACAGCAGTGGTGCGCCGATCATCGCCGCCGTTCGTATCGCCAGGTAGACCTCGACCGTCATCGGATCGCCCGCACGAGCTAGCTCATCAACAGCCTTGGCGCGAATTCGGGAAGGCGCGACGAGGGCGCCCAGCCTGATCAGCGACTGGCTGCCAGGACCAAGCACACGCTCGACGAACGAGCCGGTCAGCAGCCGGTCACGGCTCGGCGCGATGCGCGCACCGTACGGCGCCAGGCGCGAGCGCAGCGCGGTCTGGCGGTGCGGCATCAGCGCCATTACCACCAACGCCGTCGTGACGAAGGTGAGCACCGGAATCAATACAGGCATGAACGTCATAGTGGTCACCTCCTCCTAGATTTTGATGTCGATGATCTTGCGAATGATGAAGAAGCCGATGACCTCGAGCCCGATGGCGGCCGCCAGCAGCATGCGGCCCATTTCCGTGCCGAACAGGATGTCGAGATAGGCCGGGTTGATGAACGTCAGGAACAAGAAGGCCACGATCGGCAGCGCGCCGACGACGTAGCTCGACATGCGCTCCTGCGCGGTCAGGGTCGACACCTCGCGGCGGATACGCATGCGCTCGCGAATGGTGCGCGCGATCGTCTCGAGGATTTCGGCCAGGTTGCCGCCCGAGGTGCGCTGCACCAGGATGGCGGTGACCATCATGTCGAACTCTTCGGTACCCGCACGCTTGGCCAGCGACAGCAAAGCCTCTTCGACCTGCACGCCGACGCGCAAGTCCTGCAGCATCGCACCGAACTCGTCGCGAATCGGGGCACCCAATTCGCGCACGACGGCTTCAGCGCCCTGCAGAAAGCTGTAGCCAGCCCGCAGACCACCTGCCATCAGCATCAGTGCGTCGATAAGTTGTTCATCCAAGCGCCCCATGCGTTGACTCTTGCGGAAGCCGACATAGACGCCGGGAATCATGTACCCGACTGCCGCACCAGGAATGGCTGCGATCGGCAGGCGGAACGCCACCCCGAACGCAGCCGCCAAACCCAGGGCGACGAGCCAGCGAATGAGCATGTACTCGCCCACGCGCAGCGGGATGTCCGCCGCGGCGAGCTCCTTGTCGACGCCAGCCGAGAAGCCCTGGCGCTCGAGGAACGAATCCAGCTCGCGCACGCGGCTCAGCCGGCGTCGTGCTCGTACCAGACCACCGGCCTGCACTGGCTCAGCAGTCAGCGTCGGCCGGTTCGTGAACCGACCAAGCTGGCGAGCCAACTTTTCCGAGCGCTGGTTCGCGGTCCGCAGACCGTACACCAGCAGGAACATGCTGCCGCCCGCCAGCAGCGGAATCATCGATGAGAAGTCCATGAAACCGCCTACCAGACCCGGCCCGCCGCGAAGATGTCGGCCGGCAGGTGAATACCTGCCGCTTCGAGGCGATCCATGAAATGTGGCCGCAGGCCCGTCGAGATGACATGGCCCTGAACCTTGCCGCGCGCGTCGATGCCGGTCTGGTTGAACAGGAAGACGTCCTGCAGCGTGACCGTCTGGCCCTCCATGCCGACCACCTCGGTCACGTGCGTCACGCGGCGGGTGCCGTCGGCCATACGACTGACGTGCACGACCATGTCCAGCGCAGACGCGACCTGCTCACGGATAGCTCGCACGGGCAGATCGAGGCCGGCCATGAGCACCATGTTCTCGATACGCGCGATCCCGTCACGTGGCGAGTTGGCGTGCGCCGTGGTCAGCGAGCCGTCGTGGCCCGTGTTCATCGCTTGGAGCATGTCGAACGCCTCACCAGCGCGGACCTCGCCGACAATGATGCGATCGGGCCGCATGCGCAGCGCGTTCCGTACCAGCTCGCGTGGCGCGACCATGCCCTTCCCCTCGACGTTCGCCGGCCGTGTCTCGAGTCGAATCACGTGCCGTTGGCGTAGTTGGAGCTCGCACGGGTCCTCGATCGTGACCACGCGCTCGTTGCCGGGAATGAATGACGACAAGACGTTCAACAACGTCGTCTTACCCGAGCCCGTACCACCCGAAACGACGATGTTCAAGCGTGTTTTGATACACGCCTTCAAGAACTCGACCATCTCGGGAATAAGCGTGCCGAAGCCGATCAGATCCTCGACGGTGAACGGATCGCGCGAGAACTTTCGGACGGTGACCGTAGGTCCATCGACCGCGAGCGGGGGAATGATCGCGTTCACGCGCGAGCCGTCCGGCAGGCGCGCGTCAACCATCGGCGAAGACTCGTCGATGCGTCGATTGATCGGCACGACGATCTTCTCGATGATGCGCATAATGTGGTCGTTGTCGCGAAACACACGGTCGCTCAGATGTAGTTGACCGGCTTGTTCGAAGAACACTTTGCGCGGGCCATTGATCATGACTTCGGTCACCGCTGGGTCTTCGAGCAGTGGCTCGATCGGACCGTAGCCGAGCATTTCGTCGGCGATATCGCTCGCGCAGCGCAAGCGTTCGTCGCGCGCCATGGGCACGTCGTCGAGCGCCAGCATATTGCCCGCCATAGACTCGATCTCGGGGCGCACTTCGTGCTTGTCGCGACCACCGATCTTTTGCGGGTCGATCTCGCGCAGCATGCGCTGGTAGACGCGCTCTTTGACGTCCGCGAAGGTGTCGGGCGGAGCCGAATCCGCCTCGCTCAAGATGGTTGCCCGCGAACGAGCCGCGTCAGTTGACACAGGTTGCGAGCGTTGCAGCAGCATCGACATCGGTTAGTCCCTCTCCAGGAGTCGCGACAGCAGGCCGCCCTTGCCCTGTGCGTGGGCGCCCATCAGGTTCGCGGCGAGCGCGGTCATGTTCTGGGCGAGCTTGCTCGTCGGCGTGCTCTGCACGAACGGCTTGCCATGGTTCGACGTCCCGGCCACGGCATAGTCGCTGGGCACCTTCCAGTACACGGGGTAGTCCAACGCGCCCTCGGCCTCGCCGGGCGCAAAGCCGTTGGTCCGATTGGCGTGGTTCACGATCAGCTTCAGCTTCTCTTCCGAGTAGCGCCACGAGCGCAGCGTGTCCAGGCACACCTTGGTGCTCTTGAGCGTTGGCACGTCGTAGTTGGCGACGAGCAAGATGGTGCTGGACATGTCGAGCGCCGTGACGACGCGATCGTCGAAGGTGCGCGGCAGATCGATGACGACGTAGTCGAAGGTGCGCGCGAGGACGTCGAGAATGCGTCGGATCCGGTCCGGATTGAGCGCTTCGCTGTCCTCGACGCGCGTGGGCGCGCACAGGACTTTGGTGCCCGACGAATGCACGTGTAGGAAGCTGCGCAGCAGCTCGGGGTCGAGCTTTTCGATCAGCGGCACCAGGTCGGCGACCGTGCGTTCGGGCGTGACGTCGAGCATGATCGCCACGTCGCCCATGAGCACGTCGAAGTCGACGATGGCCACACGCTGCTTCTGCTTGGCTTCGATCGACATGGCCACGGCCAGGTTCGTCGCGAGCGTAGTCTTGCCGACCCCGCCCTTACCTGAGAAGACCGCGACCAGCTCGCCGCGCTGGCCATTGTCGAGCACATCCTGGCTGAGCGAGCGCCGCTTGCGATCGACCTCGACCACGGTGGTGATCGTCCGCGCCAGCTCGTCCTGAGTCAGCGGATGGCCGACGAAATCACGTGCGCCCGAGACCATTGCGCGGCGCAGGTATTCCTTGTCGAGCAGGGACGAGACGACGACGACCGGCGTCTCGGGTGCCGAGATGGTCAGCGCTTCGATCGACTTGAGCGGACGCGCGACTGGCTCCTCGAGACTGACGACGACGGCCTCCGGGCGCGTCTCGCGCACCATGCCGACGGCCTCGGTCCCCGTACCCGCCTCACCGGCAATCTGAAAACCACCAGCGAGGAGCAAGCGCTTGAGTGTGACGCGACTATCGGGCGCGTCGTCGACCAGCAGGATGCTGATTTGCTGCGCAGCAGCCATGGATGTGTCTCCCTTTCCCTGGCCTAGCGCCCAGCCATCATCGGCACAGACGCCGAGACTGTGGCTGGTTCGAGCAGTGCGCTGACCGCCACTTGCTCGACTATGGGCGTGCTCTTGTCCTCGGCACGGCGCAGCGCGAGGCGAATGCGACCGCGGTCTTCCGCGAGCACCACCTTCAGCGCGTCAGACGGATTCACCGCGAGTGTGGCCGTCTTGGCCGCCGGCTGCGGCGCTGGCTCCGAACGCACCTGGCTCGGCTTCTCCGTGGCGCTGCCAGGAACCTGGATGGCCTCCTTGGGCTTGGTGTTTTCGCCCTCCAGGCGCTGGGCGATCGCCAGCACGGTCACGTCCTGCAGCACCAGCGTCGCCACTTGCGTGGACTCTTCCTTCGAGTCCTTCGAGCCAGCGGGCTGCTTCTTCTCGAATACCCCAATGATGTCGACGTGGTCGCCAGGCGTGACCATGCCGCCCGAACCGACGATCTCGGAGAACGCGACCGAAACGGCACGCATGCCCTCGGGGATCATGAACGCGAGGCCCGACTCGGCGCGCTGCAAGAACACCTTGCTGATGAGCACCGGCTCGTCGATCGTCATCGGCGCGCGTGCGACCTTGCCGACGACGTCCTCGGCTGAATGCGCCGCGGCCGGGTCGACAACGTCGACGGGCACGCGCTGAAGGCGCAGCATCTCCGGCGCGATCACCGTGCGTGCGGGGATGGGCATCGCCGCGACGACGATCGGCACCATCTCTACGTTTTGTCCGTTCTGGCTGGCCTGGTCGACATAGCGCCAGGCGAGAAATGAGGTAAGAGCGCCGAGCGCCAGTGCCGCTACGACCGCCCCTTTGCCTGCAAAGATTCGCATAAAAAGTCTCGTGAGAGCCTCCGATGTCTCCCGTCTTCGGGAAGCTGTCCGTAGAACGCTCATCGGAGGCCGCAAGGGACGGCCTGTCACACAAGCACCACCGCTTTATCACGCTTTAATGACGGTGACCACCTACGTCTACACGTAAGTGGTCACCGTCAACTGCGTTCGTCGACCTGCTGCGGACCGAAGCCGGCCCGCTAAGGTAAGGATCTACTCGACCAGGCGAATCGTAATCGCGCCCGTGAGCTTACCGCTCGGATCCTGAGGCTGCGTCGGCCCCGTCGTCTTCGCCCATTGCAGGAACTGACCGACGATAGACTTATGCCCCGTGGCGTGGTCATCAGTCAGTCCGACAATCTCGAAGACCGCGAAATTGACGATGGTCACCGTGCCGCTGCTGCCAGTTCCGAGCGATGTTTCCTCGAGAATCGGCAGCAGGCCAATCAGCGGACAATTAAAGTCGGGCACCTTGTAATCGGGATCGATGCGCGCCTTCGGGCACGACGGCGGCGGATTGCTCAGCGTGGCCAGGATCCAGTTGTCGATTTGGCTATTCGCGCTAGCGGTATTGCCCGTAAACGTACACACCGTCCATCGATTGTCAGGGATAGGCCCTGGAATCGTCTCGCCCGGCCGACTGCCATAGCCGTTCTCGGTCCAGTAGATGTAGTTGCTGGACTTGTTCTGATTGCCCGTGCACAGGAAGTCGAGGATGCCGAAGTTACCCGAGGCGCTACCGCTCGCGCCCTCTTTCAGCACGAAGCAATACTGATTCATCGTGGTCGCGTTGGGATCGCAACTCTGGGTCGTACCTGGACTCGCGAAGGGCGAAATCGCAGTGTCGGCGAACAGCGAAAAGGGAAACACCTTGGCCGCCATGCCGCTGGTCACAACTGCTGTCGCGCTGGCCGTGACACACTGACTCGAAATGCCGAGCACCGGGGCAAAGGTGAGTGGGACGAGTCGGCTGGTCCGTACCTCCCAGCTGTTCGGCCGCGTACTGTTGGGCTGGTTATAGGTCACCGTTGCTCGGCCGTCGGACCGACACCTGTCCGGGCCGCTAGTGACGCCGTTTTTGCGCGCCCAGGTCAGCGCATCGGCCACCGGATCGTCGGTGCCGCCGAAGAACTGGGCCTCCATGGCGCGCGCCCCCGCCAGCGCCGCGGCGTCCGCGGCGTTCTGCATCGCCCGGCGGTTGGCGTAAATGGTTCCGAAGTCGAGTACCAGGCCACAGAAGCCCACCAGAACCATGATCAGCAACGCGACCATTGGTGCGATGGCGGCGCGGTCTCGGCCGCGGAGTAGTGGAGCGAATACGTGCATGAGACCGGTCACTCTCCGCGCATTGCCGAGCGCGCCTGGATGGGAAATGGATTTGGTAGAACCTGGCTGACCAGCGGCACCACCAGCGGCACCTGGTAGTACAGGGTGACCTGCACGAGCGGACTCTGGTTGGTGCCCGTCGGGATATAGGCGACATCGGCTAGCCGATACATGTCGCGCAGGTCGAGCACGCCATTCAGCCGCTGCTGAACGAATGTCCGCACCGCCGTTGTTTGCGTCGCAAGCTCCGTCGTCTGATTGGCGGTTGCGTCATAGGTAACCGCGGCATAGCGGGCCGTCTCGCGCGCTTCGTTGGTCAGCACCAGCCAAGCATTCAGGACACGGCCCATCTCCATCGTGCCGAAGATGATGAACAGGAACACCGGCGCGATGAGCGCGAATGTCGTGATCGTGACCGCCTCTTGTCGATGTCGCATCACTATTGCCTGCGCATGCTGGCGGTCGCGCGCACCGGGATCGGGTTCACGCCAAGGATGGTTGCGAACAACGGCGTATACAGGCGCACGTCCACCTCCGCGGTGACCTGCACGCTATCCGTTGTCACCTGCACGCTCGGCGTGGGGGTCGTTGCGATGTCGGTCCGCCCGGTCAGTCCAGAACCGAGATAGGCGAGCGTCGCGCTCTGCGCGCCTGTTGCTGCATCGCCGTCGCCGTAGATCAACACGCCAGCGCGCGCGCCCTCGCGCGCTGCGTTGTGCACCACCACCCAGGCATCGACCACACGGCCGAGCTCGAGGATGCCGAACAGGATCAACACCAGCATGGGCGCCAGGAGGGCGAACTCCACAATGGCGTCGCCGCGCCGGCGCGACCTCAGTGCCCAATCCATCGCACACCTGTCAGCGCGACCATGCAGCCCAGAGCAATCGCGGGGGCGTAGGGCATGCGCCACGCCGCGTTCATGAAGCTTCCACCCACCTCGGGCTTGAGACCCGAGTAGTACAGGTGCGCCATGGCGAGCCCCAGGCGCTGTGAGCGAATCAGCCCGACCAGGGCGATGCCACCGCCGAACACCGCTGCCCACAAGCACGCGAAGAACACGTACTCAGGCCCTTTGAGCGCGCCGATGGCGGCCATCAGCTTGACGTCACCCGCGCCCATCCAGCGTAGGAGGAACAGCGGCATCAACATCGCCAGGCCAACGCCCGTTCCCTGCGCGCTCTCGCGCAAGCCGTCGAAACCGAACAGGAGCCCATTCAGGGCGAGGCCCAATGCGACTGTTCCGAAGGTCAGCACATTTGGAATGCGACGAGCACGAATATCGGTGGCGCAAGCCAGCGCGAGCACCGCGAGCATAACCAGGTTGATGAGCAGATTCGACATGGCGTTTAACGCCCGAAACCCCGTCCGCAAGCGGTTCGGGGTAGCGAGGGGCTAAGAGCGGTACGCCCACTCTGAGTGAGAGCGGGCGCCCGACTCGTTAACCAGGCAGTGAAGGGGGCGCCTCTGGTTAGATCTGGCCAGCGGTGGCCTGAACGCGGCTGCCCGTGCGCGAGAAGGCGCTGGTCAGTGCGTCCTGGAAATTCGGCGCGGCGGCGAGAAGGCCGAGCGCCAGGATGACGACCAGCAGAGCGTACTCCGCAATCTCGGCACCCTCTTCCTCAACCAGGAAGCGCTTGACGATATGCATCGTGTGAATCGCCTTCCTGGTTAGATCTGGCCAGCGGTGGCCTGAACGCGGCTGCCCGTGCGCGAGAAGGCGCTCGTCAGTGCGGCCTGGAAGTTCGGGGCGGCAGCCAGGAGGCCCAGCGCCAGAATGACAACCAGAAGCGCGTACTCGGCGATCTCAGCGCCTTCGTCCTCAACAAGGAAGTTCTTGATGATCTGCATTTGAATGGTCCCTCTACTTGTTTGTTTATTTGCTCCACCGTTTGCGGTGGGCCGTCGTCGTCTGACGTGTGAGTAAACGCAGCCATTCGCGGAGAGGTGACGGGGAAAGAACCGACAATTCTCAAAATTGCTCGACGCACCCGGCTTCGAATTCGGGGTGATCTGCCACCCATCCCGGGAACACGCCAGCGCGTACATCACGTACCTAGGGAATGCGCGCGTCGTGCGCGCGCGCGAGCGCGCCCATCCCCTGGCACATGCGAGGTGCGTTTTCCCTCGCACAATAATGAGTACTCAAGCTTCTGCACTCAGGCTGCGCCCGTCATTGCCCATGTCCGTGCCGGTTCCGGCGCGTGTGGCGCTCGCTGGCCTGTCCAGCCGCGCGCTTTCATTTGCCCTGCTGGTGCTGGCCATCCCGTTGATCGTGCACGCGAATCGTCCGTTGAGCGGCGACGTTTTCTGGGCGATGGCCTACGGTCGCGTACTGGCAGTTACCGGCCAAATGCCGACCGCGGACCCGTTCACGTACGCGCCCCACCTGGGCGACTACATCAATGCGCAATGGCTCAGCCAGATCCTCTATTACCTGCCCTATCAGCTTGCCGACCTGCAGGGCGTGATGGCCTTCAATGCCCTGGCTTGCACGCTCGCCCTGGGCCTGATGCTGTACGCCGGCTGGCGCCATTCGGGCAGCCTGCCTGCGGCGGCGGCCGCGGTGCTGCTATTCGCTTTTCCGGCCGTCTGGTTTCTGTCGGCGCGGGCACAAACGCTGGCG
>DASXRR010000309.1:0-27010 GCA_036506475.1 Chloroflexota bacterium
GGGGGCGGCCCCTCACCCGCCTGCGGCGGCCTCTCCCCGGAGGAGGCGAGGCAGTTGCGAAGTGAGCTCGTGTGGACAGAGGGGCGAGGCGGTACCAACGACGCTATGGGTTGAGCCTTAGCGAATAGTTCGCGGGGACCAGCGTGCGGGGCGCGGTTGGCGCAATCACGAGCGTCGACCGCGTCGCAGTGGGATCGATGGGGAAGGTGGCGGTGCCGTCCAGGGCAACGCCGATGCGGTCGACTTTGGTGCCAGTGGGGGTCCAGCTAACCAGGCGCAGGTTCCAGCGTTCGGGAATGGGCGCGTCGACGCGCACCCAGCCTTCGGCCGTCCACGTCGCGTCTCCACCTGCGCCAGGTTCGGACACATCGAGCTCGGGGACCGCGAGATTGCGGAGGGCGAAGCCCTGGCCGTTGTAGCTCTGGTCGGTCACATAGTCGAAGCGCAGCAGCACGTCTGAACCTGCGAACGGCGTGAGCTCGACTTCCTCGTCGATCCAGTCGGCGCCACTTGCACCGGTCCAGCCAACGCCAAAGTTGTTGCCTGTGGCGCGGTCGGCGACACTTCCGCGGCCATTCAGTACCTGCCAGCTCTGGCCACCGTCGCGCGAGGCGCTCAAGTAGACGAAATCGAACTGACTCTCGAGGTCGTACCAGGCCTGGAAGCGCAACGTCGCCTCGGCGACCGAGCGCAGGTCGAGGTGGCGCGTGAGACGCGAGTCGAGGCTGTCGCCGCGGTTGCTCCACCACGCGCTGCCTTCTGTCGCCGCGTCGAGCAGCGGCACGGTGGCATCGCCGGCGAAGGTGACGCTGCTGGCGCCCGGCGCGAGGTCGACATAGTTAGGCGCGTACTGCGGCGCCGAGCCGAGGAAGGGTGTACCCGCTGTGGCGGTGCCAGTGGCATTGGTATGGAAGGTCGCACCGGCGTAGCTATAGCGGCCATCACCGACATTGGCATCCTGGACGAGGTTGGCTACCGCCCAATCGGCAAACAGGCTGTCGAGGTCGGGTGCTAGCTGATCATGAGTGAGGAACTCCGAGAACAGTCCTTCACCACGGGTACACGACTCGAACAGCCGCGGCAGGACGTCCCAACCGCCGCCACGCTCGGCCACATAGCGCAAGAAGAGGTACGACGCCTGATAGTGGCGAACGAGCTCGGGCCCAGCGCTCGGACTCCACGCGTTGAGCTGCACGCCGGGCTGGGCCATCAACGCGGCGGGCGGGCCAGCGTCGTAACCGGCCACGCGCATGGCGAGCTCCGAGGCGCCCTCGTCGATCCAGCCCTCCTGGTTCGGACAGCGCGCGAAGTGCGCCATGTGCTGCAGCTCGTGGACGACGGTGGAGTCGAAGCCCTGCTGGCCCGGCCGAAGCGCGAACAAGTTGACGTAGATCATCTCGTGTTCGTTCGAGCGCGGGTTCAGCTCGCGCGGATACGCGTCCGCGCTGGCGAAGTAGGCCGCCACGCCCGGCACGTTGGCCAACAGGAACACGATGTGTGGGTCGCCATCGACGCCTGGCGAGGGCTCGGAGCCAAAGTATTGGTGGATCAGCGGATACGAGGTCTTCTCGAACACACCGGCCGAGTGCTCCAGATCAGCCTGGGGCGCGCGCTCGGCCAGCGCCGTTTCGACGAACCAGTACGCGTGATCGGTGACCAGGCGCAGGGTGGCGCGAGCCTGAAAGAGCTGGGCGGTGCGCTGATCGAGCACCCAGAAGGTGTCTTCTCGCCCGACCGGAATCGGCCCTGCACTGGTTTGGGGCACGGTGATCGCGGGCACGTGCAGGCCGCGCAGTCTGACTGCCAGGTCTAGTGGATCGCGACCCGGCAAAGCCGCTTGTAAGAGGCGGTCGACCATTTCCGATGGAGCGGAGCGCCCTTCGGCCAGGGTGGTGCTCGGCCACAGCAGTGTGACCAGCAGCACGACGCCGACGACCCGGCGCATCACGTGCGCAGGGCGGCCAGCACGCCGCGCACCAGCGCGACCAACCGCGGTTTGATCTCCTCCGCGGCGGCGAGCACCTCGGTGTGCGAGATCTCTGCCGTGGCATCACTCCCGACGGCCATGTCGGTGATCGCCGAGAAGCCCAGCACGCGCATGCGCTCATGGCGCGCCACGATCGTCTCGGGAATAGTCGACATACCGACGGCGTCTGCCCCGGCGCGTTGCAGGAAGCGGATCTCGGCCATTGTCTCGAAGGCCGGTCCGCCGACCATCGCGTACACGCCCTCCTGAATGCTGAAGCCGTGCGCACGCGCAACGTGATGAGCCAGCGCGCGCAGATCGGCGTCGTAGGCGCCGAGCATATCCAGGAAGCGCACGCCGAGTGACTCGTCGTTGGGACCAAGCAACGGGCTCTGGCCGGCCATACCCATCAGGTTCAGGTGATCGGACAGGACCATCAGATCGCCGGTTCGAAACGTTTCGTTGAGGCCGCCGGCGGCATTGGTCACGATCAGCGTGTCGGCACCCAGGCGGCGCATGACGCGCACTGGAAAGGTGACTTCGTGCAGGCTGTAGCCCTCGTAGTAGTGCACGCGGCCGCGCATGGCGATGACGTTCGCGCCTGCCAGGGTGCCGATGACCAGCTGGCCGGCGTGGCCGACCACCGTGGATACCGGGAAGTAGGGAATGTCGGCGTAGGGCACGACGTCGGCTGACTGAATCTCATCGGCAAGGTCGCCTAGACCCGAGCCGAGGATCAGGGCTACACGCGGCTCATGCGTAGTACGGGTGCGGATTATCTGCGCCGCTTCGAGGACGCGTTCGGCGAGCGCGGGGCTGGATTGGGCAGTCCGAGGCGGACTGGGCGTCACACGCCGGATGTTACCGCCACATCCGGCGATTGCCCGGCCAGCTGCGAGTAGATCTGGGTCGTCGCGATGCTGGCATGACCGAGCAGCTGACGCAGCTCTTCGAGGCCCAGTCCTTCGCCGATCTGGAGCGTTGCGAATGAGTGGCGCAGGGTATGCGGCGTAATCATCAACGGCAAACCGGCGTCGCGCACGATGCCCTTCATGATCAGCCAAAAGCCCTGACGTGTGAGCCGCAATCCGCGCTGATTGACCACCAGCGCCGTTTCGGACGCCGCGTTGCGGACCAGGAATGGTCGCGCGTCGCCCAGGTACGTGCGCAGGCCGTCGATCGTTACGCTATCAAGCGGCAGCTCGCGCATGCGATTGCCGCGCCCGATCACGCGCACCTTGCCCGTGTGTAGATTGATATCGGCGACGTTGAGCGTGACCAGCTCGCCGACGCGCATGCCGGTCGCCCACAACAGACTCAGCATGGCCAGGTCGCGTTGGCCCTCGGGCGTGTCGCGTCGAGCGCAGAAGGCCAGTAGCGCGCGCACATCCTCCTCACGCGCGGTGCGTGGCAGCGGCTTTTTCACCTCGGGTGAGCCGATGCCCTCCGTGGGATCGGTCGGGACCTCGCCTTTACGGTGCAGGTACTGGAAGAAAGAGCGCACCGCGGCCATCTTGCGCGCGATCGACGCGGCCGAGTAGCCGCGATCGCGCAGGTGCAGGAAGTAGCGGTTCAGGCGCTCGCGGTCGATGGTCGACAAGGCGAAACCAGGGGTGCCCTCAATGGCGGCGCGCGCCTCGAGGTTGTCCGCGAACTGCAGCAGATCGTTGCGATAGGCCGCGACGGTGTTGGGCGACAGACTGCGCTCGCCGAGCAGGTACGCGAGGAATTCCTCGATGCGGTCGTTCATTGACCAGTGCCTCCCTCCGTGTGCCCGTGGACCCCAGGCTGCATCATCGAGCGGACGGCGGGGCTAACGCGGACTGGCGGGGCGACGTGGACGCCGGGTAGGCCCGCCGGGGCGTGGTCCAGCCGGTCGAGCAGGGCCAGGCGGTCCGGCTGGACGCGGACCACGTCGACGTTGCGCAAGCCCATCGCTGGCGCGCCCGGCTGGCGGCCGCGGCACGCTGGTGTTGGTTGGTGGACGAGGTGGGGTTGGTCGGTTGGCCGCCGCGGGTGGGCGGGCCGGTTGCTCGGCCTCGCGAGCGTGTTGTCGATCCCAGCGCCAGATGGTCCAGTAATGCGGTCGACGATACTCTTCGCCTTCGAGGAAGAAACCTGGGCTCGACCGAAAGATGTCGAGCCAGGCGCGCGCGTCGCGCCTGATCTTGACCTGGGCCTCGACGGGCCGAAACGAGTTGAAGGCCTGGTCGAGCAGATAGCGCACCACGGCTGTCTGCGGCTCATCACCGGTCGTGCCCACATCGCGGATAGACAGGTTGTCGTCAACGCGCATATGACATTCGATGAAGCCCGCGATCTGCCAATCGTGACTCGGGCGGTCGTAACGCTCGAGGACGAGGATGTCGCCACGACTCGCTGCGCCACTGTAGCTTTCGCGTCGGCCCTGGTGGTCGGGATGGGCGAGGGTCGAGCCGATCGCGTCGCGCAACGGCTTGGCGTCGCTCGACTCGGCAGTGCGGACGCGGTAGGCGAGCCGACCTTCTTCCACGTGGCTTCCTGCCGCACAGCGTAGTGGGGTTCAGGAGGCCAGGACAAGTTCGCTAAGGCTGGACGCGGCGGCTGGCGTGCAGCCACTTCAAGAACATGAGGTCTTTGACCTCGTGGTGTTCGAACCCGTACGCCTCGAGCGAGTAGCGCCACTTGTAGAGGGTGAGCTGGTACAGCTCGGTCTGGGTGAGCACGCCCTCCGATTCTTTGTTCGCGTTCGTGGCTGTGGGAGCTGAGTTGGGATCGGCAATCACGAGTCTTCTGTGCCTCCGCCAGGAGTGCCCCCGACGGTAGGTCGCGGCTTTCGTGATCTTGCTTGATCCGGTGTTACGTCCGCGTTGCGACCAGGCGCATTGACACTACGCTCAGGTCACAGTCAGCCTTTTCCGGGGCGGGGGAGCCCACGCTCCGCTTCGCTCCGCGGGGTGCACTTGCAGCCCCCCGCCGCAACAGGCGCTATTCGCCAATGGGACACATTCGCGCGGCCAGCAACGCACGGTGAGCAGCATCTACCTGCGGCAGTGCACGCTGAGGGCCGAGACGCGCCGACCCGCGGCGATGCAGCCCGAGGCCGATCAATGCCGACGTCCTGGGCGTGCCGGGCCTGCCGCGAGGTAGCCATGGCGAATAGCCCCTGTTGCGGGGGGTCGCCGCGGAAAGGAGCGCGTCGCCCACGCTAAAGCGGCGTGGACTCGTTTGCGAGCAGAGCAGCGACTGGCGGCGGGGGGCTGCAAGTGCACCCCGCGGAGCGAAGCGGAGCGTGGGCTCCCCCGACCCGGACAACGCCAACGAACACGAGTGCTCCCCCGACCCGGAGATGCCTATCGGGCCGGAAAGCTATCCGCTAGGCGGAACCGTTTTCCTCTTGTCTGGCGAGCGAATAGCCGATACCGGGGCGAGTAATGACGTATCTGGGTGCGCTTGGTTCGGGTTCAACCTTCTGGCGCAGGCGGGCGATGTTGACCCGTAGCAAGTGGGCTTCGTCGCGGTAGGCGGGGCCCCACACCTTTGTGAGCAGGTCGTCCTGGGTCACGACGCGGCCGGCGTTGCGGGCCAGGTAGGCCAGGATGCGGTACTCGGTGGGCGTCAAATTAATGGGTGCGCCGCCGCGTAAGGCCTGGTGTTGGGAGAAATCGACGGTTAGCTCGCCAGTGCTGAATGAAGGGGTGGTGGCTTCGCGCGTGTACTGCTTGGCGCGACGCATGAGCGCCTTGACGCGCGCGATGAGCTCGGGCGCACCGAAGGGCTTGGTCAGGTAGTCGTCGGCGCCTGCTTCCAGGCCGGCCACCTTGTCGTCCTCGGTGTCCTTGGCGGTGAGCATCAACACCGGCGCGATCGAAAACTCACGCAAACGGCGTGTGACTTCGCGACCGTCCAGGCCGGGCATCATGATGTCGAGGACGTACAGATCCGGCTCTTCAGCCTCCGCCTGGCGCAACACACTCGGCCCGTCCGACACCGTCACGACGCGATAGTTAGCCAGCTCCAGGTTGCGCTGGATCAACTTCAGCAGACGGGGATCGTCGTCAGCGACGAGAACGGTTTGCTTTTTGGTGGTCATCGACACCTTTCGAATCAGTGACTTGTGCTACCTCAGGCAAGAGGGGCAGCGTGAACTTGAACACGCTGCCTGTGCCGTCGCCTTCACTCTCCGCCCAGATCCGACCTCCGTGTGCATCCACGAGACCCTTACAGATTGCCAGGCCGAGTCCTGTTCCGCCGATACGTCGTGCTACCTCGCCGCCGACGCGGTGGAACCGGTCGAAGATTCTATCGAGCTCTGAGGCGGGCATTCCAAGCCCCTGATCCTGCACAGAGACCACCAGGTCGTGCCGTTCACACGCGCCAGCCAGTGCGATGCGGCCACCGGTCGGCGAATACTTGACCGCATTGGTCAGCAAGTTCTGCACGATCTGATAGATCCGCCGGCTATCAGCGGCCACCAGCGGGTCATGTGCTGGCCACTCAAGATCCAGTTCGTGATCGGGCGTGGCCAGCTGGACCTTGCGCAGGACGTCGCGCATAACGGCGCCGAGGCGGATCGGCGCGCGATCGATACGCAGCACGCCGGCTTCGAGGCGCGACATGTCGAGCAAGTTTTCGATCAGCTCGCGCAGGCGGTCCGCCTCCGAGTCGATGATTTCGAGGAACTCGCGCTGCTCTTCGCGTTTCAGGCGGTTGCCATGGGTGAGCAACGTCGTGGCGTAGCCCTTGATCGAGCCGAGCGGCGTGCGCAGCTCGTGCGAGACGGTGCCCAGCAGCTCGGTTTTCATGCGGTCCAGCTCGCGCAGCGCCGCGACTTTGCGCGCTTCTTCGAGCAAGTGCAGGTTGTCAATGGCCAGCGCGGCGTGGTTCACCAGCGCGACGAGGAGTCGTTCCTCGGTGGGCGAGTAAGCGCGCGGATGGGGGCTTTCGAGATCGACCACGCCAACGACGCGCCGCTGCAGGACCATCGGCACCGCCAGCTGCGAGCCACCTTCACCGCGCAGGGGCAGCGGTGAGTCCGGGTCGTTGTCCCAATCGAGGCCGGCTCGGGCCGGCTCACCCGTCGTGTAGGCGCGCGTAGCGAGTGGCGACAGACGGAGTCCGTGCGGTGTGCCGCTCGGGCCGTCGCCGGCCACCAGACGCAATGCGCCACTCGGCTCTTCACGCAGCCAGATGGTGCCGTAGGCATAGCCGAGGCGTTCTTTGAGGATGGGCAGCAGCTGGCGGACGATTTCGGCCGGTGACAGCGCGGCATGCGCGGACTGTGCGAACTGATACAGCGCGCTGACCTCGTCCAGGCGACGGCGCTGGAGCGCGTGCTGATAGGCATTGTCGAGGGCGACCGCGACCTGGGATGCGAGCAATTCCGCCCGGGCGAGGTCGCCAGGACCGTACGCACTCGGGTTACGCGAATCGATGCATACCAGCACGCCCTGGACGGTGTTCGCCCGCAGTACGGGCACGGCCAGCAGCGCTTGCACGTGCAACAGCACGTTCAGGAACGCGTTGGAGTGGTTGGCACTGGTCACATTGGCGACGATCTCAGCTGAGCCGGTCTGGACGACGCGGACCGCGAGCGACGACGGATCGTTCATCGCCAGGCGCCGTCCGAGCAGCCAACTGCGTTTGCTGCTCAGCACCTCGACGGCCTCCAGCTCATCCGCCACGGCGTCGAGCATCCACAAGATCACTGAGTCCGCTTTCAGCGACAGCTGGGCGGTGCGGCAGACGAGCTCGAGGGTGTCTTTGCGGTCCAGGGCGGCGATCAGCGCACCACCGAGGTCTCTGAGTTTTTCCTCGAAGACGCCCGAACTTTCCACGCGCTGTTCGAGGTGGCGGTTCTCCACCAACGTGATGAGCAGGCGGGTGACGATCAGGCCGAAGAGCAGGATGATGCCGAAGAAGCTGGCCCTGGAGCCGTAGCCCATCAGCTCCGCTGCTGAGAGCACGATGATGGCGCCGACGGCAGCCAACGCGGGCATGAGGCGCAGGCGCGACTCCGTCTTGAGATCCGGGGGGAGCGTCGCCTGGAGCGTTCCGCCAGCGGTGGCGGACCGGGCAAGAGCGAGTGTGCCAAAGAGCGCCGCGCCTGGGGCGGCGATGAACCTGGGCAGGATCAGGTCCATGTCCTTCGCGGTAATGCCCGCGACGTAGAGGCACACAACGCCCACGCCAGCCAGCAGCAGAGCGTCGGCGCCGTACGGATCCTGGCGGATCGTGCGCCTGGTGGCGACGGCGACGGCATACCCCGCCGCGGCGAAAGCACCCAGCAGCACCGCCGCCGCTGGGCCGGCCGTCGGGCCGGCGATCGCCAGGCTGATAAGCAGCGCAGTGAAACCGACGATGCCCGCGTCGAGGACCAGGCACAGCGACCCAGTGCCGAAGGCGCTCTCGGCGCGATAGGTCGTTGCCGTGGCGACCAGGGCGCACGCCGCGGCCAAAACAATGGTGAACCACAGCAGGTCGCTGCCAAGACCACCAGGACCGCCGGCCATGAGCATGAACATGACCCCGGCACTGGCAATCGCCTGCCACTGCCAGCGGCGCCTGACGTGATCCAGCCTGGCTCGCTCGACGGCGGCCGTTGCCAGCAGCGCAGCGAGTCCGGCAATGACCACGCTCAGTGCCCAGCTCAGCGTCTTGAGCGGCTCGAGGTCGGCCAGGATGTTGGCCAGTGCCAGCACGGCTGTCGCCAGGACTGCTGCGCGCAGGCCGAACGCTACCAGGCGGTGGTGCGGTGACTCCGCGTGGTCGACGGTCTCGTGGCGCGGTCCGCGCATCCCGTAAGCGGGTCGGCGTCGCCGCGACGGCTGCGTCGTGTGCGAAGGCGAAGTCCAGCGCGCCGCCGAGCGGACCGGCGATGCCATGGAAGGAGCATCCATGCTGGCCAACTCCACTATACGAGCCATCCCGCTAGACCGGAAGTAGCCGCCAACGCGGAGTTGTCGCGCCGTCGAGGATCCGTCAGCCAAGCACGGTGCCGTTTCTGCAGGCGGCGGTTCGGCGAGCGGCCAACGCCCACGAGCGAGCGACAACCGCGCGGCGTGCTCGGGGCAGCAGGTTGGCAGCCTACGGTCGGGCTCGGCCACGCGGAGCCGAACCAACCGACGGCGCCCTGACCAGGCGGGGACTGTCCAGGCGTTTATGCTCGGGAGGGTGTGGTGGCGGGCCCCGCGGGCGGCGATCACGTGCCTACTCGCCGCCTATGCGCTCGGATTGCTCCTGCTGAATCCGTTCTTGGGGGCCGAGCCGCCGTTGGGCGACTTTGGGTCGTTCTATGCATCGGGGCTGGCGGCAACGGAGGGGCTGGATCCGTATCGGGTCTATCCGTTGACGATGAACGCGGCGGTCAACCTCAATCCACCGCCTTCGTTGCTGCTGTTTGCGCCGCTGACCATGTTTCCACCGGGCACGGGGCGGACATGGTGGTTTATCGCGACGGTGCTCGCGGTCGTGGCGACCGTGATCGTCCTACGCGTAGGGCCGCCGTATCGGCCGGTCTGGGTACTTGCCTCGGCGCCGTTCTGGGAGACCGTTAGCCTGGGCCAGATCTACGCGCTGCTGGCACTGCCGGCGTCGATCGCCTGGGTCCTGGTGGACCGGCGACCAGTGGTCAGCGGCCTGCTGATGGGCCTGGTGGCGGCAATCAAGCCGAATTTTCTGCTGTGGCCCGGCCTGCTGGCAATCAGCGGTGAGCGACGCGTGGCGGTGGTGGCGTTTGGCACGTGGGCGGCGCTGAACGCGGTGGCGGCAGCGGTGTTTGGGCCATCCGTCTTCGGGCAGTGGCTAGCGGTCATAAGCCAGGAGGGCGCGAATGGCACGCCGGCGAACGCCGCGCTGGCTGGCGTCCTGGCGAGGGTCGGGTGGCCAGCGGCCATACCCGTCGTGGATGTCCTTGGCGTCGTGGGCCTGGTCGTCCTGGTGCTGGGGCGCAGGCCGACGCCCAGGAATGTCAGCAGTCTGGCGCTGATCGGACTGCTGGTGTTTTCGCCGCTCGCCTGGGTGGGCTACGGCCTGTTCTTGCTGCCGCTGTTCTTCGCGCGGCCCTGGACACCGATGACAACGCTGGCGGCAGCGCTGCTGCTGCTGCCGAGACCGCCGCTCACCGAGTGGAGCGTGGAGACGCCGATCCTGGCGCATGCGTACAGCCTGGCGTGGCTGATCCTGCTCAGCCAGCAGGTGCAAGGCTTGCTTGCGCGGCAGGCGCAGGCGCCAATACGCCAGACGAGCCTGCGCGGTACTCCTGCACCGTCCTGACCTCGTCAGTCCCGGCCAGGCGGGCACCCACGATGGCCGCGCGCAGGGTATCGAGGCTGGTGAAGCACGGGATGCGCTGCTCGGTCGCGGTGCGCCGAATCAGGAAGCCGTCGCGCAAGGGACGCCGATCGCCGGTCACGGTATTCACCACAACCGAGACGCGCCGCGACTTGATCACGTCCAGCACATTGGGATGGCCGTCGTTGAGCTTCTTGGTCACGCTCTCGACGGGTACGCCCAATTCCGCACGAATGCGCTCGGACGTGCCTTCGGTGGCCACAAGGTCATAACCAAGTGAAGAGAGACGCTGAATCAAGGGCATGGCTTCGTCTTTGTCGCGCTCGGCCAGCGACAACAAGACCGCGGCGCCCGGCGCGGGCAAGCCACTGCCGGCGGCGATCAGGGCCTTGCCCAGGGCTTCCTCGGGTGTCACACCGAGCCCCATGACCTCACCGGTCGACCTCATCTCGGGGCCGAGATAGGTGTCGACCTGGGTCAACTTGGACATGGAGAACACCGGTGCTTTCGCGGCGACCAGTGGCTGCGTCGGCCACAGACCGGTACCAAACCCGAGACCTGACAGAGGTACGTCGAGACCGACCTGGACGGCAAGATCGACGATTGGCACGCCAGTCACTTTCGACAAGAACGGAACCGTGCGACTGGCGCGCGGATTGACTTCGATCACGTACACCTGGCGGTCGAAGACCACGTATTGAACGTTGAACAGGCCGCGCACCCCGAGCGCCTTGCCCATGGCCGTGGTGTAGTCGACGATGGTTTGGATTTGCTCGGCATCCAGGGACTGAGCCGGGTACAGGGCGATGCTGTCGCCGGAGTGCACGCCGGCGCGTTCGACGTGCTCCATGATCCCGGGGATGAGCACGTCGCGGCCATCGCATACGGCGTCAACCTCGATCTCGGCACCTTCGAGGTATTTGTCGACCAGCAGCGGCTTCTTGCCTGAGATTTCCTTGGCCACGGCCGCGAACGCGCGCAGCTCGCCAGGCCCCCGACAGATCTCCATGGCGCGTCCACCGAGCACGAACGACGGCCGCACGAGCACCGGATAGCCCAGCTGATCGGCCAGCGCGACGGCCTCCTCGGGCGTCGAGACAATGCCGCCCGGCGGCTGGGGAATGCCTATGTGATCGAGCAAGTCGCTGAACTGGTCGCGGTCTTCGGCCACGTCAATGGCGCGCAGATCCGAGCCGAGCAGGTGATAGCCGGCGTGCACGAGCGGCTCGGCGAGATTGATCGCCGTCTGCCCACCGAACTGAGCCAGCACCCGCGGTGCCTGGCCATCATCACCCGTCTCGTTCTCGAGGATGTCGCGAACCGACTCTTCGTCGAGTGGCTCGAAGTACAGCCGCGTCGAGGCATCGAAGTCAGTGCTGACGGTCTCGGGGTTCGAGTTGATCATGATGCTGTGCACGCCATGCTCGCGCAGGGCCATCGCGCCGCGTACCGAGCAATAGTCGAACTCTATGCCCTGGCCGATGCGGATCGGACCCGAGCCCAGCACGACCACCTTTCGTCCTTCGAGTGGCGGTGCTTCGTTCTCGGACTCGTACGTGCCGTAGAAATACGGGGTGGCCGCCTCGAACTCCGCGGCGCAGGTGTCGACCATCTTGTAGGTCGGTCGGATGTTCCACGCGCGACGGCGGTCGCGCAGTCGCTCGGGCATCTCGTCGAGGAGCGTGCCCATCTGGCGATCCGAGAAGCCCAGGCGCTTGGCGCGCCGTGCCAGCGCAGGTGTCAGCTCGGCCGCTTCGAGGAGCTGACGCTCGCACGTGATGATCGTCTGCAGCTTGTGCAGGAAGAACGGGTCGATACCTGACCAGCTAGCCAGCGTGTCGAGCGATTCACCGCGACGGAGCGCAGCCATGAGCGCCCACAGGCGCAAGTCATTCGGCTCGCGGATCAGGCGTTCCACGTCGGCCGGGGTCCACGATGGGTCTTCCCAGAGCAGGTCGCGGTTGCGCATCTCGAGCGAACGCACCGCTTTTTGCAGCGCGGCCTCGAAGCTACGATCGATGGCCATCGCCTCGCCGGTCGACTTCATCTGTGTGCCCAGGCGACGGTCGCCGTCCGGGAACTTGTCGAAGGGCCAGCGCGGGATCTTGACAACCAGGTAATCGAGCGACGGCTCGAAGGCGGCCGTCGTGCGCTGGGTGACGGCGTTGGGGATCTCGTGCAGGCGCTTGCCGACGGCGATCTTGGCGGTGACCCGGGCGATCGGGTAGCCGGTCGCTTTCGAGGCGAGGGCTGAGGACCGGCTGACGCGCGGATTGACCTCGACCACGGCATAGGCGCGGGACCTGGGATCGAGCGCGAACTGGACGTTGCAGCCGCCGACCACACCAAGTGCGCGGATGATGCGCAGCGCCGCCGAACGGAGCATCTGGTACTCCTGATCTGAGAGCGTCTGCGACGGGGCAACCACAATGGAGTCGCCGGTGTGGACGCCCATCGGGTCGAAGTTCTCCATATTGCAGATCGTGATGCACGTGTCGCCGGCATCGCGCATCACTTCGTACTCGATTTCCTTCCAACCGAGGAGGGAGCGCTCGACCAGGACCTGGCCGACCGGGCTGGCGGCGATGCCTGACTGGGTGATCGTGCGGAGCTGCTCGCGGGTGTAGGCGGTGCCGCCGCCAGTGCCGCCGAGCGTGAACGCTGGCCGAATGATCAGCGGCAGACCTATTTCATCGGCAAAGTTTTCAGCATCTTCAACGGAATGGGCGACGACGCTGTCGGCCACTGGTTCGCCGATCTGTTGAAGCAAGTTCTTGAACAGCTCGCGGTCTTCCGCGGTGCGGATCGATTCGATCGGCGTGCCCAGAATTGCGACGTTGTACTTGTCGAGGACTTTGCGATCGGCCAGCTCGACGGCGAGGTTCAGGCCGGTCTGGCCGCCCAGGCCGGCTAGCAGCGCGTCCGGACGTTCGCGGGCGATGACCTTCTCGAGGAATTCAGGCGTGAGCGGTTCCACATAGATCCGGTCGGCGATGCCTTCGTCGGTCATGATGGTGGCGGGGTTGGAGTTGACCAGGACGGTAGTGTGGCCCTCTTCGCGCAGCGCCCGACAGGCCTGCGTGCCCGCGTAGTCGAACTCCGCGGCCTGGCCGATCACGATCGGGCCGGAGCCGATGACCATGACTTTCATGGCGCGCTCCGTGCGCGGGGGTCGGGGGTCGGGGGTCGGCGGTCGGCGCCAGCGAGCCTGAGGAAGTCGTCGAACAGACTCTGACTGTCCTGCGGGCCGGGGCAGCCTTCAGGGTGGTACTGGACGCTGAAGACGGGCAACTCGCGGTGGCGCAGGCCTTCGACTGAGCCGTCGTTCAGGTTGACGTGCGAGACGTCGAAGCCGCTCGATGATGGGATTGTGTCGGCGACGACCTGGAACTCATGGTTCTGGGTAGTGATGGTCACACTGCCCGAGCGCAGCTCGCGCACGGGATGGTTGCCGCCGTGATGGCCGTACGGCAGGCGGCTCGTGGTGGCGCCGGCGGCCAGGCCGAGCAGCTGATGGCCCAGGCAAATACCCATCAGCGGCGTCCCTGACTGCACCAGTTTCTGGAGCTCGGCGACGACAGTCGGCAACTTGGCCGGGTCGCCCGGACCGTTGGAGATGAGAATGCCACGCGGCTTGGTGGCCAGGATCTCGTCAGCCGTGGCGTCCCATGAGTAGACACGCGGTGAGACGCCCCGCCGCTCCAGGGAGCGCAGGATGTTCCACTTGGCGCCGCAATCGACGACGGCGATGTCCCCCGTGCCCTGGACAGGCAGGACATGACTGACGCCGCTCACCAACTCTAACTGCGATACCGACGGGGCTTGCGTGGCGGCGCGGCGCAGCTCGTCGAGGTCAGCGGCGCTGAAGCCGGCGAGGCCGGACTGGCGCAGGACGCCACGCTGGGTGCCGCTGTCGCGCAGGTTGCGCACCAGTGAGCGCGTGTCGATGCCCTGCAGGCCCGGGACATTCCATTGCTGGAGGTAGTCCTCGAGGCGCGCGTGCGATTCCCAGTGGTTCGGGAAGTCGGCCAGCTCGCGCACGATGAGCGCTGAGACCCAGGGCCGGATCGACTCGTCGCCGGAGTGGGCAATGCCGTAGTTGCCGATCTGCGGGTGAGTCATAACCACCATCTGGCCGCGATAGGACGGGTCGGTAACGACTTCCTGGTAGCCGGTGATGCCCGTGTTGAACACGACTTCAGCGGCGACGTCGGTCTCGGCGCCGAATGCCTCACCGATATAAACGCTTCCATCCTCGAGGGCGAGGGCGGCCTGACCGGGATTGCTCATCGGTTTTCCGGAGTTTGCGTGGCCCGCATTGGTGCGTTTGAACTGTAAAGGTTGGGTTTCGGTTGAGTCGGGAACCCCACTAAACACCGTTTCGGTAGACGATGTCGCCGTTGGCGACGGTCAATAGCACCGTGCCGCGCAGGGTTTGGCCGGCCAACGGCGAATTGCGGCCCTTGGACATGAACCGCTCGGGGTCGACGACCCAGGCCTGGTCTGGGTCCAGGACGACGACGTCGGCAGCGGCGCCTGAGGCGAGGGTGCCGTACGGCAAGCCCCACGCTGAAGCGGGTCGCGCGCTAAGGCAAGCGATGAGCTCGGGCAGTGTCAATGCGCCAGCGTGGACGAGCCGCATGAGCAGCCCGAAGGCGGTTTCAAGACCGACGATGCCAGGCTCGGCCTGGTCGAATTCGCACGCCTTGTCGATCCAGCGCTGGGGGGCGTGATCGGTCGCGACGCAGTCGATGGTGCCGTCGCGCAGCCCGTCTAGCAGTGCCCGAGAATCAGCAAGCGTGCGCAAGGGCGGGTCGGTCCGGGCATTCGTGTCGTACGGCCGCAACGCGCCTTCGCCCGAGATCAAGGCGTCCGACAGCGCAAGGTGGTGCGGCGTGACCTCGGCGGTGACGCGGACGCCTTCGGCACGGGCGCGGCGCACATGGTCGACCGCGCCGGCGGTGCTCAGATGCGCGAGGTGGAGTCGACCACCGGTCAAGCGGGCCAGGGCCAGGTCACGCGCGACGGCGATCTCCTCGGCCTCGCGCGGCACACCTTTCAGGCCGAGCACGGTGGCCACGGGGCCTTCGTGCATGACCCCGCCGTCGGCGAGGTCGGCATCCTGGGCGTGGCTGACGATGGGTCGCTCGACGAGCAGCGAGTACTCGAGCGCATGGCGCATCAGGCGCGCCGACCGCACCGGGCGGGCTGCGTCAGAGAATGCGACCGCGCCGGCCATGGCCATGTCGGCCATCTCGGAAAGCTCTTCGCCGGCGCGGCGCTTGCTGGTCGTGCCCATGGGCAGCACCCTGACGACGGCATCGCGGCGCGCCTGGGTCAGTACCGACTCAACGTCGGAGCCGGTGTCGATGCTCGGCTCGGTATCCGCGAGGGCACACACGGTGGTGAAGCCGCCGGCGGCAGCCGCGCGGGTGCCTGTGGCAATCGTTTCCTTGTCTTCGAAGCCTGGTTCGCGCAAGTGGCAGTGCAGATCGACGAAGCCGGGCGCGACGACAAAGCCTGAGATGTCGATGACGATTTCACCGTTATTCGCGCGCTCGACCAGGATGCCTGCGTCGATCAGGACATCGGCGACCTCATCGCGCTTGTTGGCCGGGTCAATGATGCGACCGCCGACCAGGCGGATCACGAGCCCAGCCCGCTGAGCAGATACAACAGCGCCATCCGCACGGCCACCCCGTTGGTGACCTGGGCCTCGATGACCGATTGCACGCCGCGCGCGACGCGCGGGTCGATCTCGACACCCTCGTTCATCGGCCCTGGATGCATGACCAATGCGCCGGGTCGGGCACGTGCCAGGCGCTCCTCCGTCAAGCCGTAGGTGCGCACGTACTCACGGACGCTAGGAAACATGCCGCCCGTTTGTCGCTCGAGCTGCATGCGCAGGACCATCACCACATCCGCGCCCGCGAGCGCCTCGTCGAACTGGTACGTGCGCTCGACCGGCCACGGCAGCCCCGTGCAGAAGCTGGCCTCTGGCAGCAGTGTCGGCGGACCACACAGCACCACGTTGGCGCCCATCAGCGTCAGCCCCCACAGATTCGAGCGCGCCACGCGGCTGTGCAGGATGTCGCCGACGATGGCGACCCGCAGCCCTTCGATGCGACCGAGCCGCTCGCGGATCGTGAATAAGTCGAGCAGCGCCTGGGTGGGGTGCGCGTGCCAGCCATCGCCGGCGTTGATCACCGATGCTGCGACCTCCTGCGAGACGACGTACGGCGCGCCGGCCTGGTGGTGGCGCATCACCACGAAGTCGGCGCCGAGTGCCTGGAGCGTACGGATCGTGTCGATGAGCGACTCGCCCTTGGTGACCGAGCTCGTCGAGGCTGAGACGCTGACCGTATCGGCACCCAGTGCTTTGGCGGCGACTTCGAAGCCGACGCGTGTGCGCGTGCTGGCCTCGTAGAACAGCGTCACGAGCGTCTTGCCGCGCAACGTGGGCACCTTCTTGATGGGCCGCTTCAGGACATCCTTCATCTGCGCGGCCGTCTGCAGCACCGTCTCCACCTCGTCGGCGGAGAAGTCGTCCAGGTCGAGCACGTGCTGGCGCTGGCGGGGTGCGGGCTTCAAGTGCGTACCAGGGCCGTTGCGATTGATCACCTGCAAGGTCATGCGCCACCGCCTGCGGGTTGAATCAGGACGACTTCGTCCGTGCCGTCTACCTCTTCGAGTCGAACCGCCACCTTCTCGTGGTGGCTGGTCGGAACGTTTTTGCCGATGTAGTCCGGCCGGATCGGCAGCTCGCGATGGCCGCGGTCGATCAGACACACCAGCTGAATCGCGCGTGGTCGACCCAGGTCGATCAAGGCGTCCAGCGCGGCGCGCGCGGTCCGGCCGGTGTACAGCACGTCGTCGACCAGGATGACCGTCTTGTCTGAGATGTCGACCGGGATCCTCGTCGTGCTCAGCGCACGAGGCGCGCGCTGGTGGACGTCGTCGCGGTACAGAGTTATGTCCAGCACGCCGAGCGGGATCTGAGCGCCTTCGAATTCCTCGATGCGCTCTTGCAAACGTCGCGCGAGCGGCACACCACGCGTCTGCAAACCGACCAGGACGAGCGAGTCGACGCCGTGGTTGCGCTCGACGACCTCATGAGCCAGGCGGGCTACGGCGCGCCGGATATCGTCGGCGCCAAGCAGTTTCTTCTGGCCTGCGACAGGCGGGGGCATCGGCACTCCTTCGCGGCCTCACGGGGCGCGCAATTAAAGGTGTTGCGTGCAGTGTAGCCCGAGAACGTCGGTTTTCTAGACAGTTACCGGCAAAGAAGCCAGACCGCGCAGCGTGATCTGGTCTCTTCTTATGGGCGTGCCGTTCAGGTGCAGGTTAGGAAAGCGTTCGAGTAGCGCCGATCGCCGCCTGCGCCTCGACGCGGGCCAGCGGCGCGCCAAGACAGAAGTGGATGCCGCGGCCAAACGCCACATGCGCATTGGGACTACGACCGAGTTCCAACTTTTCGGGATCATGGAACTGCGCCGGGTCACGATTGGCTGCGCCGAGCAGTGGCAGCACGAAGTCGCCCTGCTTGATGCGCTGGTCGCCGATCTCCAGGTCCTGCGTGACAATGCGGCCGGTCATCTGCACCGGCGAGTCGAAACGCAGTAGTTCTTCGATAGCGCTGCCGAGCAGGGCGGGCGTTGCTCGCAGTCGCTGCAGCTCGTCAGGGTGTTGCAATAGAGCCAGGGTGCCGTTGCCGATCAGATTGACGGTCGTCTCGTGACCGGCGATCAGCAACAAACTGCACATGACCACAAGCTCGCGCTCGGTGAGCACCTCGCCGCGTTCCTCGACTGCTACAAGGGCACTGATCAGATCGGCCTTCGGCTCGCGGCGCCGTTGGGCAATGATGCGGCGCAGGTAGGCATGGAGTGCACTGCGCGCCGCGGTCGCCTGGTCCATCAGTTGTGTCGAGACCAGCGGATCAAGACTGGCGGCCAGGATGGCCGACCAGCCCTTGAAGGTTTCGCGGTCTTCGGGTGGAATGCCCAGCAGCTCGCCGATGACGATGACGGGCAGCGGGTAGGCCAGGTCTTCGACGACGTCGAACGATCCGTCCGTGTGCGCTAGCAGATCGTCGACGATCGCCGCGATGCGTGGCCGCAACTGGTCGATCATGCGCGGCGTGAAGGCCTTTGACACCAACGTGCGCAGACGGGTGTGGTCTGGAGGATCCGAGACGAGCATCGACTTGGCCACGTATGCGTCGGGCTGCAGGCCGACGCGGTCGGCGCTGAAACGCGGATCGGTGAGCGTGAAGACGACGTCGGCGTAACGCGCGACGGTCCACGCGCCGAGCAGGTCGTTCCACTGGACCGGCGCGGCGCTCAGGAGATAGCGATAGAGCGGGTACGGGTCCTCGCGGAACTGGACGAGCAGCGGATGGTCGCGCGCGACGTCGCGAATGGTCATGAGAGCATTAGACGCCTCACGCCGAAGACGTGCCACCTTGTATGCTTTGCACGAACGCGAGGCTTCGACAACGCCGAACACGCCATGCCATTGGTCACTGTGTCTGAAATGCTGCGGTTTGCCCTGCCGGCAGGGTCGTCGGTCCTGGCGGGCGCGGCGGGGCTAGGTAATGCTGTCTCGTGGGCGCGCCTGCTGCGGGCGCGGCCGACCAACCTGGGCCGCATCGAAGCCGGCGAGGTGTGGCTCGTGTCGAGCGCGGCGCTGCAACTGATCGGCGAGACACGCGCGGTCGGACGCATGGTGCGCGACATGGCTCAGGCGGGTGTCGTCGCCTTCGTGGTCACCGAACCGGTGGGCGGCGACGCCCACGCCGATGCTGACGACGTCGGCGTGCCGCTCATCCTGGTTCCGCCAGAGGCATCACTCGTCGAGACGGAAAAGGCAATCGTGAGCTTCGTCGTCGATCGCGATCGGGCGATCAGCCAGCGCTCGCAGGAGGTCTACGAGCGGCTGCTGGCGACATTGGTGGACGATCGAGGTCCGGAGTTATTGGCGCAGGTGGTGCACGAGGTGACCGGCAAGGCCGTGTACCTGCTCGACGAACACTTTCAGCCGACCGTGCAAACCGGGGGCAGTCAATCGACGCTCGACGCCCTGGCCGACGTGCGTCGGCGCCACTGGGAGGGCCTTTTGGGCAATGTGTCCGAACGGCTCGTGGCGGTGCGGTCTGAGCAAGATGCCGTCGGCGTGGCGCTGCGGCCGCTGACGCTGCGCGGTGCGGTCGAGGGGCACCTGGCGTTCGTGGGCAAGCCAGATGACTTCGTCGATTTTGATTATCAGGTCGCCGATCGAGCGGCGTCGGTGCTGGCGATCGAGCTGGCCAAGCAGTCGGCGGTCGTCGAAGCGCGACTGCGCGTCCAGGGCGACTTCCTGAGTGAGCTTCTGGACGAGCCGGGGCCGCCCACCGAAGCGCTATTGGAGCGCACCCGTCGACTCGGCTACGACCTGAGCCGGCCGCACCTGGTGTTCGTGCTGCGTCCGCGCGACGTCCCGACCAATGGCAGCGCGCCGGTTCGGGCCTACCAGCGTTTCGTCGACGTGGCGCGTCGACGCCTCGTCCTGACCGACGCGGCGACCTTGCTGCGCGAACGCGACGGCACCATCCAGGTGCTGATGCCCTGCCCGGCTGACGTCGAGGCACATGATCCTGATGCGGTGATTGACTGGGTGGAGAAGCTGCGCGCAAGCCTGGAGGCAGCGCTGGCGCCCGAGAAGGTACCGGTCATCGCGGGCATCGGGCGGGTGCCGGGAGCTGAGACCAGCTACTACACCGCGCTGCGCGAGGCACTGCGGACCATCGACATCGCCGCAAGCATGGCCGCCGAGACATCGCCTTCGCTGCACTTCGCGCGACTCGGCGCATTGCGGCTGATCTTCCACCTGGCCGACAATCCCGAGTTACGCGCGTTCCAACGCGACGTCCTCGGCCCGCTCGAGGTCTCGGATACGTCGCGCCGGTCCGAGTTCGTGCGCACTCTAGACGCCTTCCTGCGTGCGGGTGGCAACCACATGCGGGCCGCACGGGACTTGAATGTCCATCGCAACACCTTGATCTACCGCCTCGAGCGCATTCAGGAGCTCCTGGGCGACGCCGACCTGGAGGACCCCGAGATACGTCTCAATTTGCAGCTCGCACTCAAGATCCGCGCCGCGTTGGGCGGCAATCCAGCATGAAGGAGTGCTGTTCGTGTCGATGACGACTGACTCGCAGAAAATCGCACTCAAGGACCAGGTATTTGCCGCGGCCGAGGAAGCCCGTGTGCGCTTCGTCAGTCTGCAATTCACGGACATCATGGGCGTCGTCAAGAACGTCCACATCCCGTTTCACAAATTTGGCGATGCCGTCGACCACGGACTGTGGTTCGACGGCTCGAGCATCGAGGGCTTCGCACGCATCCACGAAAGCGACATGTTCCTCGACCCCGATCTCGAGACGTTCGGGGTCATTCCCTGGGAACGCGGTGACAACGCCACCGCCAAAGTAATCTGCGACGTCTATACGCCTGACGGCGAGCCGTTTGCCGGCGACCCGCGGGGGGTGCTGCGCAAACAGCTGCAGCGCGCGCGTGAGCTCGGTTTCACGTACAAGACGGGCCCCGAGCTGGAGTTTTTCATGCTTCGGCGCGCGGGTGACGGCAGCAGCAATGGCAAAAACGGTAACGGCGCGCTGCCAGTCGTCGAGCCGCTGCCACATGACGCCGCCGGGTACTTCGATCTGACGACGGACGAGGCGGCCAATGTGCGCAAGGAGATGGTCGAAGCGCTCGAGGAGCTGGGCATCGTCGTCGAGGCCAGCCATCACGAGGTGGCCATCGGCCAGCACGAGATCGACTTCAAGTACGACGACGCGATGCGCACCTCGGACAACGCGGTCACGTTCCGGACGACCTTGAAGGCGATCGCGCAGCGGCACGGGCTCTATGCGACGTTCATGCCCAAGCCATTTCACGGCATCAATGGCAGCGGCATGCACTGCCATCAGAGCCTGTGGACACCAGATGGCAAGACCAACCTGTTCCATGACGCCGCGGACGAGTACCAGCTCTCGCAGGTAGCGCGCAGCTTCATGGCCGGCTTGCTGGCGCATGCGCGAGGCATGATTGCCATCCTGGCGCCACTGGTGAACTCATACAAGCGTCTCGTGCCGGGCTATGAAGCGCCCGTCTATATCAGTTGGGCGCGCATCAATCGCTCGGCGCTCATTCGGATTCCGCAAGCGTCGCGTGGGCGGCCGGAGGCGACGCGGCTCGAGCTGCGCTGTCCCGATCCGAGCTGCAATCCGTATCTGGCGTTCGCGGCCATGCTGGCCGCCGGCCTGGACGGTATTCAGCGCAATCTGGAGCTGGCGCGGCCGGTCGAGGAGAACCTGTACCACTTCGACGACACAATGATTCGCAAGCAAGGCGTGCGCACGCTGCCCGGCTCGCTCGAGGAAGCACTGGACGAGTTCTCGAACGACGAGGTGATTCAGACCGCGCTCGGCCCGCACGTGTGCGAGTGGTTCCTCGAAGCCAAGCGCGCGGAGTGGAACGAGTACCGCACCCAGGTCACCGATTGGGAGCGCGAGCGGTACTTGATGACGTATTAGGGCTGTTTGTCATCCTGAGGCGAGCCCGCGAGCCGAAGGATCCGCTTGCCGATACGTCCGTGCTCGCGGATTCCTTCGCTTCGCTCGAGGACAGGCTCTTCGCAGGCTCAGGATGACAATTGGGGGAGCTCGCGTCGCAGGCGGTCGACGGTCGGGCCGATCACATCCCAGTCGAAGCCGCGCCTGGCGAGGTGTTGGCCGAGTTTGTTTTTGAAGGTCTGCGCGTCGAGGTGGGCGAGCTGCGTGGCGCGTTTATAGGCAGCGCGGTAGGCGTCTTCTTCGGCGCTGTCGATGGCGTCGGTGGTGTCCGAAGCGAGCTCGGCGGAGACGCCATGTTGGCGCAGCTCGGCGCGCAGCAGGCGCGCGCCGCGCGGCTTGAAGGTCTGGCGCTGACCGAGCCAGTAGCTAGCGAACGCGACGTCGTCGAGCAGCCCGGCGTGGCGCAGCCGGTCCACGGCGGCATCAAGCGTGGTGGCGTCGCAGCCCGCGCGCGCCAGACGGCGGCGGACTTCGCTCTCCGACCGTGGGCGTGCCGCCAGGAAGCGCTGCGCCACCTCCAGCGCCTCCAGGACGGTGCCGACGGACTTAGAGCGTGCTGCTCGGCGCGAGATCGGCCTCGTCAACTACCTCACGGCCATTTGGGCTCGGCACTTCCACGCCTTTATTAGCGCCGGCCAACGTTTGCTGGCGGATCAGGCGTTCGATCTCCTGGGCCATGTCGCGATTCTTCTTCAAGAACTCGCGCGCATTTTCGCGGCCCTGGCCCAGACGCGTCTCGCCATACGAGAAGAAGGCGCCGGTCTTCTTGACCAGCCCCAGCTCGACCGCCAGATCGAGCAGGCCGCCTTCCTTGGAGATGCCCTCGTTGTACATGATGTCGAACTCGGCCACGCGGAACGGCGGCGCGACCTTGTTCTTGACCACTTTGACTTTGACGCGGCTGCCGACCACGTCGGTGCCCTGCTTGATCGAGTCAATGCGCCGCACATCGAGCCGCACCGACGCATAGAACTTGAGCGCGCGGCCGCCGGGCGTGGTCTCGGGGTTGCCGAACATCACGCCCACTTTTTCGCGCAGCTGATTGGTGAAGATCAGCGACGTACGGCTTCTATTGATCGCGCCGGTCAGCTTGCGGAGCGCTTGCGACATGAGGCGTGCTTGCAGGCCGACGTGCGTGTCGCCCATCTCGCCTTCCAGTTCGGCGCGGGGCACCAGCGCCGCGACCGAGTCGATCGCCACGACGTCGAACGCCGCCGAGCGGACCAACGCCTCGGCAATCTCCAGTGCTTGTTCAGCCGAGTCAGGCTGGGAGATGAACAGGTTGTCGACGTCGACGCCGACTTTGCGTGCATAAGACGGATCGAGCGCGTGCTCGGCATCGATGATCGCGCACACGCCGCCCGTGCGCTGCGCCTCGGCGATCACGTGCTGGACCAGGGTGGTCTTGCCCGACGACTCGGGCCCGAAGACCTCGATGCAGCGCCCACGCGGCACGCCGCCGACGCCCAGGGCGATGTCGAGTGCGATCGAGCCCGTCGGAATCGCATCTACAGCCATCCGTTGCTGGGCCTCGCCCAGCTTCATGATCGCGCCCTTCCCGAACTGTTTTTCGATGTTCGAGATGACGAGCTCGATGGCTTTGCTCTTGTCAGCCTGAGCCACAGTCGGTGTTCTCCCGGGTGGTCATTGTTCCCCGCTTTTCCAGGGCAGTCTAACAGAACATGCGTTCCATGTCTGCATTTATTGGGCTGATTTGCCCACGCCGCCGTCAGTGCACGCGCCGCGCGGGACTATTTTCTTCTCTAAAGAGAAGCAGGCATCTGGGCGGCAGACACGGACGGCTTACGGCTGACGGCTCGCGGCGCCCCGTGTCAGGCTTTGACGAACTCGAGCGCGAAGTCGAACAGGGCTTGGGCGCTGGCGGTGCGGTTTTCGGCACGGTCGCCCTGCCAGTGGTGCTGTTGGCTTACGGTGCGCTGGCCGTCGGTGACGGCCAGCCAGGTCAGGCCGACGGGCTTGCTGGCGGTCGCGCCACCGGGGCCGGCGATGCCAGTGGCGGCGGCGCCGACCCTGGCGCCAGTAGCGCGGAGGATGCCGTGGGCCATGGCCTCGGCGACCTGCTGACTGACTGAGCCGTGGGCGACGAACAGCTCAGTCGGTACGCCCAGCAGGGTCTGCTTCAAATCGTCGTGGTAGGCGACCACCCCGCCCAGGACCACGGCACTGCTGCCCGGCACCGCGGTCAGCAGCCCGAGGACCACGCCGCCAGTATCGCCTTCGGCGACGGCGATGGTGAGCTGGCGGGCGCGTAAGGCGTCCAGGAGTTGAGCGGCGGTCAAACGGGCCGTGCAAGCAGGTCGTACGCCAGCGCGCGTTCGATACGCACGCGCGCGAACTCGCCCACAGGTAGCGATAAAGCTTTGACCAGCACCAGGCCGTCCACCTCGGGCGCGTCGCGGTACGAGCGGCCGGCGTACCACTCCGAGCCAGCTTCGGGTTGGCCTTCGATCAGCACGTCCATTTCCTGCCCGATCAGGGCCTTATTGGCGGCCATGGTCACGTCCCGGGCGGCAGACATCAAGGCCTGCTGCCGGCGCACCTTGACCTTCTGCGGCACGCGGTCGCCCATCGCGTACGAGGCGGTGCCTTCCTCGTCGGAGTAGGTGAAGACGCCAACGCGGTCGAACTTCAGGCGCTGCACGCTCTCCAGCAGGTGCTGGAACTCGGCCTCGGTCTCGCCGGGGAAGCCGACGATGAACGTCGTGCGCAACACTAGCTCGGGCACGCAGGAGCGCATCCACGACACCAGCTCGTCGACATCGCGATGGGGACGGCGCATGCGCGCGAGCGCCCACGGATGGGTGTGCTGAAGCGGCATGTCTACATACGGAAGAACCTGCGGGCGTTCACGAAGGACCTGGAGGAACCGTGGGGTGATGTGGCGCGGGTAGGCATACATGACCCGAAGCCATGCCAGACTTGGAAACCGATCGGTGATGCTTTCCAGGAGGGGGGCGAGACCGTCGCGTACGCCGAGGTCGTGGCCGTAGCGGGTCGTGTCCTGGCCAACCAGGACCACCTCTTTGACTCCTTGCGAGACGAGCTGGCCGATCTCGCGCAGCACCTGCTCGGCGGGCTTACTGCGGTGGTTGCCCTTCATAAAAGGGATAGCGCAGAAGGCGCAGCGCTGGTCGCAGCCGTCGGAGATCTTGACGTATGCGCTCGGGCCACTGGCGTGACGCTGCAGGATCTCCAGGTCGAGCGCGCCCGGCTCAGCCAGCTGGACCAGGCCAAGCGAGTCGCCGGGTGCGCGGACGTGTTCGAGGACCTGGGATGCGAGGCTGGGTAGCGATGCCCAGTTACGCGCGCCGAGAAAACCGTCCACGACCGGTAGCTCCTGCTGCAGCTCATCGGCGTAGCGCTCGACCAGACAGCCGGTCGCAACGAGCTTCTGGCCGTCGCGTTTGGCGTCGCCCAGCTCGAGCAAGGTATCGATCGACTCTTGCTTGGCCGACTCGATGAAGCCGCACGTGTTGACCACGACCAGGTCAGCCGAGGCCGCGTCTGGCGCTCGTTCGTGGCCGGCGGCCAGCAGCAGCTGCGCCATCGCCTCGGAGTCGACAGTGTTCTTGGTGCAGCCAAGCGAGACGATATGGAACGAGTGGCGCGCGGGCGCGCTTACCGGCGCCACGTCAACTCCATGGGCTCGGTGCTGGTTTGAGGCTCCTGGCGCGTGCCGTTGACGGTTACGTCAACAGCTGCGCCGTTGTTGGCGCGCATGATCACGGACTCCTTGGCCAGCGGCAGCTGGCGCTGCGTACCCGCGGGCAGCGTCTCGGCCAGGACCTGTTTGCCGTCCACGGCGGCCTCGACGTACACGCGAGCGTTTGTCCGGAACTCTATCAAGATCCCGTCGACGACCGGGGTCGGCGAGGGTGTCGGCTCAGGCGTGGGCGTCAGCGTGGGGCTGGGCGAGACGGCCGCGATCGGGAACGGCGTTGGCAAACGCGCCCCGGCCGGGGTGGGCGTGCCGCGCACGGTGCGCGAGAAGTTGGTATCGCCCTCGCGCAGTTTGTCCTGGACATCTCGGTACCAGTTCCAGGCAAACACCATCAGCACGATGAACACGATGCCGCCGATGCCGTACAGCGCTGGTCTGAGTGGGATCTGTCGTGGGATCGCGACCCGTGGCACGGCTGGTCGCAGGGTCGGGCTCGACTCACGGCGAGCCGGCGGCTGGTACAGATCGACCATGGCCTGGGCGCTCAGGCCCAGGTACTCGGCGTACGTTCTCAGGAAACCGCGTGTATAGACCGCGGCGGGCAAGCCCGCCGGGTCTTCGGACTCGAGCGCCTCCAGGTAGGCGCGCCGAATGCGTGTGTCTCGTGCCGCATCGGCCACGGACACACCTTTGTCCAGGCGTGCCTGGCGCAACGTTTCACCGAGAGTCCACACGTTCTTGGCGGACTGTAGCCGCCGGAGCGGTGCACGAGTCAACCCAGGTGATTGTTTTCGGCTTCGCAGCAGGCGCCGGATGTCAGACGGTTCCGGCAGGCGGCGTGTCGACAAGCGGATCCTTTTCCCTTCGGCAAGCTCAGGGTCGGGATGACATGCGGGACGGTACGCTGCTGCGATGGAGCGGGTCGCACGCTTTAGCCGCTTCTTTGCGCCGACCTTGGAGGAGCCGAGGAACACGTGGTACGTGAGCTGGCGGATGCCGGGCTAGACGTGCTGTACGACCACCGCGATGAACGCGGCGGCGTGGAGTGCAAGCGGCGCGGGTCGCGTGAGGTCGAGCTCGTGCCTCTAGGTGACGTGGCGGCGCGCGCGAAGCAGTTGGCGTAATTCGTCGAGTGGTCGCGTGTTGAGGACATCGTCCGCGGTGAGCCAGCCGCGGCGAGCCTGGCCGATGCCGAACTGCATGAAGTCGTAATTCTTGACCGAGTGCGCGTCGCTGCTCACGGTCAGCCGCGCACCCTGCGCCCGAGCGCGCCGCGCCCAATCGCCATTCAGGTCGAGCCGGTTCGGATCCGCGTTCAGTTCGAGCGCACAGCCAACCTGGACGGCCAGCTCGACGACCGCCTGCATATCGACGGCATAGCCCTCGCGCTGACCGATCTTGCGCCCGTACGGGTGGTTGAGCGTATTGACGAGCGGGTTCGAGATCGCCCGCTGGATGCGCGCCGTCATCGTCTTCT
>DASXRR010000310.1:0-5799 GCA_036506475.1 Chloroflexota bacterium
CACTGCGTGCGAGCACGGAAGCCCACCCAACACCCAACACCCAGCACCCAACACCTAGTCATGGAACAGACGCGCGAGGGCGGCGGCGGGTGAACGTTTCTCGATGCCGAAGTGGGCCACGGTGCAACCGGCGCGAATCAACTGGGGCAGCAAGTTAGCGAGCGCTTCCTGGTCGCTGGTGAACAGGAACCAGACCGTCCGACCGTCCTCGTCGACCTCGAGCTCACGCAAGTCGCGTCGCTGACCGAGCAGTGCAACGGCGGCGTCCAGCGCTTCCAAAACTTCCACCCGAATACGAACCGCGTCGGCCTGCAATGGCGCCGAGAGCGCAAGGGCCTCGGCTTGCCCGCCACTCCACACGAGTCGCCCACCGCGCAGTACTGCCATCACGTCGCACACTTCGAGCAAGTCTTCAGGTCGCGTGCCCGCGACCACGATCGTCGAGCCGAGGCGGTGTAGCTCACGCAAGACTTCGATTTGCTCGAGCCGAGCAAACCCGTCGAGCCCACGCAGCGGATCGTCGAGCAACAGCACGTCTGGTTCGTGCACCAGGGCCCCCGCCAGGGCAAGGCGGCGGCGTTCGCCAGGCGAGAAGGCGCTGATGTCGCGCCACGCCCGATCGTCCAGACCCACAACTTGCAGCAACGTATCGACAGCTACCTGGCGCACCTGCTTGCCGAGTCCGCGCGCGCGGCCGACGAACTGCAAATACTGCTCGGCGGTGATGCCGTCATAGAGCATGGGTTCTTCAGGTACGTAGCCGATGCGGTCGCGCACTGCTCGGGCGCGGCGCAAGGTGTCGTAGCCATGGACCGTGATACGACCACTGGTTGGCCGGTCGAGCGTTGCCAGCAGGCGCAGCAAAACACTCTTGCCCGAGCCATTCGCGCCCGCCACGCCGAACGCGACGCCCGGGGCAACGCTGAACGATACGTCTTGTAAGACAACGCGATTGCCGAACCGCCGAGCCAGATGCTCGACCAGCACCGCGGGCTCGATCGGGGAGTGAGGATTGAGGAGTGGGGAGTGGGGGGTCTGTTCGATGGGATCAGCCAGTGCCGCGGCAGTCCCTTCGGCCGCTTGGCCAGAGACTGGTGCCCCACTCCTCACTCCCCACTCCCCACTCCTCACCTAATGGCTCCGACCGCCGTGACGTCCAGCCGATTCATACGCACTTCGCGGACCGTACTGGCCAGCGAAGCATCCAGCGTGTAGCGCATCCGCACCTCGCCGGCCGCGGACACGTAGCGTTCACCGTCAGGGACGATGCTGGTGCCCGGGCCCACTTCCCAGGCCTGCCATTCAGCCGCGCGCCAGTTGAACAGCGAGACGGTAAACGGCACCTGCGGCTGGCGCACCCGACCCTGGACGACGCCGTCCACGTTCAGGCGCAGCTCGCGCAAGCGGAATGAGCCTTCGCTGCGTGGGATGGTGAACTGCAGCGTGATCGCCTCGCCAGGCGCGACGGTGTAGTAGTCGCGATCGGTCGGCGCGCCCGAGCCAATGCCCAGGTCGCGTCGATACATCGCCGCGGCCGGGATCTCACCTTCGAAGCCGATCGGCAACTGCGGCTGTAGTGGCTGCACGAGCAGCGTGAAGTCGGCCACGCTCAGGCGGAAGTCGGGCGCCAGGATCTGATTCGGCGCGTGATCCAGCCAGCCGATCAGGGTCGGCCCGCGCAGCTCCATGCGGTTGAACAGGAACCGAGCCGAGAACAATGATTCGAGCCAATCGCGCCGGGCGCCCGCGCCAGGTCGGCCCGAGGAACCAGGCGGCGTGAGCTTATCGGCGATGGCCGCCGCGGCCATGTTGCCCGCGGCCGCGCGCGACGGCAGCAGGAAATCGACCTGATTGGCCTGGTCGCGTTCGAGCGAGCCGAGCGAGCGGAAGTCGCTATCTATGACCATGTACGCGTCGCTCAGCCGTCCGCCGGTGCGGTTCGTGACGGTGCCGGTGATCGCACCGTGCTCGACGAGCAGATCAGCCTGGACACCCGGCGCCTGATCGAGCTGACCATCGACCTGGGCGGTCGCAAGCTGGCCCTGTTTGAGCGAGACGTCGTCAAGTGTCGGCTGCACTCCTTCGCTCACCCGCAGCGGCCAGCCTGAATCAGACTCGTCGCTCGGGCGGGGGAACGGATAGTACAGCCCGCGGCTGAGCGCGTCGGGCGGCAGCTGGAAGTCGAACTTTCCCTCGCGCCGCGCGAGCACGGAGATGTATTCATGGGTATAGGCGGCGGCACTGTCGCCGACTTCGATCGGCCGCACGACCACCACGCGTGTCATCGCGGCATCTGGCTCCGCCCGACCACGCGCAATAGCGAAGCCAAAGACCGCGGTGACCGCCGTTAGACCCACGGCTGCGAGGAGGCTCAGGCCGACCATGCCGCGACGTCCGAGTAGGAACAATGTGGATCCGAGGCCACCCGCGTACAGCACGACCATCACCCAGAACCAATCAAGAGTCGGCTTGGGATGGGTGGAGAAGTCGGCCATGGCGAGCCGCGGGGCGCGGCCTCCCCAGCGCAGGTACGGTCGGACCAGGGCTGAGCCGACGCCGTTGTCGACGGCGGCATGGGTCAACAGATAGCGCCACAGCGATTCGCTGCCGGGCCACGAGCGGAAGTTGCGCCCGGTCGGCTCAAAGGCAAGGTAGATGACCGTGCCGTCGCCTCGCTTGGAGGCGGCGATCAGCGGAATGCCGTCCTGGGCGACCACGACGCGCGCGCCGCGCTCAGTGCGGGGCCGTGACTGGCTGACGAGCCAGGGACCGGCCGCGTCGAGCGGATTGTCCATGAAGTCGCCCATCGCACTGATCGACTGCAGACTGGTCAAGCCGGTCGGCTCGACGGGCAAGAGATCGGGCGGCAGCGGGCCGAGCGTACTTTGCCAGGTTGCGCCGCCGACGGCGATCAGCAAGCCGCCTGTGCCAACCCAGACCTGAATGGCCTCGAGCTGTTCGGGTCGCAGCTGGGCCGTCGCGGCGTTGTCGATGATGAGGCAGTCGAAGCTGCCCAGGAGCTGGGCGCGCTCGGGAATCGAGCTCGGGTCGAGCGGCGCGGTGCGTGCGCGGCGAATCGGCGGCGGCAAGTCCAGCGCAGCCAGGAAGTCATACGCCGATGGGTCGCGCGCCAGGACGCCACAGAAGTAGTCACCCAGCGGGACGCGGGTCATCGTGATGTCCTGCTCGGTGATGAGCTCGCCGCCCGGCGATCGGACCAGCTTGGCGGTGAGTCGATTGTTGTTCGCGTTCGGCAGATTCACCTCCATCGTGAAGTGCCGATTACTCAGCCGCGGTAGAACGACGGGCAGCGAGAAGGTCGTCGGAACGTAGCTGTACGTGCTGCGCCCGCCGGGCTGATCGATGACCACCTGGACGTTGGCTCTGAGCTCGCTACCTTCGTTGACCAGGTTGACGTCGAGCGGAATCCAGCCACCGACCCGTCCTGAACCGTCGAATCCTGCCCGCACGTCCATACGCACGGAGCTCGGGTTCGGTGCGTCCTGGTCGTCCGGCGCGGACGCGGCCTGCTGCGCTCCTCCCAGCAGGAGGGCAGTCAAGAGCAGGAACGCGACGAGGTGGCGCACCGCGGGACCAGACCCCGGACGGGACAGACGCGGTGGCCGCCTGCCGAAATCAATCCAGCCGAGGGACGTGCGCAAGTGTAGCAAGGTTCGGGCCATAGCTCGCGTCGAGATCTGGTTGCCGATCGCGCTCATGTTCCCGCCCGAGCCTGCCGATCATTGTGACGAATCTGATGCTGCACGACGTAGCGGCGCACCGCACCCCGCACCTGGCCAGCGTGCCCTTCGAGCGCGTCGTTCTCGACACGCTCTCGGACGTTGGCGTCGCGTTTACCACCGAGCGCCAGCTCGACCCGGTCCTGGATCGGCTGTTGGGCACCGCTTTGCAGGTGGTGCGCGCGGACGCGGGCTCGGTCATGCTGCTGTCCCGCGAGCGGGACACGCTCGTCGTCGTCGCGGCACGCGGCCCACGCGCGCGAACCATTCTTGGTACACGCCAGCCGGCCGACCGGTCTGTGGCGGGTTGGGCGCTGCGCGCCGGTGAAACCGTCCTGTTGCACGGATCGGCGCAGGAGCAGCCTGTTTCGGATCATCCGCGCGAGCTCGCCTCGTCCGTGGTCGTTCCGTTGGCACTGGGCGGTCGATTGGTCGGCGTGATGAACGCCAGCCGCGAGCCGGGTGCCCCGCGAATGGACGAGCAAGCGGCGCGCTTGCTGGAGCTCCTGGCGAACCAGGCGGCCATCCTGATTGACAACGCGCAGATGCTCGACGAGTTGCAGCGCAAAGACCAGCGACTCGAACAGCTGGTGGATCAGCTGCTGGGCGAGACGGGTCGCCGACCCGCGACGAGCATTGATCTGTTGGCGCCGTTGACCCGCCGCGAGCAGCAGGTGCTCGAGCTGTTGGTGGACGGACTCACGAATCGCGAGATTGCCCTGCGCCTCGTAGTCGAGCCCGATACCGTCAAGGATCACGTCCAGAGCATCATCAAGAAGCTGGGCGCGACCGACCGGACGCATGCCGCGGTGATCGCCGTGCGCGGCGGGCTCGTCTCCTAGCGGACCTCGCAAGTACAGCACGCTAGAGCCCCATTGGGCAGGTGTCAAGGAAATTCCTTGGCTCCCTCTCCCTGGCGGGGAGAGGGCTGGGGTGAGGGGCCGCCCCTCACCCGCCTGCGGCGGCCTCTCCCCGGAGGGGCGAGGCGTAACACCTAGCCCCGTACGATGAGGCGGTGCCTGGGAGCGAGTCGCTGAAGGCGGCGATCGCGGCTGTGTTGGATGCCGCGGCAACTGAGCTGACTGCGTTCGGCGAAGACATCTTCGACCACGCCGAGATCGGCTTCCGCGAAGAGCGCACCGCCGCGTGCGTCGCGGATGCATTGCGCGCACTGGGCCTGCAACCGCGGGAAGGGCTCGCGCTCACGGGTGTCAAGGCGCGCTTGGCGGGCGCCGAGCCCGGTCCAACGATCGCGGTCATGGGTGAGCTGGATGGCCTACCAGTGCCCGATCACCGTCGGGCGGACGCAATGACAGGAGTTGTCCATGCGTGCGGCCACAACGCGCAGCTCACGCACCTCGTCGGCGTTGCCCGCGCGCTCGTACAGACTGACGCGCTCGCGCAGTTGAGCGGGAACGTAGTGTTCGTGGCAGTCCCCGCCGAGGAGTACGTCGATCTGGAATGGCGGTCCGACCAGGCCAAGCAAGGCAAGATCGAGTTCTTGGGCGGCAAGGCCGAGCTGCTGCGCCTGGGCGAGCTCGACGACGTCGACATGGCCATACTCGTGCACGGCACCGGCAACCTGGAAGACCGCCAACTGTCAATGCGCATGAGCGCCAACGGCCTGGTGGCCAAACGCGCGCGGTTCATCGGTCGCGCAGCGCACGCCGGCGCGGCGCCCGAGCGGGGCATCAACGCACTCAACGCCGCCACGCTGGCGCTGCAGGCGATCCATATGCAGCGCGAGACGTTCCGCGATGAGGACCACATCCGCGTTCATCCGATCCTCACCCGAGGTGGCTCGACGATCAACGTCGTGCCCGCCGACGTGCGTCTCGAGACGTTCGTGCGCGGCGCCACGCACGAGTCCATCGCCGACGCTGCTTTAAAGGTGGACCGCGCTCTCGAGGCGGGCGCGCTGGCTGTGGGCGCGAGCGTTGAGATCGAGACGCTGCCCGGGTATTTGCCGCTGATCGTCGACCCTGAGCTGGCTGCGCTCTTCAAACAGAACGCGCTGCGCCTGGTTGGCCAAGACGGCTGGGCCGAAGCCGGGCCGATC
>DASXRR010000311.1:0-13482 GCA_036506475.1 Chloroflexota bacterium
CCCAGAAGCGTTCACGCAACAGCCAATGGGCACCGGACCCTATAAATTGACGAGTTTCACGCCTAGCTCGAAGGCGGAGCTCGAGGTCAACAGCAGCTACTGGGGCACCAAGCCTGTCTGGGACAAGATCGTCCTCCTCCACGCTCCCGAGGAGTCGACGAGGATCGCGATGCTCAAGCGCGGTGAGGCAGATATCGCCGGCGTGTCCTTTGACAATGCGGTCGCCCTCCGTAGTGAAGGATTCGAGCTGCGGCAAACGAAGGCCTCAACGGTCCCGTCGCTGTGTTACGCGGGCTACTGGATGACGCCTGGTCCCACGTCCGATCAGCGCGTGCGCGAGGCAATGGACCTCGCCATTAATCGCCAGGAGCTGGTCGATTCCTTCTTCAAGGGGTTTGCCAAACCCGGTGCTGGCAACTTCGCGCTGACCGATCTGCACTACGGATTCGATCCGATCTGGTACAGCACCAAGTACGACCCCGAACGTGCCAAGCAGCTGTTGAAGGACGCGGGCTACCCGGGCAAGTTCCAGAACCCAGCGGTCAAGCTCTTCTCGGGCTCCCAGGTCGGCTGGCAGCCTGATTTCATGCAGATCATCTCCGGCTACTGGGAAGCCGTCGGCATACAAACCCAGATCGTGCCGATGGACTTCACCGCCATGCGCACCAACTGGGTGGCTGGAGACCCGAACATGATGGGCGGGGTCGTGCCCTGGATTGGCGTCGGCAGTGGCGCAGCGGGCAACCAGATGCCGGCTCAGCAAAACAACATGACGTCGAAGGGCGTCAACCACGCCGCCAACGATCCCGAGCTGGACAAGATGTTCGCGGACACGATTGCTGAGCTCGACGCCAAGAAGCGACTCGACATGTGGCACACCGTCCAGCAGAAAGCATTCGCGCTTCACTCATTTCCCGGGATCACTCGCGTCTATGACCAGTACGCCGTCAGCAGCAAAGTCGGCGAATTTGCCGGCCCCACCCATTTGAGCCAGGGCTTCTTCATCGGTCTTCCCTGGGTGCAACGCAAATAGCCGGGGTGGGCTTAAGCTAGTCGCGGGAGCATTCCATGGGCCGGTATTTGCTGGTACGTTTCATCGAATCAATGGTCACTCTGTTGATTGTTTCGATGGTTGTTTTCGTCCTGGCCCGGTCCACTGGAGATCCAGTTACGCTGTTGATAAGCGATCAGGCCACCGCGGAAGACATGGCGCGGCTGAAACGGCAACTCGGCCTCGATCAACCATTACCCGTGCAATATTGGGTCTTTGTCACCAATGCAGCACAGGGCAATCTCGGCAAGTCAATCACCGACAAAGGCGATGTTGCTCGGCTGATTGCCGAGCGATTTCCCAACTCACTCTCGATCGGCGCCATGGCGCTGGCGTTGAGCACAGTGCTTGGCATGGTGCTCGGAGTCGCGGCGGCAGTACGGCGGAACACGTGGGTCGACAAATCAGTGCGGGTGGTCGCCGTACTGGGCCAGTCCATGCCAAGTTTCTGGCTGTCGATCATGCTCATCTTCGTCTTCTCGGTGATGCTGCGCGTGGTTCCAACCTCGGGCATCGGTACACCTGCTCATTACGTCTTGCCGGTCGCCGTTCTGACCTTCCTGGCCTTACCGTTGAGGACGCGGCTGATGCGTTCTTCGATGTTGGAAATCCTCGGCGCCGAGTACGTCAAGATGGCTCGCGCCAAGGGGCTTGCGGAAGGCTCGGTCATCTGGCGGCACGCGGTGCGCAACGCGCTCTCGCCGCAGCTCACATCGTTCGGGCTGACGCTCGCCTTCGCCATCACGGGCTCGGTTGTCATCGAGACGGTGTTCGCCTGGCCGGGGCTCGGTCAGCTGGCATACCAGGCGATGTTGTCGCGTGACTACCCGTTGATCCAGGGGACCGTGCTGTTAGTCGCGGTATTTGTCCTGGCCGCGAACCTCCTGGTGGACGTCCTGTACGTGTACGTCGACCCGAGGATCAGGTACGACTAGCGGCGGTCAGAGGGGAAGCGTCACTGTGGTCAAATCAATTGCGACGAGGGCGATCGGGCAGCACCAACTGACGTCTGCCAGTGCAACCAGAAGTGCCGCGGCCTGGGTGACTGGTGCACCAGCGTGGCAAATCGCGCGCAAGGCGCCGCTCTTGCCGACGGCACTCATCGTGCTGTTTGTCGTGTTCGCCGTGTTCGCGCCTGTGCTGGCCCCGTACGATCCAACACGCATTGCGCTGCCACAGAAGCTCACCCCACCAGTCATTTTCCAGGGCGGAAACCCGGCCTATTTGCTCGGCACGGACTCCCTGGGTCGGGATGTCCTGAGTCGGCTCATCTGGGGAGCACGGGTTTCTCTCGCTGTCTCAGCCACTGTTGTCGTGGTGTCAAGTGCTGTCGGGTTGCTCATCGGGTTGGCCGCCGGATATATCGGCGGACGCGTTGATTCCTTTCTGATGCGGTTCGCCGATGGAAGCATCGCTTTTCCCGGCATTCTCATCGCGCTGCTGTTTGCCATCAGCCTTGGTCCTGGCGTCTGGACCGTCATCGTGTCACTGTCGGTGCTTGGCTGGGCCAGCTACGCGCGTATCGTCAGGGGTGAGGTTCTGCGTCTGCGGAATCTTGAATTCATCATCGGCGCGCGTGTCGTGGGCTGCTCACCAGCCAGGATCATGGCGACACATCTGCTCCCGAATGTCCTTGACGCATGGGTCGTGTTGATGACGCTGCAGATTGGGCTGGTTGTTCTGTCGGAAGCCACGCTGGGCTTCCTGGGAGCCGGCGTGCCGCCGCCCACACCCTCCTGGGGATCGCTCGTCTCGGATGGCCGAAACTTCGTCGACACAGCGTGGTGGATCTCGTTCTTCCCCGGTGTTGCCATCATGCTGCTGGTGCTGTGTGTGAATTACCTTGGCGACTGGCTTCGTGACACGTTGGATCCCAGACTGCGGCGCACCAGACAGCCAGGCGCGGTCCCTTCGATCTAGTTCATCGACTGCAGGATGTCGTGCACGGCATCGTACGCCGCGTACAGGGCTTCGAAGCCCGTGTAATAGGCCGTCGTGGCAAAGGCGAGCGCCATCCACTCGCGCGTAATGCCCCAGGCCCTGCCCAGCAGCACGGCTTCGCGCAGCGCCTCGCGGTTGTTGGTGAGCATGTGCTGGCGGATCATCACGTACGGAGCGGTCTGTTTGGGCAGTTTCTGGAAGATCACCTCCCAGCGCGCGCGATGCCACTTGTAAAACTCCGGGTGGAACTCGAGCGCAAACTGCACCGAGTTCGGCACATAGCCGATCGTCCGCTCGTACCACGCCCGAATATTCGCGCGGTCCGCGTCGGTGAGCGGGCGGACAGACAGGTCGAGGCCGGCCTTGAACGCCTCGGGGTCGGCCGCCCAGCCGGACGGTAGCGGCACCTCGCCTGGTCCGTCGCGCCAGTCCGGCAAGTACTTGCCGACCGCGTTGTACACGAGCTGCAGCCCGCGCATGCCCGCTTGCAGCTGGGCGAACATGACCAGCTCCATCAATTGTGCCTTCGACAGGCCGCGTGACTGCAAGTGACGGAACTCGTTGTAAATGCCTTTTTCCCAGCCGTACAGGATGTACATCGGCAGATGCTGGAAGCTCGTGATGGTCAACTGGACGGGGTTGTTGAACTCGGTGTTCGTGACCTCCAGCCGCGTGCGAAACGTGCGCAAGCCCTCGTAGAAGTAGCGCGCGTAGTCCGGCCGGTTGTCGAGCATGATCCCATCAGCCGTCGCCTGATAATTGAGTCCCCAGCCGCGGTCCACGCGTACGCCATGCGCCCGTCGCATCTCGACGAACTGTTCGTTCTCCTCAGCTGAAAAACCTTTGATGTCGGCAAGATCTGGCGCGTTGAACGTGTTGATCACCGCGAGTCCTCCCACTTGTCGAGCACATCGTGTAGCGCGGTGTGCGCGAAATACAGGCCTTCGAATCCGCAGTAGAAGGCGCTCACCATCAGCCCGTGGACGATCCACTCCTTCGTGATGCCCCAGGCTTTACCGAGCAGCGCAGCCTCGCGCAGCGCCTCCGTGTTGCCGGTCAGCACATGCTGGCGCAGCATGATGTATGGCGCCACCTGCTTGGGTAACGTCCGGAAGATGATCTCCCAGCGCGCGCGATGCCACTTGAAAGACTCAGGATGGAACTCGAGCGCGAACTGGACCGACTTCGGCATGTAGCCGATGGTCGCTTCATACCAGCTCTCGATCGTGCGCCGATCCGCGTCCGTGAGCGAACGGACCGAGAGATCGAGCCCGGCTTTGAAGGCGTCCGGGTCGGGTGCCCAGCCAGGCGGGAAACATGCCGATTCACCCGGATCGGGAAGATCGACGAGCAGCCGTGAGGCGCCGTTGTAGACGAGCTGGAGCCCGCGCATGCCCGCCTGCAGCTGCGCGAAGAGCACCAGCTCCAGCAACTGCTCCTTGCTCAGCCCGCGGTAGCGCAGGTGGCGGATCTCGTTATTGATGCCCGTTTCCCAGCCGTATAGCACGTACATCGGCAGGTGCTGCAGGCTCTCGGCGATGATCTCCGCGTTGTCGGTCGAGTCCTCGCCCGTCTCGCGGAGGCGATTGCGGAAAGCAGGAATGGTGTCGTACGTCGCTTTGGCGTAGTCGACGCGATGCTCGAGCATGACCAGGTCCGCGGTGAGCTGATAGAAGTGGCCGCGGTGCCGCCCACGACGCACATCAGCCTGGACGCGCGTCTGAAACCAGTCGTCGAGGCGATCGCGGTCGTCGGGCGACACGGTGGCAATGCTCGACAGATCTGGGTGGTTGAACATGTCGGCGATCGTACACAGCAGGCACCGATTAGAATCGGCGCCAGCCGTGACCGCCGGAGCGGGTCGCCTGAGCGGGAAGGTCGCCATCGTGACTGGCGGCGCAGCCGGCATTGGCCGCGCGACCGCACGCCTGATGGCCGCCGAGGGGGCGTCGGTGGCCATCGGCGATATCGACGTCGAAGGCGGCGAACGCACCGTAGTCGATATCCAGGATGCCGGCGGGCAGGCCGTGTTCGTGCACGCTGACGTCGCGTGCGCACCGGGCGCCGAGGACCTGGTGAACGCGGCCATCCAGCGCTATGGTGGCCTGCACGTCCTGCACAACAACGCCTACTGGAGTCGCGCCGGGCGCACGGTCCTCGATCTCGAGGAAGCCGATTGGGACCGCACGCTGGCCGTGTGCCTCAAGAGCATGTATCTCATGACGCGCCTCGCTATCCCGCACATGCTCAGACAGGGGGGCGGTTCGATTGTCAACATGGCGTCGGCCGTGGCGCTTATGGGCACGCATCGCAATCCGGCCTACGCGGCCGCCAAGGGCGCGGTGATCAGCTTCACCAAAGCCATCGCCATCGACTTCAGCAAGCAGGGCATTCGAGTCAACTGCGTGGCCCCTGGCCCGATCGCGACCCAGGCCAACGCGGAGGCGCGCCGCGAAGGTCGCTGGGCTGAGAACGTCCTCGACTACACACTGCTGGCACGGACTGGCGAGCCCGTGGACGTCGCGCGCGCGGTGGTCTATCTGGCCTCGGACGACTCGAGCTACATCACGGGTACGACGCTGATAGTGGACGGTGGCGCAACGTCGTCGCCCCGTTGGGGCCTGCGGTGAAGACGCGCGCCGCGGTGTACGCCGACCTGGGCAAACCGATGGTCATCGAAGAGGTCGAGCTACCCGATCCGGGCCCGACCCAGATGGTTGTGCAACAGTTCGCCAGCGGGATCTGTCACACCCAGCTGCACACGTTGCACAACCCGAAGACAACGGTTCCAACGTTGCTCGGACACGAATCGACTGGCAGCGTGCTGGCGATGGGGCGCGACGTGCGCGGCCTGCGCGAAGTCGACCACGTCATGCTCAGTTTCATGCCACATCAGTTGCCGGGTGGCGTGCGCCCCGAGTTGCCGACGCTGCGATTCCGCGGCCAGGACATCCGCGCCGGTGGGCAGTCATGCACCTGGTCACAGCACGTCGTTGTCGATCGGGCGTACGTGACTCCGCTCGATCCCGGCGTGCCCATGGATGTGACAGCGGTGATCGGCTGCGCCGTGACCACCGGCTGCGGCGCGGTCATCAATACCGCCCGCGTGCGGCCCGGCGATTGAGTAGTCGTCTTCGGCGCCGGCGGGGTCGGGCTGTGCGCGATCCAGGCGGCGGCGAATGTCAGCGCCGATCCGATCGTTGCCGTGGACGTCACCGCTGAGAAGCTCGACTTCGCCCGTCGCTTCGGCGCGACCCACACACTGAATGGCCGCGACGGCACCGTGGTCGAGCAGATCCTCGCGCTCACCGATGGAGGCGCCGATTTCGCGTTCGACGCGATCGGTCGACCCGAAACCATTGCCCAGCTGTTGCCGTCAGTCCATCCGGCCATTCCGGGCTGGAAACCCGAAGGCGGCATGGCGGTGCAGATCGGCGTGCCGCGCCAGCAATAAACGATCGGCGTGATCGGCGAGATCCTGCCGGGCAGCAAGGTCTATCGGGGCACCTATGGTGGCTCGCCCACTCCCGCGCGCGACTATCCGATGTACGTGCGCTGGTTCCAGACAGGCAAACTGCCACTCGACCTGCTGGTCAGCCGACGCTTCAACCTGGAGCAGGTCAACGAGGCGTGCGAGGCGCTCGAGCGCGGCGAGATCCTCGGCCGCGCCATCATCCAGATGGCCTGACGCGTCCGAAGAGGGCTTCGGTGACGCCCCACATCTTGTCACCAAAGCGCAGCTCCTGGAATGCGTCATGCACGCCCAGATGAGCGGCGGCATGCGCGGCCTGGAGTGCGTCTTTCGCGCGCTCGGCGTTGTGCTGACGCAGTGGGTCGACCGACCCGAACCGGCCGTGTGGCCGGACGGCTGGGCGCCGGACATGGCGCCGTTTTACTGCGGCCTCGATCCCGCTACTAAGGAGCTGACCGACCAGGACAAGCGCAACATCGTGCAGTGGTACGAGCGCACCATCAACTGGCTTCCGCCGCGGGTCGAGTTCTTGGCCAAGCACGAGCCGCGTTCACTCAAGGCGACTCGGGCGCGCTGGGAAGGCTGCTTCCGCGGCGCGCTGCCGAAGCAGATGATGCCCTACCTCATGCTGCGGCATAACACCGTCATCGGCGATACGGGTGGCCTGCGTGAAGCGGTCCTGCTGGCGAAGGCGTGGGGCATGACCAACAACTACATCGTCAACACCATCGTCCAGGGCGCGTACTACTTCACCGGCATGGAGCGCCTGGACATTGTCGCCGAAGCCGTCGGCGACCTTCTTTAGACTGCTATTGAGCCCAGCGCAATACGTGGCGCACGCTCTTGCCGAGCAGCCACTTTTTCTCCAACTGTGTGAGCTGGTCCGAGCCCAGCAAGTAGTACAGCGTGTGCGCCCACGAATAGCCGGTCTCGACGCGGCTGACCGTGTAGTCGCTAGCCCACATCACCCGCTCCGGCCCAAAAGCATCCAGCACCCTCCGCAGCACCGCGAACATGTCTCCATGTGGGTAAAGCTCCGCCGACAGGAAGCCAGGCGCGTGGCACCACTTCAGCGCCAGGTTCGGATACTGCGCCAGATCGATGACGCGTTCGAGTTGTGCCAGCCGCTCCGCGAGTGTCGGCGTAACCGACGTCTGCAGCGTGGGTGGCAGCTCCCACCCTGTAGGAGGCGGCGCAACCCCGACTCCGCAGTGGTCGAGGATGAGCTGGAGCGTCGGATACTTGCGCAGGTACGGCACCAGCAGATGCGACCGTCCGGGAAACCAGCAGAACACCGGCACCCGGTGCTCCGCGGCGGCCGCCAGCAGCGGCTCGAATTCGCCCCGCTCGAATGCTTCCACCTCGCCGATGTTCGGCACCGGCACGATGCGCATGCACAGCGCCCCCGGCTTGGAGCGCACCTCGGCGACCAGGCGCCCGAGCTCCGGATCGCGCGCATCGATTCGGACTAGATAGGCGAAGCGGTCCGGGTGGAGCGCGACGGCTCGTTCCGAAAACGGGAACTGGGCGCGGATGGCGCCGTTGGGCAGCTCCGGGCCGAGCGCCGGCCGCATTTTCGCATCGAACCCACGGCTCTCGCCGATCAGCACCGCTTCGATACCGACCGCATCCATGGCGACGATCGCTGCCTCGATCACCCGATCGGGCTCGGCCGCGCGCCAGTCCGGTACCAGCTGGTTGAGGTGGACCTGGGCATCGACGATGTGCATGCCTGCCGACTCTGACATCACCGCGTCTCCAGGCTCGCCAGTTCGCGCGCTGCCGCCTCCTCGACTATGGTCCCCTTGAAGAAATCCGGATTCGTGCCGCCGTGGAGCGCCACGGTACTGCTGAATGTCAGCCGCCGAAAGGCGGGTTCGCAGATGAGATCATGCTCGACTAGCTCCCACGCCTCCTCCAGTACCTCGGTCATGTCCGTCACGTCGAAGTGCGAGATGTCGGAGCTGAACAAGTCGGCAATCTGCTTTGGGCGGGTGATGTGCGCCGCGGCGAATTCGTCCCAATCCGCTGCCCGCAGGACTGGCACACTCGATGCGTCGACATCTTCGTGACGCAGTTCGTTGGGCACCCAACGAGTCTACTGGCTTTCGAAATCAGTGCGGTCGATAATGGAGCACCGACGACGCACGTGCTGAGTCGGGTCGAAGTTGGACCGGCTAGCATCCCCGAGTCGCCCGCCTCGCGAGCGACACACGTGCTGCTTACGTGTGCGCGCCAGCTGGCCAGAGGTGCGATTCGTCCTGGCCACTGGCTGGGGCGCGAGTATTGATCAGGCTGAGACGACTCAGCGCGGCGTGGATGCCGTACTCGCCAAACCGTATCGACCCGACGAGCTCTTCTCCGTACTCGGTGCGCGCCACGCTGCCTGAGCAAAGCCATTACCCCTCAGTACCGCCAGGTCGCTTCGAATTCAGCTAGCCGGCGGTAGCGCGGCACTGGCTCGCGGGAGGCTGCGTCATCTGGCAACCGTCCGATACTTCCGCGCCCAGGATGATTCTGGCGCTCCAACATGAACTGCCCTCCTGGCCTGGGGATCGGCAGGTGACGGGCGAACGTAGGCGGCAGCGTGTCGTGGCCAGCGCGAAGAACGTGGCCAATCGCTAGCGGATGAGCGTGGCAGGCTCAACTTCCATACCAGCAGCATGCGGCTCTTGGTGCGAGATTCCAACTCGGATGCCGGACGGCCTAGGTTGAGCAAAAGCGACGGTGCGATGACGCGTCTTCGTCTGTCAACCCGGCGCCGATACACACGGAGCGAAACTCTAGCGTAAGATTGGAAGCTCGTCATCCTGCACCGAAGTTCGGCGCACCCCCAAGTTGTCCTGTTCGAAGAAGGACCCGGCATACCACGGAATATGCGCCTATCTACTCTGGTACCCGACGAGTTCGCCAGCATGCGGCACGCAAGCGTGAGCCTGAGCGCACCTGTTGGGGACGCAGTCCGATGACCAGCAACTTCGAGGGGAACCCCGCTGACTCAACTCGAGGTCAGCTTGGAACGATCCTGCTGGTAGATGATGAGCCTGCTGTGGCTGAGACCACAGCAGCCGTCCTCGTACTGGACGGCCACATGGTTGTGACTGCTACCAGTGTCGACAGCGCAATTCGGCAGCTGGACCAGAGAAATTTTGACGTCGTGCTGACCGACATCCGGCTCGACGATGCTGACGGGCTAGCGATCGTACGGGAGCTTCTTCGTCGAGGCTCGCCGGCCGTTGCCATCGTTACGACTGGATACGGCTCGCTTGAGTCGGCAGTCCGGGCGCTCCGTGAGGGTGCATATGACTATTTGCTCAAGCCGTGTCCTGTTGAGGAGCTACGGGCGACGATCGCGAGGGCACTCGAGCGGCGGCGCCTGCGCGCTCTTCTCGAAGAGCGTGTTGACGAGTTGGAACAAGCGAACGCGACTATCCGCACGCTTAACGCCGATCTCGAAGAGCGCGTCGCAGTGGCCACGGCAACTCTGCAGGAGCAGGCCGCCCGCCTGCGGCTCTTGGACGCGGCGGGCGCCGCCCTAGCGTCCTCGCTCGACTATGAGGTAACGCTGGAGTTGGTCGTGCGCTTACCCTTGCCAAGCCTGGCCGATTGGTGCAGCGTCGATGTCGTGGATGAAGACGGCACGGCACGGGGGTTGGCCGCCGCCCATGCGGACCAGGCCAGAACGGTCCAGGTGCGCGAGCTCCAGCGCCGCTTCCCGCCCGATCCATCGGGACGTCAGCCGGTTTCCGAGGTCCTCCGTACGGCTCGTTCAGTTTTGCTAACGAAGATCTCCCAGGAGGAACTACGTGCCACGAGCCGAAACGCCGAACATCTGGCGCTCAGACGTGCGCTTGGCTTTGAGTCCATTATGGTTGTGCCGCTCAGCGGGCGAGGTCGGCTCCTCGGCGCGATGACACTGGTGCGAGGATCAGCGGGTCCGAACTATAACGCGCATGATCTCGATCTGGCAGAGGCGTTGGCCGGGCGGTGCGCGATGGCCATCGATAACGCGCGTCTGTACGCCGAGGCGCGACGAGCGCTGAGGACGCGCGACGAGTTCTTGTCGGTCGCAGCGCACGAGCTCAAAACTCCGCTTACAGCTGTCGTCGCTACCGCCCAGCTCTTGCTGCGATACCTGGACATGAATGAGCAATATCCTGTCGTGCGCCTCCGGGATCGCTTGACGATTATTGATGACCATTCGCGAAAGCTCGCGCGTCTGGTGGATCAAGTCCTGGATGTGTCGCGCCTGGAGAGGGGCGACTTCCAGCTCACCTACGAGGATACCGATGTTGCACATCTAGTGCGCGAGACGATCCGCAGGGCGGAGCTACGGAGCGAACAGCATCGGGTCGAGCTTCGAGCACCGCCGAGCCTGTCTGCACTCATCGACCCTGGCCGAATTCGACAGGTCCTTGAAAACTTGCTTGACAATGCGCTCAGGTACAGCTCCGGCGCTGCGGTCACGGTTGAGGTCCATGCACCCTCCGAGTCCGTCGAAATCGTCGTCCACGATCACGGGCCCGGCATTCCGCCGGACAAGCGCGGACGGTTATTCGAGCGCTTCTATCGCGCCCATGATAGGGACTACGCATCGGGATTGGGCCTGGGGTTGTCGATCGCGCGTGAAATTATTCAGCGCCACCGAGGCGAGCTGACAGTGGAGTATCCAAGTGAGGGCGGGATGCGCTTTGTCGCGCGCATACCGAGGTCCATGACCCAGATCACCTAGCAGGATGATGACGGCTGCATCGCCCTCCAACCGGCGCTAGACACCCCGGCTGTGGTCGGCTCGCTGGCCCTGCTGGAGCCAGGGCTGATAATGGGGCGGTCCTTGACGGCGAGCGCGACGCCCACTGGTCACGCTTCGGCGAGACGCACCGCCTGCTCCTTTGCGTGGCTGCTGCGCGCCGAAGGGTTCATCCTGCCCGGCACGACCCACCCATGCAGCGCCAGGACCCGCGCGCCCTGGCCGAGGCGCAGGCCGGCTTCCGCGCCCCGCGATGTGCGCCCGCGCCACGCCGGGGTGACTCAGCAACGCTCGGCGGCTTGCGGCGCGAGGCCGGCGGGCCCTTCGCCGCGGCTGCTGCACGCGTAGCCGCGGCGGTGGTAGAGGATGAGCTGGTACCGGTCCGCCCGGCTGGGCTCGGATTAGCCCAGCTCGGCCTCGCCGACGGTCGCGAGCGGGCTGTCGTGCCGTGCGCGCGAACAGGACAACCAAACGTGCTCACTGAACTGCGCCCTCCTGTCCAGCAAGCCGGCGCTCAGCGTCACGCGGCACGATGGTGATTGGCCCAGGTGAGCACGTCCCCCAGCCGGTTTGTCTTGTTGTGCACACAACCGCTTCATTGAGACCATTCGACCGTCGATCGCCGCTCCACCGCCCAGGCGCTCCTCGACCTCGCTGTGCCACGTAATCCAGCGTTGGCGCCGGGCCGAGTCTTGCTTTCCCGTGAGCACATCGCCCGACGATCTCCAGCGTGTCATTGCCGGCACTGCGTAGCGGCCGACTGAACCACGACCGCCCACCTGATGCCGCCCGAGTATCGGCCGGCATGGAGTCTGCATTCGGCGTTATGTCTCATCGCTGCCGTACACCATCGCTCTGGTAGCAAGTCACTTCGCGTGCTGCTCGTCGGGACTGACGACGAGTCACCGTCCCTGCGCGCCGTATTGGGCGCCGCCCTGGCACCCGCTTTTCTGGTGGACTCCGTGCCGAACGGCTGGGAGGCGCAACGTCAGGCGGCAGTCAGGACTTATGATGCCTTGGTCCTGGATTCGGTGCTGAGCGATACGGACGGCGGGACGCTTCTGGCTCGACTACGAGCGATCGGCGTGAGCGCGCCGGCACTTCTCCTGACGCGGCCTAGCTCGGGCCTGATGCCCGAAGCTGCGCCGCATGTCGCTGTAGACGACTGTGTGCCCAAGGTTGAGGCACGTGTGGGGGCTACGCTCGCGCGCGCTATCGTGGCGATGATCGAGCGCCACCGCTTGGTCCAGGAACTGACCGCCGCTCACGACCAAGCTGTGCGGGCCACGGCTGACCTGTCGACTCTGAGGCATGATTTGGCCACGCCACTGGGCGTGATCCTGGGGATGAGCCACGCCCTTCTCGCGGGTGAGACGGATCTGGATGCTGACGACCGCGAGTCTCTGGAGGACATCTACCGCGCAGCGAACCAGGCTGGCGAGATCCTCAAACAGTCGAGCTCTGCGGCGAACGAACCAAGGCCAACGGTATCGGTGATCCCTGATCCCGACTCCGCTGGCGTTCGGCGCCCTGAACCTGGCAACAGAATCGTCTTGATCGCCGACGACGATCCGGCAACACGGCGGATGCTGAGCGCGACGCTCGCCTCGGATCAGTACAGCGTGTTACAGGCGGCTGACGGCCAGGAGGCTTGGCGTCTGATCCGCCAGCACCATCCCGCGGTCGCCATCCTGGACTGGCAGATGCCTGTCTATACAGGCTTGGAACTGAGCGACGTCATCAAGGGCGACCCGCGGCTCGCCGCAACGACCGTCATCATGCTCACCGGTCGCACCTCGGCCGTCGACCGTGAAGCCGGAGCGCGGGCACGCGCGGACCTGTACCTGACCAAACCGGTCTCCCCGGAGGATTTGCTGGCGATCGTCGAGCGGGCACTGGATATTGGCTAACCCACGTGGCCGTCTCATGTGGCGCGCCCAGCGAACTAGCTGTGGGACACGCCCGCTTGCGGTCCCCACCTAACGAGCGTCCGACGGGCCGCGGATCACGAGCACCGGGCATGGCGCGTGGTCAATCGAAACCGAGCGCTGTGGCCGATTGATTGCGGGCCGCGGGGCGGCCGATCCGAGCAAGGCTGCGCCCGGCCATGGCCTCCACCGCGGCATGGAGGACGAGTTGCGCGTGTTCGCCGCCAGCCAACTCGATTGCGCGGCGTTGCGCCTCGGGCAAAGGACCACCACCGCCAACGGGACCGCGACGATTAATGGCGCAGCGCTTGGGTTACCCACCCGCCGCGGAGGTGGCAGA
>DASXRR010000312.1:0-3600 GCA_036506475.1 Chloroflexota bacterium
CAACATGTGGTGCGTAGATGCCGAGCCAGAGATGCTTACAACTAGGATCGTCCGCATCGCACGCATGGCTTGCAGACGCCCGAAACCTAGTTCGAGCATGTCCTCAGCATCGCCGATGCCGTGCGCGCGCGGGGTTTTGCCGCCCGACAACTCCATGACGGCCTCCCTCGCGCTAAGCCGCGCACCGCAAGCGCACCACTCCGTTGCCGGTGGTCTTCATGGCGCGCACGGCCTCCACAAAACACGGGGCGATTGACTACTGTGGGATAACGTACGCTCGGGAATTGCCGCTGTGATGGCTCCCGCCGGGGCCCAACGGCATGTGAGACTGACCGCGGCAAACTCCATACCGAGCTGCGCTGGGGAGCGGACACACAGCGCGTGCCCAGGACTTCGCTCCTTACCCGCGGCTCTGTCTCGAGTCCTGCTCCATGGGCGGACGCCGTCTCGAGCGCCCTGCACACGCGATGACTGATGCAGTCAGTTCGACGCGGTGCTTACGGCCGGGATCAACTCGTGGCCGCGCGAACTGACCATACCCGTGCGGTGAACGACCTCGCCCCCACGGACGACGAGGGCTACACTGCCCATGCAACGGATGTCCACGGAGGGATCGCCGTTCACCACAATGATGTCAGCCCCCTTGCTCGGCTCGAGCGTGCCGGTCACTTCATCGAAGCCGATCGCCTGGGCGGCCACGCTGGTGGCCGACATGATGACCTGCATGGGCGTCAGGCCGGCCCGCACCAGGAGCTCGAGGCCGATGGCGTAGTCTCCGAAGGTTTGGATGGCGTCGGTACCCGACACGATCCTTGCGCCAAGCTCATGGAAGCGGCGCACGAAATCTAGTTTGGTGTCCAGCTTGTACTGCAGGTCTGACAAACGCGCCCGCTCTCCAGTGCTCGTCCCGCCAGCCGCGGAAAGGCGTTCGATCTGACGGTAGCCGGTCTGAATGGTCGGACTCACGTAGATGCCTCGTTCGACAATGCGCTCGGCGACACGCGCATCGAAGCGGCGTGACCCATCCGGATGGATGAAATTGATGTGCTCGATCTGGTCGATACCGCCTTCGACTGCGTTCCCGACACTCTCCGCGGCCAGGCAATGGGCGGTGGTCAGTTTGCCGAGCATGTGCGCTTCGCGCACGGCCGCGGCGATCTCATCGGCTGAGTAGCTGGCAGCCGCCTGGTTCGTGCCTAGCGTTCCCCCGCCGCTAGCCATGATCTTGAGAAAATCCACCCCACGCTTCAGGAGCAGGCGTGCCTGGCGTCGCACGCCCTCGATGCCATCGGCTTCGCCATTGCACCACCAGAAGTGGCCGCCGGTGATGGTCAACGGTGGCCCACTGACGAGCAGGCGCGGGCTGGGAAACAGCTCAGCGGCGGCGGCGTCTCGCAGCGAAAGCGTGGTGTAGTTGCGCGCGCCGCAATCACGCACCGTGGTCACTCCAGCCGCCAGGTGCAACTGGCAGTTGCGCACGGCGCGTATCAGCATCAAGTCGTCGGAATCCTCGTGCATGACCTGCTCGTACGTGCGCCCGCCGGTGCCGAAAGTGAGGTGTGCGTGCACGTCGATCAACCCGGGCAGGATGGTGCCGCCGGCGAAGCTCAGATCCTCCACGGTGGCGTCTAATGGAGCGACCACCTCGGCGGCCCGACCGGCCGCGACGATCCGCTGCCCCTGGATCAGTACGGCGCCATCGGGCACAGGCTCACCTCTGCGCCCGTCGATTAGCCGGCTGGCTCGAATACGCAAGTAGTGGTTCACGGCACACAGTCCTCCCGCACGCTTTAACTGGGCCGCTCGCCGCCGACAGCGCGCGGGTCGAGCGCATCGCGCAGTCCGTCGCCCAGGAAATTGATGGCCATGACGGTAAGCAGGATGAGCAGCCCCGGGAAGATGGCCACCCACGGCGCCACGATTAGCAGACCCTGCGCGCGGTTGAGCATGCTGCCCCAACTGGCCGTCGGCGGTTGGACGCCCAGGCCCAGGAAGCTGGCCGACGCTTCGAGAATGATTGCGTGGCCGACGCCCAGGGTGGCTGCAACCACGACCGGCGCCAACGTATTGGGCAGGATGTGGCGAAAGATGATGGCCGCGTCGGGCACGCCGATTGCGCGCGCCGAGAGCACGAAGTCTTGTTCCTTGAGTGACAGGAAGTTGGCGCGAACGATGCGCGTCACCTGCATCCAGTTGAGCAGCCCGATCACGAGCACGATCGTCGGCACTGACGGACCCAGGATACGCGTGAGCACGATCAGCACCAGCAGCGATGGCATCGACAGCATCGCGTCGGTCAAGCGCATGATCAGGCTGTCGACCCAGCGACCGTAGAAGCCGGAAACCGAACCGAGCACGACGCCAATGGTCATGGCCAGGGCGATCGATAACGTTCCGACAGCCAGTGAGATCCGTCCGCCGAAAATGCTGCGCCACAGAATGTCGCGGCCGACGTCGTCGCTGCCGAAGGGATGCTGCAGCGAAGGCGGCGCGCGAAACAGGCGTGGATCGACCTGATTAGCCAGCGACTCCGATACCACAAATGGAGCCAGGAAGCACACGCCGGCGATCACGCCCAGAATGGCTGCGCCAGGCAGTGCCAGACGGTGGCGCAGGAAGCGCCGCCAGGCCACATGCACCAGGCCATTCGACGCACGGACGCGCGGTGGGAGGGACAACACGCGCGGAGTGGAGGCGACGGGGTTTGTCAGGGCCACAAGCCAGTGCCGGCGCCCACAATCATCGATACCGGATCCGAGGATCCAGATAGGCGTATCCAACGTCCGCCAGCAGGTTGCCAATCACCACCATCGCCGACGTGAACACCAGCACCGCCATCAGAACGGGAATATCGGTGCGCTGGGCCTCCTCCCAGAACAGCCGGCCCATTCCAGGCCAGGCGAAGATCGACTCGACCACCACCGCCCCGGACAGGAAGCGCGGCAGATCAAGACCCATCAGCGTGACCAGCGGAATTGCCGCGTTTTTGAAGGCATGGCGACGCAGGACCACACGCTCTGCGAGACCCTTGGCGCGCGCGGTGCGCACATAGTCGTTGCCTAACACCTCGAGCATGGAGGCACGGATATAGCGGATATAGCCGGCCGTGACCACAGTCGCCAACGTGATCGATGGCAGTACCAGGTGCCACAACACCTGAGGCAAGGTGGGCCCCACCGCGAGGTCGTACATCCCGCCAGCCGGGAAATAGGGCAGCCCCATGCTGCGTGCCTGCACGGCGAAGAAGATCAGCAGCAGCAGGCCCAGCCAGAAACTGGGGATCGAGATACCGATGAACGCGATCGTGGTGACCACGTTGTCGGCCACGGAGTACTGATGCACGGCCGTGTAGACGCCGAGCACGATCGCGACGATCAGGATGATCGAGTAGGAGCTGCCAACCAGCAGGAGCGTGTTGGGCAACCGCTGGCCGATCAAGGCGGCAACGGGCAAATTACTGACGAATGACGTTCCCCAGTTGCCGGTCAGCATGTTGCCCAGCCAACGCAAGTACTGAACGGGAACGGGTTGGTCCAGCCCGTAATGCTGACGCAGGCGGGCGATGTCCTCGCCGGTCAGCGTCGCGTCGACGGTGTATGC
>DASXRR010000313.1:0-14252 GCA_036506475.1 Chloroflexota bacterium
GGTCGGGCTCGACCAGGAGTTCACGCGCGCGGCGCCGAGCGAGCCCTGGGAAGACTTCTACGCCCGTCGGCTCATCGAGCACTTCGCGGTGCCGGCCCCTGCACCTTCGAGTTGATCGAGTAGGAGGTCCATGTGGCGTCAGTCTGACGCGTCGCGAGGGCACGGACCGCAGGGCTCAACGGCGCGGGCAAGTCGACCACGATTCGCAAGCTGCTCGGCATGATCCGACCTACGGCCCGGTACGTCCAACTCGGCGTCGAGGACCTCCACGTGACCTGTCGTGGTTTTCACGATCGGCATCTACTCGGGGAGCCGCGGACCGTCGTCTAAAAGCTAAAAGCGCCCAAATACGTTCTGGCGGCGCGTGCACCACTACCTCGTCCAGTCCCTCCCCCACGCCAGGGAAGTGCGCCGCCAGACCGTGTGGGTGCTACGGCTGTTGCCGGCGAGCGACACAACCGCTGTCATGAGCATCTCGACGGTTGGCACAGGTGACGAGCCGACGAGCTTAGTACCGCGTTCGTGTCTGCGATCACAGCGCCGTTGCCGTCGGCTTACTTCTCCTGGTGGCGAGAAGACTGCCTATCCGATACGGGGTCCGCGCACCGCAAGAGGCGCGCGACTGTGGTATGCGATCTCGTCACACCATTCGCGCAGCGCACGGCGATGTGTGGCGAAGCCGATCTGCTCCGCCGGCGGCAAGGCGCGCGCCGCGAAGAACGCAACCTCGGCAGCATCATCGCCCGCCTCGAGCGCACCGCCCACGACGACCGCGCGGTACAGAATGATGATGCCGTCCTGACGAGGGTCGTCGAAATAGCTATAGACGCCAAACAACGGTCCGAGCTCAACCGCCAGACCGGTTTCCTCGCGTATTTCGCGTCGCGCCGTGTCTTCCACGTCGTCGCCGTACTCGACGAAGCCGCTCGGGATGTACCACAACCCTCGCCACGGCTCGAACTTGCGCCGCGCCAGGAGCACGGCGCCGTCATGTTCGACGAGGCAGCCGGCGGCCGGGGCCGGATTCCGGTACAGGATCTTGCCACACCCCGTACAGACGCTTCGCACGTAGTGATCGATCTCACGCTCGATCGCCGGTGCACCGCACGCCGAGCAAAAGCGCACGTCACTCATGACGCACCCTCAGGTCGAGCGAAGCCGCCGCGTAATACACGCGACGCCGAGTAGCACCAGGAGTAGAGCCGTGACGCTCGAGATGAGCATGCCAACGCGGAGCGTCTCGGACTCGAATAGCAACTCGACGGTGTGCTCACCGACGGGTATCGAGACCGCTCGCAGCGCACCGTCCGCCACATAGAGACGTACGGGTTGACCGTCGACATATGCCCTCCAGGCCGGGTAGTAGATTTCGCTTAGCACGAGGAGGCCGGTCGCTTCGGTCGACGTTCGAATCTCGACACGCTGTGCTTCATAGCTGACCACACGTGCTTGCTCGTGCGAGGCATCCACGGGCACCTCCAGGTCAGGTGGCGGCGCCTCGAGGAGGGCGGTGTGCCGTGCGTCTACCCGTCCGGAGGCGATGCGTTGGATGCCCTCAGCGCCGCCTGGACCGACCTGTTCAGCCGTGTGCACGATCCAGGCGCGCGGAAACGCGCTCGAATTTTCGAGGATCTTGACCTGGCCGTCCTCATAGACCGTGTTGGAGAAACGCACGAGTCCGCCGTCGAGAGCGTCGAGATGCGCTGGCACGAGCACGTAGCGCGCATTCAACAGATCGAGGAGTGGTGAACTCAGCCCCTTCGAAAGGATGGTCGCGTCGTGGTAGTTCTGCGACTGACCGTTGAGCGCAGCCAGGAACGCATCGTAGCGGCGAAGGTGGCTGGCGTCATAGCCCTGGACATCCTGCAGCCGGAGCGGAACGGCCTGATTGTTGACCAACAGGGGCGCCGTGTTCGGGTCGGCGAATCGGAACGTGTACGGCAGCAGTCGGCCGTCGATCTCGGGTGCGAACCCGACGAAGCGGGACGGAGACTCCGCCAGTCGTTGCTCGAGGAACGCGGAGGCGCCCGTGTGCTGGTCGTACGTCGCCAGGTCGACCTCGGTCAGCCGCTCGATACCGTCGAGTGGATCGGTCAGCATCCGGTCGGCGCGCGCCCTGGCGCCCCCGAGGGCCAGATCGGCGGTGACGAGTACCGCCACCAGCGCAGCCACAACGCGCAAGCGAAACCGGGAGCGCGCAACCTCGCGGAGCCACTGGACCGTATGCGGCGCACAGGAGACAGTTGCTCCGGCCAGCATCGCCGGGCCAAGATACGCGACGGTCAGGATCCGCTCCGGGGCGTGGGGATGCAGGCTGGCGAAGCCGGGCAACATGAGGTACAGCAACCAGTGCAGCGGCGTCTCGACGGTGCCAGTCAGGAGCAGTGCGCCAACTGAGGTGATTCCGAAATACCACTCCGGCCTGCCGAAAGGACGGCAGCGCGCCACAAATGGAGCGGCAGCGGCGAGCGCAAGCACACTCAGACCGACGTACCGCGCGCCGGGCAGCGCCAGGTAGACCCATTGCGACGGCTGAAGACCGCCGACGCCCAGATTCTCACCCGAATAGCCGCCCGCCAGGTTCGACACGGCGTTGAGCTCGAGACGTGGCAGAAGGCCGGCCGCGGCGAATCCCGCACCGAAGGTGAAAACCCAAATCTCGTGTTGGAGCACGCGGCCGATCCGTGCCCATCCGCCAACGTTTGGTCCAAGCGGTGGCAAAACCAGCGCGCGATATGCGATGTAACCGCCGACGATCAGCGCTGTGTAGTAGGCACCCTGGCCGGGCCACACGGCCACGCTTTGACTCATGCCGAGACCAGCTAGCCCCCACCAAGCCGCGCGAGAGCTCGCACGCCTCGAGCGCAGCGCTTCTTCGGCGCCGAGTAGCGTCAGTGGCAGCCAGGCGTAAATACTGGCGACCGGCGAGCAGCACAAATTCTCGATCTGCAGAAAACCAGTATTCGCGTAGGCCAGGCCAGCGACAAATGAACCAACATTGCTCAGCCCCGCCGCGCGGGCGAGGCCGTACGCACTCAAGGCCGCGAGCAACGCATGAAATACGAGGTACACCTTCGCGGCCCCGGCCAGCGGCAGTAGCGCGAAGATGACCATCGCCGGCAGATAGCTCCAGCCTGAGAGCGGGTTGGCCGCGAACGGAGCGCCGGAGAACGTCGCCGAGTTCCAGCCCGGGATTCGACCATCCGTCAGACTCTGCCCGAGGAAGGCATACCATGGGTAATACTGTGTCGCTGTATCCACACTGACAAGCGTGTTCGTAGCCAGAAGGTGCGGCTGCGCGACTGCCGTGAGGATGATGAGCAGCGCCGGCGGACCTAGAAAGAGGGCTCGCGCTCTCTCACAGGCTCCACGCAAGGCCACAGTTCTTACATGCCGCCGGCGGGCTTGATGAATACAACCGCTCGCGGAAGACGCTGTACGCCTCACCTGTCCAGACCTTCTCCACGCCCTCGCGTAGATAGTTGCCGAGCGTGATGCTGTCGTACGGAGCCTCCGTGAACGGGGCGATACAGCATGGCAGCGCGGTACCCTGAGCCGTCACGTAGGCCAGCCGTAGTGGCCGGCTGCATTCGCGCCATGGCTCATCCATTGGCTTACGGTCGACGATACTCGCGCGCGGGCTGAGGGCGCCTGCGCCGCGGAAGCGCACCCCCTGGGCAACTGCTCGGCGCTCAGACTCGGCGATGAAACCTTCCGCCTGCTGACGATAGCGCTCGTCGAGGATGCTCTCGTCGGCGCGCGCCAGGGCTTCCGGGTTGAAGCCAAAGACCATGCGCTGCAAATAGACTTCCTCGACCCCGATCCGAGCGGCCAGGTCGATCACCCCCGGCAACTCGGACAGATTCTCCTGCATGCCCGTCACCCACAACGACACGCGGGGGGTGGGCACCCCTCGCGCGCGCTGCGTGCGAATCGTCTCGGCGATATTGTCGACGACGCGATCGAAGGCGGGGATGCCGCGGACTCTCAGGTAGGTCTCGGGCGTGCTGCCGTCGACGGAGACGCGCAGCTCGTCGAGTCCGCTGTCGATCAACTCAACCTGGCGGCGGTGAGTCAGGAGCACGGCGTTGGTGTTGAATACGACGTACACGCCGCGATCCTTGAGATAGCGGATCATCGCCGCTAGATCGCGATTGAGCAGCGGCTCGCCAATGCCCTGCAGTACGGCGCGCTGCAAGGCCGGCAACTGGTCGACCAGGCCGCGGAAATCATCGAGGGACAACTGTTTCGCGTCCTCGTGCGGCGAGAATGTCAGTGGGCACGTGACGCATTTGCTATTGCAGCGGTTGGCGACTTCAAAGTACGCCTCGATTGGCGACTCCAGCGGAACACCGCTCGCAGCCAGCTCGAGCATCGCCTGACGACTCGCGACGCCGGAAAGTTCGGCCGACAAGCCCCTTTCGGCCCAGGTCGCAGTCGGCCGAACTTCTCTTGACAGATTGTGCCTGGGAACGCGGCGGGCAGGGTTCGTGCGTCTCATGATGTTTCGGCCGCGTTCCTAGGCTCCTACCACACGACCAGGCACGTTTCCGTTTGGCGAACGCCCACGGCGCCCGCGATGCCGGCCGTAATTCAATTGCCTAGCGCTTGGAGGTCAGGGCTCTCGACGTAGGCGATCAGATCGAACCGCCCCATGACTGCATGAACCTGGGTGATCACCGAGTCGTCCAGTTGCATACCGCGCAGCTCGCCTACGAGCTCCTGAACGCGAGTTGGTTCGGCCGAAATGAGCACGTACGCGGTCACCATTCGTAGGATCTCCCTTCTCAGCTCGGACGGAAGCGTCGTGGAGGGCGCGAGCATGACCCCACACGGGAGTCAGGCGGTCACCCTCATTTGAAGTCCATTAGCTTGACGTTGCCTGAACGCGCCAGCTCCTCGAGTTGATGCGTAATACGCTCAACGGCGACGGAGAGCGGGAACATTTTCTTGCTTACCTGCATGTCGGCGTCGGTAGAGAGCGGATGCCAGAACACCCCGTCCAGGTTCACCGTGACTTCTGGAACGAGGTTGGCCATACTCAGTACGAGGCCTTCCCTGGAGTAGCCGCGCTTGGCAAGTGGGCGCACGAAGTGATCTTCGTCGGGGATGCCCAACGCGCGATGAAATGCGCACAGTTGGTGCAAACTGGCGGAATTGGCGGGCGTCTCAGTCGTTCCGAGCCTGACCCGAAATCCATGCGCCTGCAGCCTTCGAATGCCGTCGACAGCCCGCGCCCACGAGCCAGCGCCGCGGTACGCATCGTGGTCTTCGGCACACCCGCCGTCCAGGCTCACCTGGATGGTGAGCCGATCGTTGGCCACGGCGACCAACTTCTCCAACCGCGCTCCGTGCAAAAGCATGGCATTGGTCAGTACCGTAGTCTGCATCCGCGCCGACGCGTATGCGAGCATGTCGTAAATATCGGGCAACAAGAACGGCTCACCGCCGGTGAAGAATGCATCGACGAAGCCGAGCCGCAGCGACTCGTCGATCAAGCGCTGCACGTTGGCAAGTCCAATCGCTCGGCGTGGAGCGTTGGGACTTGATTTCGCGACGCAGTAGCTACAGCGCAGATTGCAGTCGTAATTGGTGTAGATCCACAGCTTCCACGGGAAAGCCTGGGGCGAGTCGATGGCTTGCTCCTCGACCTGCACAGCCCGCTATGGTACGCCTCCCACCGCCAGGGCAAATCTTACATTTGTTTCCGAAGCGCGCTCTCGCGTGAGCCGCTGCCAGGCGCGTCGATGGGTGCCACAATAGGCCGCGTGAATGATCGCTCCAATCTTGCGACTGATCTGGCGCGCGGTCGGGCCGCGCTCGTGGTATTGCGCACGTTTTTGGGGATCGTCTATTTCTCCAACGGCCTGGCCAAGCTCTTCGAGTTCCACACCGTAGCCCTCGGCCCCTGGAAGTTTGTCCTGCTCAACCGAGGCGACGCGTTCGGCATCCAGTCAGGCAACACTGCCTCGTCGCCAGGATTCCTGCGTGATCTTGGGATGATCGTGATTACCTACTGGGATGTATTTCAGTGGCTGGTAACGTTCGCGGAGCTGGCCATCGGCATCGGGTTGATACTCGGCCTGCTGAGCCGGATCGCGTTAGTCGGCGGCCTGCTCCTGTCGGTGACCAACTTTATGTTCAGCCTGGGCGCCGAGGTATGGGCATTTGACTACCTCTTCGAGCCGGCGCTGCTCCTCGTGCTTCTGATCGGGCCACCCCTGCGCGGCCTCGACTCGCGGCTGCCGTGGCGACGATGGCGAATTCTGCGGTCGAGCGTCGCCTGAGCCGTGTTCTGGTCGCACGCGAGGCGGCCGCAGGCTCGCGAAAACAGCAGGCGCACTACAAAGAACCGATTCCACGACTTACCAACAGATGCCCGCTTGAGCCTTCGTTCGAAGGTTTTCTACTACTCCTCGCGCCCGGTTTTGGGCCTGCTGCATTTCACAGGCGCGGCGTCTACGCGTTCGGCGGGCATCTGCGCTGGAGCTGGGCGCTCGCGCTCGGCTACGTGGCCAGCGTCCTCACCCGTCTGTTGGTGAGTGCCCAAGTGTTCTGATCGAAGAGTCGATGTCGTTGCGCGTCGAAGTGAGCCGGACGCAAGCACTCGTGCTCGGCTTCCTGGCGCTCGCGTGGCTGAGCCGTATCGGCATCCTTGTGCTCGGCCCCGAGACATACGGCGAGGTGCTGCGGGTGCCCGCAGGCATGCGCCTCGTGTCGTTCGCTTCACTTTCAGCACTCATTGCCGGCGTGATGGCCGGCGTGGTACATGGAGTTTCAGGCCGTGCTTGGCGCCGCGCAGTTCGTGCTCGGGCTGGTGATGCTTGCCGACGACCGGCGGGCGGGCATCTATAGGGACGACGTGGACCACCATCCGCCAGGGTGCCTGACCGTATCCGCTGAGCGTAACGCTCGAGCCGTGCTCGATCATGGCGGGGTCGTGTTAACAGGCGTCGCGGTTCACGAGGGGTTCTCCAATGCCCCGCAGCACGGTGTGGCGCAGGCTGGGCAGCTGGTCGGCCAGCTGCCATAGCTCCCGCACCTTGCGTTGCACTGCCTCGGGCCGGACGTATTACGCTTCAGAACGGACTCGAGGGCGGCTGGGCATGGACGTAGGCGACGCAATCTGGCGAGAAGACTTGGACGGCGTGTGCGCTCAAGCGCCGCGACGGTGCGCTGCGAGGAATGCGCAAGCCGCGGCCCGCATCGACGCAGTTTCCTCGTGACCAACTCCGCTGAACATGTTGACCGAGACAGCAGCACCATTCGCCGCCAGCTGCGCGGCGAAGGCCTGGGCGCGCTCGACGCGTGTCTGGCCCTCATATGGATCCCACGCTCGGCCGATGTCGAGTGGATTCGTATCCGCGGCGCCCACGCCAATCCAGAACGGGATCTCCATAAACGCGTCGGAATCGAATGATTCGCCAGTTACGGACTCCAGGTCTGCAACTCCAAACGGATAGTCGAGAGGCGCATGGCTGGCATCCTCGTCCTCGGGCAACGTGTAGCTGCCAGCGGATAGCGCCGCGACGGCAAGCACCTCGTGTGGGTAGGTCATTGCGAACAGGTGCGCCATCTGGGCGCCACGCGAAAATCCGTACACGAACACTCGCGGGTTGGCCTGGAGACCCATAGCCGCGCGAACTTGATCGAGCAGCGCGTGCACCGCCGGCAGGTTCTCTTCCCCGTCCTGGCGGACCTGGTCCGGATCAAGAAAGTCCCGATACGCCAGCGTCGGTGCGATCAGAAGCCATCCGTTTCGCTCTGCGCACTCGCGCAATCGCTGAGCGATTCCTGGGCCGGTACCCGCCTGCCCGTGCAGCGCGAGCAGCACCGGCGCTCCATCCACGTGCGCTGGGACATAGACAGCCGAGCTGTTCAGCACGGGCGAGCCCGGCGCGGCCAGGTCTTTCGTTGTCGGGAGCGCCGGCATCTGTTGTGAGTCCGCTCGCTCGGGACGCACGCCGGTCAGCATGACCGCGGTGCCGATCAAGACTGCGCCAGTCGCCGTCAACCAGCTGCGACGATGCTCGCCCACCTTCTTGTTGTACTGCCAACGGCTCACCCGAGCAGCCGTCCCGGCCAATGGCATAGAGCAGGTTCGGGCGCGCAGCAGGGCCATCGACCATGGCGTGCGAACCGCACACCAGCGCCTCATCCAGCGCTTCGGCGGTAGAGTCCTACGGAAAGCGCTGTCCGATGAAGGCCATCTCGCCGAAGGACGTCTCCAGCACGGGCGTCGCGGACAGGAAGCCAAGCTTGAGGGCAAACGTGCGGGAGCCGTTACTCGCCTGGCTTGCCGAGCCCTGGCGCAGCCGGCCCCAGGCCGACAGCAGGCTGCCGATCCTCATCCGCCGATTGTCGTCCCATCGCGTCGACCGCGTCGATAGGGGCACCTGGCGCTGGCTGTGCATCCTGGCCATGCTTATCGCCCTGACCTCAGGCTGCGCGATGCTCGCGCCACCCCCGCCCGCCCCGAATTGCGCAGCGCCGCCAGATGCTTTTGACGCGCTTGTGCGAGCCTGGCACGACTATCAGCCTGACACCAGTCCGTCCTGGACGGTCACCATTCGCCGCCGATTGTTTTCGCTCCAGGCGCTGTTGCTGAGCGCGGGTATGTATGCCGAGCCGCCCGCTGACCCAGCCGCGGTGTATCCCCTCTACGCGGCTCAGTTTGTGCGCGATCTCGGCGTCAGCCGGAATGCCGGAACCGCTGCCGCCTTGGTTCGGCTGGCGGACACGCTCGAGCAGCTTCGCGCGCAGTCGGATGCCGAGCTCGGCGCCAACTGCGCGCTCGTGGAGGCGCGGCGAGCGCTACGCAACGACCCAGACGGGACCGCGACAGAGTGGGTCGTCCAGACAGTCACGTTCGGCTTCGCGCCGTACTTCCAGGCAAGCGTGCAACAGCTCGTTAGCGAGCACGCGCGTGCATGCATGGCTCAGCCTGAGATCGCCGCCGCGCCCGAGTCGATCCTGACTTGTACCCTGCGCCGCGTGGGGTTGTAGCCCGCTAGCGAGTCACGATTGCCGCACAGGCGACAGCGCCGGTGCGCTGGGTCGTCTGTTCGACTTCGACGTGGTGCCGAGCGCATCTTCTTGGACGAGCCGGGCATCATCCGCTTTGTGCACATCGGCGGCTTCGACGTGCGCCGGCCGAGATCGCGCAGCAGGTGGAGGCGTTACTGCTAAGCGATTTCACCGCGGGCGAGGCGCAGCGGTGCCGCACGAAGCGCTCGATCAGGAGGTGTTGCACGCCGAGGCAGCGGCGCACCTGATAATCCCGCGCTGCACTGGGCACTGGGCGATACTGGACCCCGCCGACTGGTCGGCTGCGTTTGGGCTGGGCACCGCCCTCTATCACCAGCGCGGGCAGCGGCGGCGCCAGATCCTGAATCGGGCGAGATGGCCAGTGTCTCGGACCGCGGCCCAGTAATTCCGCGGTGAGCGCTGTGATGGGTTCGCGCATCGCTTCGACACGCCGGACGGTGAATGCTGCGCTGACAAGCGCTCGCAACCGCGTGTGCTCCGGGGGATCGAGGTGCATCATCCAGCGCGACTGAAAGGCTCGGATCTGCCGTACCTCGCCAGCAATGGCTGACAGCGACCGAGGTAGGGGATCAGACGCCAGCGGACGCCGCGACGATCAGGATCGCTGTCTAGCGAGATCTGGTATGCGCATCATCCTTCGTCTCGGATCACCGTCACTGAACGACTGGTGTACGCGTTAGGCACGTACAACAGCCCAGTGCGTGGGTTGCGATCGAGAAAGCGCGGACAGGTGCCTACCTGGACGGTCGCCACGACGGTCCTTCTATTGCTATCGATCACGGACACGGTGCCAGGTGTGGAATTGCACCCGCCGCGATTGGTGACGTAGATCCGGCCGCTGTCGGGATCGAAGACCACGCCGTGCGGGCGACTGCCTACCGGGATCGCTTGCACTACGGCGTTGGTCGTGGCGTCGACCACAGCCAGCTGGTTCGTACTCCGAGCCGCCACGTACAGGAATTTCCCGCTTTGATCGAAGTCGATGCCTCGCGCTTCGCTGCCGATCGAGAACGTTGCCTTCACGGTGTCTGTCAATCCGTCGATCACCGTGATCTTGTCCTGACCAGCATGCGTCACATAGACGAGGTTTGTGTGCTGATCAACGGCCACGATGAACGGGTCGGGGGCGACGTCGACGTAACGCACAACGGCGTCTGTCGATCCGTCTATGACGGCGACCGTGTGTCCACTCGTGCAGCAGCCTCCGTTGATCGTCACGTAGATCTTGTTCGCCCTGGAATTGACGGCAACGAAGGCTGGACCGATGCCGTCTACCGTGATGTTCGTTTTGACGGTGTCGTTTGAACCGTCGATGATGGACACTCGGTTCGATGGCTCGTCGGTACACAGACCGCCCCCGACATTCGTCACGTAGATCTTGTTTGTCGCCGGATTGACGGCCACGCCAAATGGGCTGAGGCCGGTGGTGATGGGAGCAAGCACCGTGTTGGTCGAGTTGTCGATCACGGAGACAAGGTGAGACTCGCAACCGAGAACCTCGAATCCAGGAACCACGTAGGTCTTATCAGTAATCGGGTTGACTGCTAGCGCGAACGCCGTGGCGCCAGGATCGGCCCCCAGATTGATAGTCGCGATGACAGCCGGTCCTTTACTCGCGGCAACTGTCGCCGGCAACAACGCGGCCAGTAGCAGCAGCGATGCCGCGAGGACGAGTAATCGTTTGCCGAATTTCTGTTTGTTCATCAGCTGATCCCTTCTCGTGGCCAGGCTGCCGAGATCGCCCGCGGCGCGTTAGACATTTGGTCGAGTTGCGCACGCGTACACGCCTTCGGCGTCGACCGCTTGCCAATCCGTTTCGGTTGCTTCAACTGTCGTGCTCAATAACATCCACCGCGGTGCAGACCGGAGTGCTGCATAGATCTGCGCTCATGCTGTATACACGCGCGGGCGTACCAGGGATGGGGTCCTGCGCTGTAGAGTGTCTGGACCCTGCCGGCGCTCACGAACTGGTATGACGTTCCTTGCGAGGGCGCGAAGAACGGGCTCTGAGCGAAGAGCCAGACCGCAATGATCTCGTAAAGTGGGTTTTCAAGTCTGCCTCATGGATTGATCACCACCGCTTGCTGTTTGGTGTTGTTCGAGGGGTTGGAGTCGGTGCCGCCGTCGGCGCCGTGCATGACGGTGAGGGTAAGAATGGGGTCTGGATCAGCTGCCTCGAGGTACGTGACAGTGCATGTCGACACGATCACGGAGTCGCCGGGCTGAACCGGTCCCACGGTCCCTGAGCAGCCTGAGCTGAGTGTCACCGGCTCACTCGAGGTGACGGCATAGCTGATGTTGTCTGGCACCTGGCCGAAGTTCTTCAGCTTGATCTTGACCGGGAATGGCCCGGGCCCCTCGCGGGAGAGCGTCACATGGCCGTCGGTATGGAAGCCGCCGCCGGCGATTCCGACGTCATGGTCGAGCCCACCACTCCCAGTGGAGACCTGCCAGTCCGCAACCCCATCGAAAGCTGGACTACCGCTAATGGGGATCTGCAGCGACCCGTCGGCCTTCATCGTGTAGACCTCGTTATCACCGTCGCGGTTCGTGTCGAACACGATCTCGAGGCCGTCCGGCGACCACGTGGGGGAGTCGTTCGAGATCCGCTCGCCAAACAGGTTGAAGCCGCTCGTGAACGTCAACTGCGTGCGGCCGCCCGCATCGCCGGCCGCGTCCATGACGAAGATCTGCCTGTTCTTGGCTGAGTCCAAGCTCGTGTAGGCGATCATCGCGCCGTTCGCCGACCAGTTGGGGCGGAGCCCCTGCGCCGTCAAGCGGCGGAGGTTCGATCCATCGGGACTCATCGCCAAGATCTCCTCGATGGTCCCAAAACTCGAGAGCCTGTCGAATGCGATCGACAACCCATCCGGCGACCAGGCCGGTCGACCGAGGATCTCAGTATCCGGGTGGACGACGGTCTTGCCGCTCCCGTCGGCGTTGATCACGCAAATATTCTTGTCCCCACACAGATAGGCGATCCGGCGTCCGTCCGGCGCCCAGGTGGGCGACCGCGCGATGTCTGTCACTTTCGTCGGCGAAGCCCCGGTTGCTCCCATGATCCAGAGGTCAAGTTGGCTACCGCCGCAGAATTGGCGGTTGCTCACGAATGCGATCCTCGACCCATCCGGCGACCAGGCCGAGTGGACGTCGATGCACAAGTTGTTGGTGAGGTTCGTCTGACTCGTGCCGTCGGGGTTCATCGAGTAGATTTCCCAGTTCTGGTCCCGAAGTGTCTGAAACGCGATCTTGCCGTTCGCACCCGGGAAGGCAGCACGTGCGATGTCTGCTCTCGCGCCAGCCAGCGCAACGAGCAAGCCCGTCGCAAGCGCCGCTGCGAGCGTCCGCGAAGAGGATTTCATGCGTGACTCCTTTGGTGCCCAGGCCATCGCCAGACCTGTCGGTCCGTGCAGCGTCAGTGGGCTCGTAGCCGGCTGCGACCACGGTGAATCGAGTCAACCTGTTTCATGCACACCGTAGCTGGTCAGAGCCATGCCAACGACCGGGCGGACAGCAATGGCCGTCACCTGTGTTAGCGGAGCCAGGTGCAACATGACCAGCGCAGCGCCGCGCGACAGACCATCATCGGTGAACGCACAGTTGGCACCTTGCTGAATGTTGGCGATGCCGCGTGTAACACACATCAAGCGGGTAATTCCGCCTGGATGCGAGTTCCCCGGACAGTCGCGGCACCAGAGGCCACCACGTCGCCGCCAACGCCAATGAAGTCGGTCGTGGCATAGCCGGAGAAGCCATCCTGGTCTTCGTTCAGGTCTACCGCCACCTTGATGCGCTGCATGGCCAGGAACTCGCCCGCGGCATTGAAGGCGAAGCCCAGGAACGTCAGACCGAAGGAATTGTCACCCGTGCGGGTCCACGCCCCGTGCGTGCTGCTGATGAACATCTTGTCTGTGCCCAGGGCCGGAGGCGCTGCCTGCTGCAAGGGCGCCGTCCGCAGCGCGACGCCACCAGGCACGAAGCTGACCAGCAGTCGCGGTGGGCCGGGCTGTGCCCCGCTGGGGGTCCCGGCGACGAGCCAGGATCCGACCAGCGGCTCTTGCTCCTGTGCGTGTGCGACGCGGTTTTGGCCCAGCGCTACGGCTGCCCCGCCCAGGGCCGCGCTGCGTGCGGCGAGGCCCAGCATCCGGCGCCGGGCCATGGTGCTATTTCTTGGTGTCGAATAGGTATCCATTCGCATCTCCTTGATTGCAGAGTTGGCGCAGCGGTCGCCACTCTGGCACTTGGGACGTAGCCGATCGTGTTCGCGAGCGTTTATTGAGCGTGCTCGCGCACCCCGAGCAAGCAATGTGTGGCGTATTGGGCGGCGCCGGCGGAACAGCATGGTCGAGCTGAAGGTTTTATGGCGGCATTGATGGCGCTTGGACGGCCTACTTGTGCCCCCAGATCTCGATGCTCCGCGAGCGCCTACCGTCCGTCCACACCACGCACTGCAGCGCCACGACAGCCCCCGGTCGCGCCAGGGCGAGCAATTCGGCAAGCAGATCCTCACGTCGCTCGCTCGACGCGTTGGCCAATCGGGCGTAGACGAAGTCGAATGCCTCGCGCGGCAAGCCGGTGTGGTAAATGTCGCGTTTGAGAATCTCCACATTCCTCAGCCGTGCACGCTGAACGAGCGCTCGCGCAGCGGCCAGATGCTGTGCGTCGACGTCCACGCCCACGACGAAACCGGCTGTTCCCACGCGACGGCTGAGTGGCACCAGGATGCCAGCCGATCCGCAGCCGAGGTCCAGGCAGGTCCAACCGGGCTGCAGGTCGATCCCGTCCAGCAGGCTCTCGGCCTGGAATCCCCAACCCCTGGCCTGGAGACATGGGCGCCGTCGCTCCACTCGGTCCCTCCTTCCTACACGGTTGTTTTGGACCCGGCCAGTTTCGCGCTCAGCGACAGCTCGGCCATCCCCGTACTCAGGGATTCGTGGAGCACTTATACGCGCCGCGACCGGCGAACCGGGGCGGTCGACTAACAGGTTTCTGTTATTCGAGCGGGCTCAGGCGATGAGCCTGTGCCGATGGGCGTAGCCAGCAACCTGTGTCCGGTTCGTCGCACCGGTCTTGGCCAGGATGTGGTTGACATGACGCTCGACCGTGTTGCGGCTGATCACCAGTGCCTGCGCGATCTCGCGGTTGCTTCTGCCGGCGGCGATCAGGCGAACGACCTGGACCTCGCGTTCCGAGAGTCCGTCCGG
>DASXRR010000314.1:0-5176 GCA_036506475.1 Chloroflexota bacterium
GTCTAGACGGCGGCGATGCGGGCCAGGTGCTCGGCCATGCGCTGGCTGGCCAGCTCGGCTTTGTGGGCCGTGATCGCTGCCAGGATGGCGGCGTGGGTATGGACCACGTGTTCGGCAACCTGGTGGGTGGTCAGCGGCGAGAGCTGTTCGAGCTGGGTGCCGCGCAGGGAGCCCAGCAGCGCGCACAGGGCGCGATTGCCGCTCGCGTCGGCGATGGCCTGATGAAAGTCGACGCCGTTTTGAGTGAACTGCTTCGGATCGTCCAGCAAGTCGCGCGCAAGGGCGACGAGCGACTCGAGCTTGGCAAGCTGCACAGCAGAGGCACGCCCAGCGGCAAGCGCCGTCGTGCGTGGCTCGATCGCCTGCAGCGCCTCGAGTAATTCATCACGGCTCAGCCCCATAAGGCCCAGCTGAATCGAGAAGGCATCGGTGACACGCTCGGGGTCACTGCGCGCAATGCGCAGACCGCCGCGGGCACCGACGCGCACGTCCAAAAGGCCGCGCGCCGACAAGGCGCCAACGGCGTCGCGAATCGTGACGCGGCTGACGCCGAAGCGCTCGGCCAGCTCGGCCTCCGTACCCAGCCATTCACCAGGCTGCAAGCGCTCGTCGAAGAAGGCACGCACGATCTGCGCCGCGACCTCCTCGGAAGCGCGCACCTGGCGGACGGCGCGCCACACGATGGTCACGGCTGCAGCAGCCCGCTCGTCACGCCGGCGACCTCAGCGCGTAGCGCCATTCGCCCGTACCCCGGCTAGCGCAGCCTCCATCTGTTCAACGCGATCGATGCCCATCGCCTCGCGATACGCCGCCGTGATCTCGGCCGGCTGCCCCGCCTGGAAGAAGAACGAGCGCGCGTAGCGCGGCCCGCGCATCCGACCCTCGACCACGTCGGCAATCGAAAAACCAGCCACGAAGAAGTCGCGATCGATGATCGGCAGCTCCACCCGCTTGTTCAGCGTCTCGTCCCAGATCAACGCTTTGGGCGCGCCACCCGCGCGTACCACCTCGGCCTCTTCGAGCATGCGCTTGCGCATCAGGATGACGCCGCGGTCGCTTTCACCCAGATGCTCCTGGGTTCGATCGGCCACGGTACCCTGGCCAACCCAGGCCACGAAGTCCTGGTTCATGACGTGCGAATCGAGCCAGCGCCCCGTGGACGAGTCGGTGAGTGGTCCATACCAGTACGGAATGCGCTCCTGGCGGAACGGCTCCATCTCCTCCGGTACGCGATCGAAGAACCAGCCCACACTGAGCGTGTGCTCGTCGTCGACCGGCACCCGCCACTCGAAGTGGTTGCCCGTGAACAAGCAATTGGGCCACAGACACACCCGCCCGACGGTCCACAGCTCATCAGCCTCAGTCTGGCCCTCGCGGATGCGCTGATATTTGAAGCCGTAGTCGAACTCCTCGAAACGGATGCGCAGGTGCGTCGGCGGCGCCGGGCCATCGAGCTGCCCGCGCAAGCGCGCACCCCAGCTGTCGTGCAGCCACTCGAAGTGAACGGGATCAATCGAGTTTTCCTGGCATTGGAACCAGTTGCACGGGATCTCGGTCATCACGATCTGGACGAAGCCATTGGCCCAGGTGAACGGCTCCCAGTTCGGCACCAACGGAACGGGCGCAGGACCCATATACGCCCACAGCAGCCCAGCATGCGCCGCCACGGGGTACGACTTGATCGTGATGCGGTCCTTGAAGCGCGCGTCGGGATGCGCGATTTCCTCGAACGGCTGATGGAGGCACGCGCCGGTGTGGTCGAACTTCCAGCCGTGGTAATTGCAGCGCAAGCCGCATTCCTCGACCCAGCCATAGGACAGGTCGGCGCGGCGATGCGGGCAGTGCCGATCGACCAGGCCGTAATTACCCGACAAATCCTTGTACAGGACCAGGTCTTCGCCCATCAGACGCACTGTCCTGGTCGACTGCTTGTCCATCTCGCCGACGGCGGCAAAGGGCATCCAGTACCGGCGCATGAGCTCGCCCATCAGCGTGCCCGGCCCGACCTCCATCAATGCGCGGTTCTGTTCGGCTTTGAGCATGAGCGACGGTGCTCCTCCGACGGTATTACTGTGGTACATTAGCCCCTCACCCGCATGCGCGGCCAGCCCGCACTCGCGCGCCCTCGCGGCGTGCCCCTCGCTGCGATCGCCGTCTTCGCCCTCGTGGTGGCCCTGGCGATCGTGCCGCCCGCGGTCGGCGGCTTCCTCGTCCGCGCGCTGACGAGCTATCTGATCTTCGGGCTGTTGGCGCTGTCAGTCGGCCTGATCACCGGCTACGGCCGACTGTTCAACCTGGGCGTTGGCGCGAACTTCGGCATCAGCGCGTACGCCGTGGCCGTGCTGAGTCAGTTCGGCATCACCAATCCGTTCGTGCTGGTGGTGTGCGCGCTGGGCGCTGGCGTCATTGTCGCGCTGCTATTCGCGTTCTATGCGGTGGTCGCCTCGGGCACCGAGTACCTGATGCTGACGTTCCTGACCACGCTCGCATTCTCAGTCCTGCCGCTCACCGCGACCGAGCTCACCGGCGGCGATAACGGCCTGAGTGTCAAGGGTGGTTTGGCACCATCGTTCGGACTGAACCCGCTGCGCGGCAACGAGTTCTACTGGTTTGTGCTCGCGATCGTCGTCCTGGTCAGCGTGATGTCCTGGTTCGTGGTCGCCTCACAGACTGGCAAGGCCATCGTGGCGATTGGTCGCAATCCGCAGCGCGCGGCCGCGATGGGCTACAGCGTCGCCTTCTATCGCGTCATGCTGACTATCTACGCGAGCGTGGTCGCCTCGCTGGGCGGCTGGCTGTATGTGCTGCAAAACACATTCGTCCACCAGGATTTGCTCGGCCTGGTGAGCTCTACCAACGGACTCGTCTACGCGCTAATCGGCGGCGTGAACACGATCCTGGGTCCGCTGATCGGGGCCGTGTTGCTGCGTTACCTGAACGATGCGCTGAGTCGCGGCAGCACGCAGTCGTCGCTCTATATCGGCGTTGTGCTCATGCTCGTCGTGTATGTCATGCCTGACGGCGTGCTCGGCTTGTGGCGTCGTTTCACCACACGACGTCGTGCCCCAGCGGAGCGGTCGGCGGGCGAGCTCGAGACGGCGCGCTGAAAAGCCGCGCCGTGCAGCCGCGAGCTCTGATCGAGCTCCACCTGCACCTGGAAGGCGCAGTACGCCCCGCCACCGTCGCCGAGCTCGCTGCGCAGCACGACCCGTTGTCGCCCTTCGCCCGTCGCGACTGGTCGTCCGCATATTGGACGTTCCGCGATCTGCCGGGCTTCCTGAGCCAGATCGACCCCGTCCTGCGCGCCTGTTTGCGAACACCTGAGGATTGGCACCGTGTCGCGACCGAATGCTTCGAAGACCTGGCCGCGCAGAACGTCGTCTACGCCGAGCCATCAGTGGCCGCCCGCCTGCCTGGCCGGCCTGGCTACCTGCCTATCGCCGACATCCTGGCTGCCGTGGAGGACGCCCGCCGCCAGGCGCCGCTGCGGGTCGGCTTGATCGTAGGCTTCAGTCGCCACGCCGTCGCCCAGCGCGGCGCCGACGGCCCGGCCCATGCCTTCGCGCTCGTGGAGGAAGTCCTGCGCGCCCGCGCATCTGGTGCACACGTGGTCGGACTCGACCTGCACGGCGACGAAAGCACGCTCAGTGACCTCGCGCCTCTGGCGCCGGCCTTCGATCTTGCCCGCTCGGTCGGTTTGCACTGTCGCGTCCACGCCGGCGAGAGTGTTGGCCCCGAGTCGGTCTGGTCTGCACTGCGCGACCTGCAGCCCGAGCGCATCGGTCACGGCGCGCGCGCCGCCGAAGATCCGGCGCTCGTACGACACCTCGCCGAACACCAGGTCGCGCTCGACCTGTGCCCGACCAGCAACGTGCGCACCGGCGCTTATCGCTGCATTGCGCAGCACCCGATCCGGCAGCTCTTTGACGCCGGCGTCCCTGTCACTGTCAGCTCCGACGACCCGCTCGCCTTCCAGACCAATGTCGCCAACGAGCTAGCGCTCCTGCACCAGCACCTTGGCTTCACGCTGGACGAGCTCCGCCAGCTGACCACCACCGCCGCCCGCCACGCCTTTCAGTCGCTGGCCCACGTGTAGCGCAGGCGCGCCCACGGCTCGCGGCATGCTGCGACTCACGCGTCACGCGGAGTCAGCTCGACGACCGGCAGCGCACCGCGAAGCCCGACCGCGCGGGCAATCTCCGCGTCATAGTCGAACAATCCGCGCAGCACTGGGCGAAGGAACACCGGCGGACCCATCGACGCGCTGCGCGCCGCCATCTGCTGCATCAGCGCCGCCCTTTCGGCCTGATCCGCAACGGGCCTGGCGGTAGCGGCAAAGCGCCGCCCGCCGATACGCACCGTAACCCTCGGCTCGGCCACGACATTGCGATACCAGTCCGCGCGCTGGCCCCAGCCGGCAAAGACGATCGTCCGCCCCGGCAGCGCCATGAAACTCAGCGTGACACGCCGCGGCTCGCCTGATCGCCGACCCTTCGTTTCGAGCAACAGGATGCTGCGACTGGCCAGCAGCCAGGCCATCGGCCCCTGGTACACCAGCGATGGACCCTTGAAGAACCAGCGCGCCAGGCCGGTGGCCGGAGCTCGATCAGAGGTGTCTGGTTGGCTCATGTGTGGCTCCCCAGTTGCTCAGGAACGAATCCCTGGCATTGCCTTCAACAATGCCATGGACATACCCTATAGGAGGCCTTCTTGTCGGGCAATCCCCAGCGCTTCGCGGAGCTCCGGGCGCATCACGTAATGGAATGTGCGGCCATGAACCGGGAACTCGAAGAAGAGCTCTATGGCAGCCGTCTTCCACTTGGGGACCCCAGTCGTCCCGTTGATGCGCCGGCCAAGCGCGCCGAGTACACCGGCGACCTTGTCCGGTGTTCGATGCATGGCCGCTGCCAGGCTGGTTGGCGAAAGCCCCTCTTGACCAGCCTGTTCGAGCGCAGCGTACAGGTCCCGTTGACCATCGGGAATCTCAATCCGGCGCAAGACTTGAAGGCAGAAATTGACGTGCTGCTGCCTGCTGAGGGCCAGCGACTGCTCTGCGCTAACTCCATTCATGGTGTCGTGAGAATCGGAAACTGACTTCTCGCGCGTCTACTCATCGGTCGACGTCCCGCTGATGAATTGGTGGACATCGAGACCCATGCGAAGCAGTTCGTCCAGT
>DASXRR010000315.1:0-4764 GCA_036506475.1 Chloroflexota bacterium
GGTGGCGCCGCCGCCGCCAAATCCGCGCTGGCCCCGGTGCGCCTGCCTTCCGCCCATTTCCGGCGCGATCTGCCGGCCCGCCAAGGCCCGCAGCGTACGCAGCTACAGACGTGACGGTCCCCAAAATCAGCCCGCCAAGACCGACCGCGTGGCGCTCGGACCGTCTCCAAATCCGCGCTGGCCACGGTGCGCCTGCCTGCCGCCCATTTCGGGCGCGATCTGCCGGCCCGCCAAGGCCAGCAGTGCACGCGGCTACCAGACGTGATGGTCCTCAGAATCAGCCCGCAAAGCCGGCAGCCTGGACCGCCTAACGCGTGGCGCACCATGCCCCCCAGCGACCCAACGCGGGCATGCAAGTTAACCGCCGCCGGACCTCCGATCAACGGGATCTCAACCTGCCGCCGCGACCGTTGACAGCGGAGATGCTGCACCTTTGTCCATCGCGAGAGTCGCTTTCCCGTCTGACTCCACTGGTCTGGCTACTCGCCGCGGGCGCGATCATGCAGGCCGGTTGGCTCCTGCTGTGGACCGTGAGCGGCGCGGCTCGCGTAAGCGCCGACGTCGCGAATCCGTGGCTAGACGCAATGGACTCGCCGTGGGATTGGGCGCTCAATTGGATAACGATCGTCGGCCAGAGCTTCCCGCAGCTCGGTGCGCTGCCCAACATGAACGTCGCCGGCAGTCTCGGCGTGGCGCTGGGCATTGTCGGCGTCGGCTACCTGGCCGGCATCGTCATCCTCGACCGAGGCATAGCCAAGCTACGCGGTGCCGGGCGCATCGTGATCGGCTTCAGCCTCGTCTTCCAGCTCACGCTGATCTTGATCCCGGGCGTCTTCAGCACCGACGTCTACTCGTACTTGATCTACGGCCAGATGGCCGGCGTCCATGGGCTCAATCCGTACGTCGTGCCGCCCGACGCCTTGCCCGGCAATCCGCTCCTGACCTGGATCTACGACGATTGGCGCTCGCTCGCCACGCCGTACGGTCCGCTGTGGACCCTGCTCAGCGCAGCACTTGCGCCGCTGCTGTACCCGCTCGATGTCTCGGACCAGGTGCTCATCCACAAGGTTCTGATGAACCTGGTGCACCTGGTGAACCTGGTGTTGCTGACCGTGCTGCTCAAGCGCGGCCTGCCCCACGTGCGCGGCGGCCGATTGACCGCATTTGCCCTGTTCGCCTGGAACCCGCTGCTGTTGCTGGAGATCGCCGGCAACGGACACAACGACGCGCTCATGCTGACGCTGCTGCTGGCTGGCCTGGTGCCCATCGCCCAACTGACTGTCGCGGGATCGAATCAGCAGCGCGGCCGGTTTGCCTGGGTCATCGGCATGCTGATGTTGGGCCTGAGTGTCCTGGTGAAGTACGCGACGCTGCTGGTCGGAGTCTTCGCCACCGTCATCTGGGCGCGCGAGCTGCGCGATTGGCGCGCCCGAGCGTTGTGGGTCGGTGGCACGCTGCTCACCTCGTCGGCTATCGCGCTGGCGCTGTATTGGCCGTGGCTCGCGGGGCTGCAAATGCTCGGGCCCGCGTTCGACGAGATCAACGGCAAATTCCAATTCCACTCGCTGCCGGTGCTGATCCAGCGACTTGTCGCCGAGTGGCTGCCGACGGTCACCAATCTCGATCCGGAGTCGGCCGCGCAAGGCGCACGGCTGTGGGTGTATGCGCTGGCGCGCGCGTTGTTCATGGTCTATATCGGCTGGGAGCTCAAGCGCCTGTGGACCTCGCGCTCCGAGCGCCCGGCGGTTCAGGTCCTGTGCGCGGTCTCCGCTCGCGCGCTCGTCGTCGCATTGCTGTTCGTCCTGACCGAAGTCCATAGCTGGTACTTCACCTGGCCGCTGACGCTGGTGACGCTGCTCGGCTGGCGCAGTCGGCTAACGCGGCTCGTCGTCGGCTATACGCTCACCTGCCTGCCGGTCGACTACATCGCCCTGTTCGATTGGAATGCGACGGTACCCGTGCCGGTGCGCATCGCGCTCGGCCTGGCCTACCTCGGGCTGCCGCTGATCCTGCCGGCGATGACGTACGTCCGGCGCTGGACAGCGTCGACCTGGCGCAGTCGCGCTCGAGCCAGCGCCGCCGCGGCCTTCGCCGAGCTGCCCTGACCGCCGGACGCGCCGCCGAACTCGCCGCCTCATCGCCTCGCCCGGGGGGTCGCCAGCCCAATGGACCGCCCCGCCAGGCAACCGTATCCGCTGCCACGCGCCTCAGCCAGATCCCGAGCCGGCGCCGCCGCGGCCTTCGCCGAGCTGCCCTGACCGCCGAACTCGCCGCCTCACTCGCCGCCGAACACGCCGCCTCGCACACACGGCAGCGGCGACGCCCACTCGCCGCTCGAGGGCCGAAAGCGAGGCCCACGCCGCCGCCACGCGATACCATTACGGTGCAATGCAGGCGCCGAAGCGACCGGCCGTCGATAGTGGTCTGCAATTCGGGTTGCGCAATCGCTGGTACCCGATTTACGAATCGCGCGATCTCCTCCCGGGCAAACCGATCGGCATGCGACGCCTCGGCGAAGATCTCGCCCTGTGGCGCGATGCGTCTGGTCAGCCGCATGTGTTCATCGATCGCTGTCCACATCGCGGCGCCGCGTTCTCCGAGGGCGGCACCGTCCATGGGCAGGAGCTTCAGTGCTGGTATCACGGGTTCCGCTATGACGGCTCAGGCCAGTGCACCGCCGTCCCCGTTGAGGGCGAGCAGACTGCGCTCGCCAGTCGCGTCTCGATTACGAGTTACCCGGTTGAGGAGCGTTGGGGACTGATCTGGGCATATATCGGCGAGACTGATTTGTTCCCGCACGCGCCGTTGCGTCTGCCGGACGAGATGGAGTCGCCTCACTGGGCCGGGCACATCGCACGTGCTACCTGGCAGGCGAATTGGCTGCTCGTTCTGGACAACTTGATGGACCCGATGCACGCCTCGTGGCTGCACGCAAAGTCCTATACGTTGAGCAAAGGCAAGAAGTCGGCGCGCATGGCGGTGCGCGACCTGGAGGACGGTTTCGTCGTCGAGCGCGAGAATCAGCGCGGCATCAACTTCGACTGGACGGAGTACCACGACACCGGATCGCTGTGGTTCCGTCTGGAGATTCCGTATCCGCGCAGCGCTGGTCCGGGTGGTCCATTCCGCATCCTGGGCTGGTCGACCCCGATCGACGCCGAGAGCTCGCTCAATTATTTCCTGCGCATGCGCCAGGTGCGAGGCTGGCAGCGGCGGCTGTGGGACGCGCTGTACGGGATGTACCTCGAGCAAAACCACTGGCAGGTGCTGGAGCAGGATCGTCGGATTCTGGAGTCGCAGCGCGGATTGTCGTCACGGCTGTGGGAGCACATGGCGCAAACGGACATTGGCGTGGTGCGCCTGCGGCGGATGCTCAACGAGGCGTACTGGCGCCAGCAGGAGGTCTACCTCGCCGCCGCCGCGGCCGGGCGCAAGCCGTCGCCCGGCGAGCGCGTCAAAGCCATCCTGGCCAATCGCGGCGCTGCCGCGCCGAGCGCTCCGCCCAGCGCCAGCCGCGAACCCGCCGCCGCGGTCTGATGCGCTGCCGGCATGCGGATCGCGGGTCACCTCCCCGGTGTCCTGACCTCTGTCGTAGCCCATGCCGTGCGTCCGAAAGTCATCCTCGTGGTCGGCCGTACGTTAGATGGCTGCACGTTGGTTTGGCTGCACGCCGGCGGCGTCGAGTCCGCCTGCCCAGGCCGCCCGGCGATCCTGCCTCAACTACGCAGCGGCCCGACGCAGGCGCCCGGCCCGCGCGCCACAGCCAGCGCCGGACGCGCCGCCTGGCGGCCCTGAGCAGCCCGGTGCGCTACAGCCAGCAGCCGGCGCGCAGCCAGGCGGGCCATAGCCCGGTGCCAAAGCCAAGGGCCCGGCGTGCAGCATGGCGGCCCTGAGCCCGGTGCGCTACAGCCAGCAGCCGCCGCGCAGCCAGGCGGGCCACAGCCCGGTGCCAAAGCCAAGGGCCCGGCGTGCAGCCAGGTGCCCCACAGCCCGTTGCGAAACACCCAGCGACCGGGAGGGAGTCAGGCGGCCCACGCCTTGTGCCCCCACCGTCAACCACGTAGCTGGCAGCGGCGCACAGGCTGGTGCGCCACGGCCAACGGCCGGCGCGGGCATGCGGCGTTCAGGCCGATGCGCTACGCACCGCCGCACAGCACGGCGGCCCAGACACGCGGACCGGGCCCAGCCAGGTGGTCAGAAGCCGCCAGGCCCGCGAGTCCAGCCTTTGCCGGGCTCACCCAGTTTTGTGACCTAGAAATGACGGTTTCTTGCGTTCCCGTGACGGTTTGGCAGAATTTGTGACAGACGGCGTGACGGTTTCTGGCGTTCCCGTGACGGTTCGCGTGACGGTCCGTCGGTACGCTTAGCACATGCGACGGCGGGCGGGCGGCGGCGACGGGAGCGAGACAGCGGTAGGCGCCGAGGCGGTGAGGGCGAGGCCAGGCGTAGCGCAGCTAGCCGGCCCTGAGTGGCTGGCAGGCCATGAGTGGTTCACCCCGGAAGGCTCCACCGACGAACCCGGCACCGTGTTGCGCGCCAGGAGATGGATGCAACAGCCAGGGCCGAGCGGCCCGAGGTAGCGAGCGAGCATGGTCAGCAGCAGCGCGGGCGTGATCCATTACGAACGTGTCGGTGCGGGGCCGCCAGTGTTGCTGCTGCACGGGATTGGCTCCAATTGCCGGTCGTTCCGCCAGCAGCTCGCGGACTTGTCAGACCAGTTCACCGTGATCGCGTGGGACGCGCCTGGGTATGGCCGCTCGTACG
>DASXRR010000316.1:0-10516 GCA_036506475.1 Chloroflexota bacterium
CAACCCGGTCGACGGCGTGAACTCGTTCAACGGCTTCAACGTCCACTCCATCGGCTTCCAGATTCCGATCACCAAGCTGACCACGGACGGTCAGGCGGCCAAGGCTGACGGCTCGAACGCCATCATCGGCGTGTGGGCGACGACCTGGCGGCGTCAGACGCGCGTGCTCAGCGGCAATGGCTTCGGCGATGCGCAGACCGGCGACTGGATCCAGATCGAGCGTCTGGGTAACCCGCTGGTGAACGAGGTCGTCGTGCCACTGGGCGTCAAGGATCACTTCAACGCGACCGCCCCCTCGGGCGACGCGGAGTTCCTGCCCGCGGTCCTCAACCCCGAGCTGGCCGGCCTGATCACGGCGCTGTACGGCGTACCCACGCCACAAGCACCGCGCAATGACCTGGTGGCCATCTTCCTGACGGGTATCCAGGGTTTGAACCAGCCGGCCAATGTCCAAGCCTCGGAGATGCTGCGCCTGAACATGGGCGTTGCACCGACGGCCGGCCTGGGCAAGGGCAATCGCATGGGCATCCTCGGCGGCGACAACGCCGGCTACCCGAACGGTCGACGCCTCGAAGACGACGTGGTCGACATTGCCATCCAGGCGGTGGCGGGTGCGACGCCGTTCACGGCCGACTTCAACAAGGCGCCCAACAACGTGCTGGGCGATGGCGTCAACGCTGGGACCCTGCCGTTCAACGGCACCTTCCCCTACCTGTCGCAGCCATACTCGGGCTTCTCGCGCTCGGGCGGCACCGCGACGAGCCCGACGGGCCAACCGTAACCAACGCGATCAGAGCCGCGGGAGGCGAGCTGAGCTCCGCCCCGCGGCGCTGGCGCAACTACTTCTGAGGAGTCCCCTGGAGAGACTGATGCTGAGCACCCTCTCGACCCGCAAGTGGCCTGTGACGATTGGCCTGGTCGCGTTCGCCATGGCCCTGTTCGCCGCGGCGTTCCTGGCCAGCTCGAGCCTGTCGCGACTGGCCGCGCCAACTGTGGCCCCGACGACGCCGGCCCAGGATCTGGGCCGCGACGGCGTCTCGGCCACGGATCGCCAGATCGGCGCCCTCCAGGAACGACTCCGCCAGCAGCCCAGCGACTCTGTCGCGGCAACCCGCCTCGGCCTGGCTTATCTGCAGCGGGCCCGCGAGACCAGCGACCCGACCTTCTACGGTCGAGCCGATGCCATCCTGAACCAGGCGCTCAGCGCCACACCCGACGACACTGACACCCTGATCGGCCTGGGCAGCCTCGCGCTCGCCCGCCATCAGTTCGGCGACGCGCTCGACTATGGCCAGCGCGCGGTGGCGAGCAACCCGTACAAGGCCGCCGGCTACGGCGTCGTGGGCGACGCCCTGACCGAGCTCGGCCGCTACGAAGAGGCCATCCGCGCCATCCAGGAGATGGTCAATCTGCGGCCCGACCAGACCTCCTACGCTCGGGTGTCCTACGCCCGCGAGCTGCATGGCGACCTCGCCGGTGCGATCTTGTCGATGCAGGACGCGGTCGACGCCGCACCCGGCGGCTCCGAGAACACCGAGTGGACGCGCGTCCAGCTCGGCAACCTGTACTTCGGCACGGGCGAGCTCGACCGCGCGCAGGCCACCTACTCCGAATCGATTGCCCGATACCCAGGCTACGTATACGCCGCTGCCGGGCTGGCCCGTGTGGCAGCCGCCCGAGGCGACTATGACCAGGCGATTCGCCTGTATACCGAAGTCACCCAGCGCGTCCCCCTGACAGAGTTCGTAATTCGGCTGGCGGACGTTTATCGTGCCGCTGGCCGCGACTCGGACGCCGCGCAGCAGGAAGCGCTGGTCGAGGTTGAGGCGCAGCTGTTCGCCGCCAACGGCGTCGACACCGATCTCGAGATGGCGATCTTCGACGCCGATCACGGTCGCGCCGAGCGCGCCGTCGAGCGTGCGCAGGCTGAATGGTCGCGCCGCAAGAGCGTCCACGTGGCCGATGCGCTCGGCTGGGCGCTGTTCAAATCGGGCGACTGCGGGCAAGCCTCGACCTATGCCCAACAGGCGCTGCGATTGGGCTCGAAGGACACGACCATGCTGCACCACGCGGGCGAGATCGCCCACTGTGCGAGCGCGGGAGGCCAATCATGAAGCGGCTCGCCACCGCGTTTGCTCTGATCCTCGCGCTGCTTCTGCCGACGGCAGTCAGTGCGCACCCACTGGGCAACTTCACCGTCAACCACTACACACGTATCGAGCTCGCCGGCGACCGGGTGCGCCTGGTCTACGTGCTCGACATGGCCGAGATCCCGACCTTTCAGGACAAGCCCCGCCTCGATCTAGGCGTCGACCGCTATGCCGATGCGCGCGCCGAGGAGCTGCGCCAGAACCTGCATCTGACTCTGAATGGTCAGCCGGCGAGCTTGCGCCTGGAGCACCGGACGCTGTCCCTGCCGCAGGGCCAGGGCGGCCTGCCGACGTTACGGCTCGACGTGGTGTACTCCGCCGACTTGCCGTCAGCCGCGGCCACCCCCGTGGACGTGGTGTACCGCGACGACAACGATCCGGCCCGACTCGGCTGGCGCGAGATCATCGCCCGACCTGGCGCGGCCGGCACCACCCTCCAACAGACCACTGTGCCGACTGAGGACGTGACCAACGAGCTGCGCAGCTACCCCGAGGACATGCTCAACAGTCCGGTCAGCGTGCGCGAGGCGCGCCTGTCGTTCGTGCCTGGCGCCGCGGCAGCGCGGCCCGTGCTCGGCGGCTCTGGCGTAGCGGTTTTCGAGCGCACGCGCAGCGCCTTCGCCGAGCTGGCCAACGGCGCCGAGCTTACGCCTGCTTTCATTCTGTTTGCGCTGGCCGTGGCGGTCGTGCTCGGCGCGGCGCATGCGCTTCAGCCCGGCCACGGCAAGACCGTCGTCGCCGCCTACCTCGTTGGGTCACGCGGTACGGCGCGCCACGCCTTGTTCCTCGGCGCCACCGTTACATTGACCCATACCGCGGGCGTCTACGCGCTTGGCCTCGTAACTCTCTTTTTGTCCCAATACATCGTGCCCGAGCGGCTGTATCCAGTGCTCGAGATTGTCTCCGGACTGCTGGTCGTAGCCATCGGCGTGTGGCTATTTGGCCGTCGCCTCCTGTCCGCGATCGGCTTCGGACGCAAGCATGCGCATGCGCACCATCACCATGACCATGGGCACGAGCACGGCCACGGCCCCGGTCAGCACACCCATGACGTGCCCCAGCAGGTCAGCTGGCGCAGCCTGTTGGCACTGGGCGTCTCGGGTGGCCTGCTGCCCTGCCCCGAAGCGTTGATGGTGCTGCTGATCACGATCGCCGCGCACCGCGTGCTCTTCGGCCTGCTGCTGATCGTCGCCTTCAGCACCGGCCTGGCCAGTGTCCTGGTCGGCTTTGGCCTGCTGCTGGTGTTCGCACGCGTCTGGTTCCAGCGCGTCAATCTGACTGGCGGCTGGGTGCCGCGCGTGCTGCCCGTGGCTAGCGCACTGGTCATTGTCATCGCCGGGATGGTCATCACCGCCCAGGCATTGCCCCAGGTCCTCTAAAGGAAAGGTCTATTCTTCCTCAAGCATGTCCGCCACACCTGTCGCCGCCGCCGATCACTCCGAGGAGTTCGAGCAGCTTGCTGGACTCGCGGCGCTGCGCGTCCTCGACGGTGAGGAGGAAGAACGCTTTGCGCGACATGCTGAGCAGTGCGCACGGTGCAGATTGATCGTGCGCGTGGATCGTGAGACGCTCGGCAACCTGTCGCTGGCCGCGCCGGAAATGGATCCGTCGCCGGACTTCAAGCGGCGGCTGATGGATCGCGCGGCCTCGGAGCTGGCCCAGGAGCGGGCCGCGGCGGTCGTTCAGCCCGCTGAGCAGCGCGCCCCGCCCGAGCCGATTCCGCTCCGCCCTCAGCAGCGGCCGAGCAACGTGGTGCCGTTCTGGCGCCGCTCCGTCTGGGCCAGCGCAGTGGCGGCGCTACTGGTGCTCGGGCTGTTCTCCTACGCCGGCTACAACGCGCTCATGAACCAGGTCGTCGGGACGTACGCCGTCGCGCAGGGGCCGGCGTCGATGACGGTGAGCGTGCGCCGCTCGGGCGCGGTCGAGCTCGAGATGCATGGCGTGGCCGAACCGCCAGCGGGGTTTGTGTACGAGGCGTGGATCATCCCGCCGGGTCGCCAGCCCGTGGCCGCTGGCATCACGCCGAGCGGTGAAGCCAAGCTGCCGCTCTCGAGCGATGCGCGCGGCGCGACCGTCGCAGTCACCCTGGAGCGTGGGCCCAGCGGCGCAACCGCGCCGACGAGTCAGCCGCTCCTGGCCGTGGTCGTCGCGTCATGAGCTCGCCCCAGGCGCCCGCTCCTGAGCTGGCTGACCTGGAGGCGCTCTACGACGCACATCATCGTCAGGCCATCGGCCTCGCGTATCGCCTGTTGGGCAATCTTGGCGACGCCGAAGAAGCGGTCCAGGAGGTCTTCTTGGCCGCCTGGCGCAGCGGCCACACCTACGATCCTGCGCGTGGCTCGACGCATACCTGGATCCTGTCCATGGTCCGCAACCGTTGCATCGACATGCTGCGCGCCCGCAAACGCCGCCCAACGCAGCCGCTCAGCGACATCCTCGACCCCGTGGACACAAGCGATGTCCCCGCCGAAGCCGTCAACAACGTGGATGCCGAGGCCGCAAGGCGGGCGCTATCGACGTTGCCACCTGAACAACAGGAAGCCATCGAGCTGGCCTATTTCAAGGGTTTATCCCACAGCGAAATCGCCACCCAGCTAGCCGCCCCGATCGGCACCGTCAAAGGCCGCATACGTCTTGGGTTAGACCGTTTACGGAATTTGATGGGCGTCCAACTCGACCCACTATCGGCGTGATAACGCTCGCTACCGCGGCAAGCCGTAACAGGCCGGCCGATGGCGCCCCAGTCCTGACCCATCAGGGGTTCACTGTTGTGCGGTAATGCGGCCAGCCCGCGCAGCGGGCGCTGCCGAGGACGGCTCTGTGCTCGGGCGCGGGCGACACCCTTGACAGGGTGTGATCTACTGAGGCGCCGCACGCGTACTGTCGGGGGAGGTCTCCAAGAGACACACTATGGCTTCTGCTGCAGCCACCGCTTCATCTGCCACGATCGTCGTGGCGCCGTCTACGAGCTATGCGCGCTTCGCTGGCCTCGCCGCGATCCTCGCCGGGCTCGTCGGCTTTCTGTACTCCGTGGCGTTCGTCGTTCTCAAGAACAACACGCTCTCGGCGTTGTTCCTGCTCATCGTCGGCCTGCTGACCACAGCGGTCGTCGTGGCGCTGTACGAACGACTCAAGATCATTGATGGGTCGTTTGCGCTGTGGGCGCTGCTCCTGGGACTGGCGGGTGCCATTGGCTCCGTCGTGCACGGCGGCTACGACTTGGCCAACGCGCTCCATCCACCCACGCAGGGCTTTCCCGACATCCCGAACGTCGCCGATCCGCGCGGGCTGCTGACATTCGGCATCGCAGGTCTGAGCTTGTGGGTCGTGGCCTGGCTGATGAGGCGCGGCACCGAGTTCCCCAAGTACCTCGGCTACGTGGGCTACCTCGGCGCCGCGCTGCTCATCCTGCTCTACCTGGCGCGTCTGATCGTGCTCGACGCGAACAGCCTGGCAATCGTGATCCCGGCGCTGCTGGCCGGCTTCATCGTCAATCCCGTGTTCTACGTCTGGACGGGACTCAAGCTGTGGAGTACGGGAAAATAGTCCGCTAAGCGGACACGACGATGCACGACGTGGCGATCGTGGGTGCCGGGCCAGGCGGCTCGGCAACCGCGCACTTCCTGGCGCGGCGGGGGCTCGACGTCCTGTTGCTCGACAAAGCCACCTTTCCGAGAGACAAGACCTGCGGCGACGGGCTGACTTCGCGCGCCCTGCGCGTGCTCGACGCCATGGGCATCCTGCCCGAGGTGAGCGGCCACGGCTGCCCGATCGACGGTTACGAAGTCGTGGCGCCGAACGGCAAGAAGACCACCGCTCGCATCACGTCGTCGCCCGCGGCGATGGTTGTGCGACGTTTGACCTTGGACCACATCATCTTGAAGCGGGCGGTCGCGAGTGGGGCGCGGTTTGAGCCTGGGGTAGGGGTCACACGGGTCGAGCCCGAGGCCGATCGGGTCATCATCCGCGCCGGGTTGCACAGCTTTGAAGCACGCCATGCCGTGCTTGCCACGGGCGCTGCGACGGGCGTGCTGAAGGCGTCGGGCATCGTGCGCCACCAGCCGCGCGCGATGCTCGCCGCGCGGGCATATGTTACTGACTTGCCCGCGACGAGCAGCAGTTTCCAGCTCCAGTTTGGCGGCGTGCCACAGCCTGGCTACGGCTGGGTCTTCCCCGTCAATCAGGAGGTGGCCAATGTCGGCGTTGGCTTCCTGCCCAAGGGGCGCAAGCACACGGCCCAGGCAGTTTTCGATACGTGGCTCAAGACGGGGCGCCTCGTCGACAAGCCCAAGGGTTTTCCGATACGCGTCGACTTCCTCACGTCGCCGACGTACGCGCCGCGGACCCTTCTCGTGGGTGAGGCGGCCGGCCTGGTCAATCCGCTGACTGGCGAGGGCATCGATTACGCGCTCGAATCGGGCCAGATCGCGGCGCACTTCATCGACCAGCCGCTGGCCTATCACCAGGCGTTGCATGCCCGGTTCGGCAAGATCTTCCGCTTCAGCGAGCAGGTGCGCGATTGGTACTGCCAGCCTGTCCTGCTGAATCACCTGGTGCCCCTGGCGAACCGTCGACCAGAGCTGCGCCAGCTCTTGGCCAGCATCGTCCTCGGCGAGCGCGAGCCCGCTGGCTTCGGGCCACTGCACATGCTGGCCCGCCTGCTTGTCTACCTCGCGCGGACGCGTCCGCAAAGGCTGCAAAACGCATGACCGACTTCAAAGACCATGTCAGCGCGCGGGCCGCCACCGGCAACCTGCTCACGCGACGCTTCTCCCACCATCCCGAGCGCTACTTCGAGATCTTCTCAATCTTCCGCAAATACCAGTTGCACCACGTCGTGGCCGAGCTCGGCATGACCCATCACCACGACGAGGATCTCGATCAGCTGCCGTCACTCAACGGCCATGCCGACACTGACGACGATCACGGCGTTCAGCTCGCCAGCGCGCTCGAAGAGCTCGGGCCGTGCTTCATCAAGCTCGGCCAGCTGCTCTCGACGCGACCCGATCTGCTGCCGGCCGACTACATTCGTGCGCTGGCTCGCCTACAGGACACGATCGTGCCCGTGCAGGGCGAGCGCATCGTCCAGATCGTCCAGGCCGAGCTACAAGCGCCCGTCGAGGAGCTCTTCCAGTCCTTCGACCTGCAGCCACTGGCGACGGCGTCGATGGCCCAGGTGCACCGCGCGGTGCTGCGCGATGGTACCGAAGTCGCTGTCAAAGTCCAGCGGCCGGGCGTCCGGCAACGGATCGAGATCGATCTCGAGGTGCTGCGTGAGGTGGCGCGTTTCGCGGCCAAGCACACCAAAGTCGGCGCGCGTTATGGCTTGCTGCAGATGGTGCGCGAGCTCGAAACGAGCTTGACCCAGGAGCTCGATTTTCGAATCGAAGCGGAGAATACGCGGCTGATCGGTCGCCAGATCGCCGACTTTCCGAAGCTGTGTACGCCTAGCGTGTTCATGGAGTACACCTCGCAGCGCGTCCTCACCCTGTCGTTCATGCGCGGCCGGCACCTGGCCGACGTGCCGCGCACCGACCTCGAAGCTACCGATACCCAGGCCATCGCCCGGGATCTGTTGTCGGCGTACATGAAGCAGATCGCCATCGACGGCGTATTTCATTGCGATCCGCACCCCGGCAACATTTTGCTCACCGACGACGGTCGGCTGGCGCTCATGGACTTCGGCATGGTCGGCCGCTTCGACGCGGGTCAGAAGGACAAGATGATCCTGTTCTTGCTGGCCTTTTCGGAGCGGCTCGGCGAGCGCGTTGCCGAGACTTACCTGGACATGATCGAACAGCCCGGTGGGCTCGATCGGCATAGCTTCACCCAGGACATCTGCGGCCTGGTCAGCCGCTATCACGACATGAGCGGCGGACGAATGGGCCTCGGTTCGGCGCTGCTCGATCTGACACGCCTGGCGTACTCGAACAATGTGCCGGTGCCGACGTCGATGACGCTGCTCGGCAAAACCATGCTCAATCTCGACGGCGCGATCAGCGTGCTCTCGCCACAGCTCGATCCGGTCGAGCTGATCCGCAACTACATGCTCGACGTGATGGTCCGTCGCGTCGGCGATCAGCTGTCGCCTGGCCGCGTCTTCGCCTGGGTGCTGGACATGAAGCACCTGTTCGAGAACTCGCCGCGGCGCATGGACCACATCCTGGCCAAATTGGCCGATGATCGCTTGACGGTGCGCCTCGACCTCGAACACCTGGACCAGAACACACAGGCCCTGAGCCGCGCCGCCACGCGCCTGGCCGTAGGTGTCCTGGCCGGCTCCCTGCTCATCGGCGGCGGCAACGTCCTCTCGGCACTCATCCAAACCCGAGCGGCTGGTAGGCGCGACCGCTGAGGGCTATCATCCGCGCCCCCTATGGCGCGCCGGATTCAGCTCGCCCTTGCCGGCAGTGTGTTCCTCATTCTGGCCGTGGCGGTGTTACCGCGAAGTGGCCTCGGTTCTAGTTCACGTGCCTGCGGCGCGGCGCGCGGCGGCGACTACTACTACGATCATCGGGTGGCGCGTTGTGTCTTCTGTGACATCGTGGCGGGCACCCTCGAGGCGTGTGTCGTCTACCAGGACGACGCGAGCATGGCCTTTTTGGATCGGGCGCCGCTCATGCCTGGCCATGTGCTGGTCGTGCCTAAAGCGCACATCGAAACGCTCGGCGATCTACTGTCCGACCAGGTCGGGCCATATTTCACGATCGTCCAGCGGCTGGCACGCGCAGTAGAACAGGCGATGCACGCGGATGGCAGCTTCGTCGCGCTGAACATTCGCATCAGCCAGAGCGTCCCGCACCTGCACGTGCACGTCGTGCCGCGACGCAAGAACGACGGGCTATTTGGCAAGACCTTCCAGTGGATTCGCCATCCCTACGCGAGCGAGTCGGCGATGCGCGAGACCCAGCGCGCGATTCAGGCGGCGCTGTAGCTCACATCCAGGCCAGGCGCCAGCCGGCTGCTTCTTTGAACAGCAGGCAGGGCTTGGCGACGGGCACGGAGCCGCCGCCTGATCGGCGCTCCCAGCGAACCGCCGAGCAACTATCGCCTGTAATGCCGCCGACGCGCTAGGCCGACCACCGGCGTTGCCGCAATCTCTAACCGCTAACCGCTAACCGCTAACCACTAACCACTGGCCAGCGCGCCCTCGCCCAGGGCGTGCAGCAGCAGCGCCTGGGCGGTGCCGGCCGACGCCCCCCAGTGCTGCGTCGCCTGACGCACCTGTGCCTCGGTTGGTAACGGCGTGCCGAGATAGGCCAGCCCGACCGCCTTGCGCACGCCCAGATCGCCGGCCACAACCACCGCGCGACCGAGCGTGCGCGCCAGCACCCACTCGGCGCTCCAGCGTCCGATGCCCCTGATCGCGGTCAGCGTAGCAATGACCTCCTCTTCGGGCATGCCCCGCAGCCCGTCCAGGCTGACCTGGCCGTCGGCCAGCGCCCGCGCCACGGCCACGATGAACTCTGACTTGCTCGTGGTGAACTGCAGCGCCCGAATCGCCTCGGGCTTGATATCCGCCAGTCGCGCCGGCTCCAGGTGATACACGGTGTGCCCCTGAATCTCGTACCGCGTGCCGAACCCTTCCGCGAGGCGGCGCCGCGTAGTGACCGCCCAGCGCAGATTGACTTGCTGCGCGCTGATGCAACGGATCAAGGCCGTGAACAGGTCGAGCTGTCGGATCTGGCGAACACCCGGAAACCGCGCATCCAGCGTGCGTAGCACCGCGTCGGACTCGAGGAGCTGCTGGTACTCGGGCGGGGCTGCGACGAACGTCTCAGCCACTGCCGCCACAACGCCCGCGTCGCATGGCTCAACATCGAACGCCGGCGCCGCCAATGTGCCAGTGCGGACCGCGACGAACGGTACCGCCCCACGCGCTGTGTCCAGCACCCGCACCAGCCGCGCGCCATCCCAACGATCGACCAGATCATCGCCCGAGCGCCTGAACAGCTCGAGCGAGCTGCCAATATCCAGCGGTGGCGGTAGTGCGACCAGCGTCAAGAGCGGTTCAGCATGCCATACAACACCCGCGCCCCGGCGCGCGGTTGCAGCGCGCGAGCGTGCAGTCACGCAAGCTATGGCGCAGAATGGCGTGTGCCCGTCGAGCAGGCCGCGGATCAATCTGCCACCGGCCAGGCGCAATCTGACGAGCCGCCCAAGGCGCCGAAGAAGCAGACCGTCTACGACCTCTGGGGACCGGTCAAGGAGCGGCCGTGGCGCCAGCTGCCGCGGCTGGTTTGGGCGTCGGTCAAGCTGCTGTGGAGCTCATCGCCGCGCGTGTTCACGGTGGTCGCCCTGCTCCAGGTCCTTGGCGGGGCCGCGGCGGGCCTCCAGCTCATCCTGGTCAGGAATCTGCTCGAGGC
>DASXRR010000317.1:0-8473 GCA_036506475.1 Chloroflexota bacterium
CAAGACGCGTCTTGCGGCTGAGCATGACATTCGCTGCGAGCGGGCGGTGGGGTGCCCGAGCACAGCCGGCGCCGAGGCGGGGTTGCGCTGGTGGTGGGGGTGGGAACCGGCCAGGCCGCCCGTCAGCCGCGTGTGTCTGACCAGATCTTGTCAGACATATGATGGATTATATCTGACAAGAAGGTTGGCGACCGACCGTCGGGGTGCGTTGCGGGCCGCGCGTTTGGGCGGGGTGCGCGAGTCAGCCGGGCAGCTCGCTTGGGGACGAAGTCGTCGGCGCGGCGCGGTTCGCATCTTGGGGTCGGCCTGGAAGGGCTTCTCCGGGGCGCCTGGCATGACCCGCGCATGAGACCGTTGACGAACGCGCACGGGACCGTCGCTGGGGGGATTGGGCGACGCTCGAGCCGGGCGGTGCCGCGCGCGTGGCGTTCGCTGGCCAAAGACGTGGCGAAAAACGGGTCATCTGGCCAGGTGCAACCCCGCCCGCCGGCGGTCGCGGGAAACCATTTGCCGTGCGATGGTGTTGATCTCGGTATGGACGTGCGCCTGTTCCACCAGCTGGCCGATGGCCGTCGACTCTTCGTGCGCCCGTTGCGCGCCGCCGACGCGCCACGGCTGGTCGACCTATGCACGCGCCTGTCGCCGGAGACGATCCGGCGACGGTTCCTGCGGCCGCGGGCGCAGTGCAGCCCCGCTGAGGCGCTGGTGCTGGCGAGTGTCGACCAGGTGCGTCGCGTGGCGATCGCGCTCGTCACAGGCCGCGCGGACGATGCCCGCATCGTCGCGGTCGGGCGCTTCCACGCCGACGACGAGGATGGCACAGCCGAGCTGTCGCTGCTGGTCGAGGACGCCTATCAGCAGCTCGGACTCGGGCGACGGCTGCTGGCTGAGCTGCTGCACGAAGCGCATCGGCGGCGGCTGCATGTGCTCGACGGCTACGTGCTCTTCGATAACGCGCCGCTGTTGCATCTGCTGCGCACGAGCGGCCGGCCACTCGAGGTGGCGTGGCATGGTGGCGACGTGCTCGACTTCAAGCTGCAGGTCGAGCCGGCGCAGCGGCACGACGCGGCCTGAGCGCCGCGCCGCTGCTCGTCAAACGGCGGTCAAAGAGTGCTAAGCAACTGACCGTCGGCCGGCCACGGTGGCCGGTCGGTGCCGGGCAAGGACTGGCTGGTGTTCATCATCCGACCTCCCGGCTCGCACGAATGGCCCTTCGGCGCCAGTGGAATGCGTGGGTTCGCGGCAGCGGGCTAAGGACGGTCCGAGCGTGCGGCGCGGCACCAATCGCTGCCAGAAAAACCAAGCGGCGGCGGCAGCCAGGTCTGACGTGCTTCATTGTTGGGTAGCGCTAGGCGGTCGACTAGACTGCGCGCCGTGGTCGTTCGAGCTTTGCGCGCGCTGGTGCTGGTGCTGGGAATCGGCTGCCTGGCGTTGGCCGGCACGCCAGCTGAGACGCGCGCGCAGGCGGAACGCGTGCGCGTGGTATTTGTCGGCGGACTCGGTTCCAGCCCGGCAACGAACGCGCTGACGTTTGGACCCCTCGCGCGGGAGCTTGGCGCCCGCGCCGGCTACGGCCAGAACGACCTGCTGACCTTCGACTATGCGGACGGCAACACCTGTCAGCCGCTGGCCGCGAGCGCCAATCAGTTGGCCGAGATGGTCCGCCAACTGCGCGACAGTGGCGCCGCCGATAGCGTCGTCCTGGTCGGTCACTCGATGGGCGGTGTGGTCGCGCTCGATGCGGCATCTGCGCTCAACGGGCGTGGCGAGCTGGCCCAGCCGTTCATCAGGCGCGTCATCACCGTCGACAGCCCGCTCGGCGGACTGACCAGGTTCCAGCGCGCGGTGATCGCCGACCTGTGGTTGGGCCCCTGCCCAGCGGCAAATGACTCGGTTCAACGTTACGTCAACCCATCGTGGCCGAGCATGTTGTCCGGGCGTGTGGCATCGCTACTCGAACGCGGTGTGCAGGTATTCGCGGTCGCCAATCCCGAAGACTTGCTCCTCGACCCCTGGACGCAGCACGTGCCGGAACTCGCGGCACCCAACGGCGGCGATGCGTCGGCTCGAGCCACGGCCACGGTCAACGTGACCCTCAGCGCGCTCGACGACTCCGCTTCGCACAGCGCGGTGTTGCTGGCGCCACACGGTGTTGCCGAGCTCGTGCGCCTGGTCGGCGCTGTCGCAGGTGCCGACGTCCTCGGGTGAAGCCGGCCAGGCAGTTAGCCGCGCCTGAACGTCAGCTTCGACACCAGCGTGCAGGTGCCCGTTACGAGCACGAACAAGAACGGCTAGCCAGCGTTAGCGCGACGCGCGCGGTTGTGAGAGCCAGACTCTCGCGGATCGCAATGACAACCAGGACGAGCGTCGATGCGTCCGGGGCTTTGGTCACGGCCAGAAGGGCCGGGCTGAGCGGAGCTAGCCAAGCGACGAGCGGACTGAGCGCCAGCGCGACGAGCTGCCACAGCGTCAGGGGTACGCCCGCCACGGCAAGGGTCGTCGCCAGGGCCGCGACGCGTCCTCGGCGGCCACCGAAAAGTCGCCCGATCGCGTACAGGGCCGCGGCAGAAACGACCAACGAGATTGGTCCCCGCACGATACTGGCTGCTGCAATGGCGCGCACCGGCGCGAAGCGGTCATCAGTCCAAGCCGCGATGTGCGTAGGCGTGTGAGGAGCGCCGACAGGACCAACGCGAGGAGCCATCTGCCTGCGACGGCGCTGCGGCGCATCGTTGTGGCGGGATGAAGCACCAGGCCACGGAGCACCTGCCCAGCCTCGATGATCCCGGCGTGGATCATCGTTGGACAGACAGCACTGCGCTTGGCACGGCCGCGGCCAGCGGCGGTATCGATGCCGCGCCGAGGGCGGCACATGGCTCAGCGTTGCCGTCGGCCGAGATCCCTGGACGGCCAGGTCAACAACGCACCGGTGTGCAGCTATAGCGGCGCCGAGATGACCCGCGGACCGAACGTCTAGGGGTAGATGCCGCGCGTCAGCGTGGCCTCGGCGACGCGACTGACCGCCAGCATGTACGCAGCCAGGCGCATGTCGACGTCGTGCTCGATCGACGTGCGATGCACGTCCTCAAATGCGCGCACCATCACCCGACGCAGTCGGGCATTGATCTCGTCGATCGACCAGAAGAACTCCTCGCGGTCCTGCACCCACTCGAAGTAGCTCACCGTCACCCCACCGGCGTTGCACAGCACGTCCGGGATGACCACCACGCCCCGAGCGCGCAGCAGATCGTCAGCTTCGGGTGTGGTCGGCCCATTGGCCGCCTCGGCGACAATGCGCGCCTGAATCCGCCCCGCGTTGCGCTCGGTGATGACGCTCTCGAGGGCGGCCGGGATGAGCACGTCGCACTCGAGCTCGAGCAGCTCGGCGTTGCTGACGGGCCGCGTGCGCGGCGCATCGATCACCGAGCCAGTTTCTTGTTTATGTCGAGTAACGAGCGCGAGGTCGAGGCCCTCTGGATCGAACACGCCGCCCTTCGTGTCGCTGACCGCGATGACTTTCGCGCCCAGCTCGCCCATGAAGCGGGCCGCGCCGCCGCCGGCGTTGCCGAAGCCCTGGACCGCTACGCGCGCACCGTTGATCTCGAGGTCGAGCGCCTTCGCCGCTTCCTGGATCGTGTACACCGTGCCGCGACCGGTCGCTTCGCTACGACCCTCGCTGCCGCCGATGCTGACCGGCTTACCGGTGACCACCCCGGGCACCGAATAACCGCGGTGCATCGAGTAGGTGTCCATCATCCACGCCATGACCTGGGCGTTGGTGTTGACGTCCGGCGCGGGGATGTCGCTGTCGGGACCGATCATGTCGCCCAGCTCGGTCGTGAACCGCCGCGTCAGCCGCTCCAGCTCGCGCAGTGACAGCGTCTTGGGATCGCAGGTGACGCCACCCTTGGCGCCGCCATACGGAATCTTCACGCACGCGCACTTCCAGGTCATCCACATCGCCAGGGCACGCACCTCGTCCAGGTCGGTCTGCAGATGGAAGCGGATGCCGCCTTTGGCTGGGCCGCGGGTGACGTTGTGCCACACCCGGTAGCCGGTAAAGACGCGTGTCGAGCCGTCGTCGAGCTGGACAGGGAAGTGCACGGTCACCTCGCGCTTCGGGTGACGCAGCACCTCGCGCACGGCCGGGCCGAGGTTCAGCTTGTCAGCGGCACGGTCGTACTGCTGAAGGGCCATCTCCCATGGCGAACGCTCGATGAGGGCGGTGCCGCCGACGGGACTCGAAGACATGGGGCCGACGGGACTCAGATTGGGCTGAGTCATACGTGCTCGGTGCTCCTCTCCATTGAGGCTGCGGCCTCGATTCTAGCCGACGAACGCGTTTGGGTCGGGTGCAAGCCGATTGCGCCTGTTCGTGCCATCCGGCACGCGCCTTGCAGCTACGGCGCCCGCGTGTATTGCCCCCAGTGCGGTGCGAGCGCGGCTGACGATGCGCGCTTCTGTCGCGCGTGTGGCACGAGCCTGTCGCCGGCCGGCTCGTCGGTAGCGACCGCGGCCGTGGCTGGGGCCGAGCCGAGCGTACGGCCAGGCTATCTGGCGTCGAACGTGGGCGCGATGGATGCCGCGCACGCCGGGCCAGTCCTCTATGCGGGATTCTGGCGCCGTTTCGCGGCCGCGTTCCTGGACGGCATCATCGTGTACGTCATCAGCTTCGTGATCGGCGCGATCCTCGGGGTCGGGCTGGCCATCGCCAACGTCGGCGACAACACACTGAGGGCGATTTCGTACGTCGTCGGCTTTCTGATCGGCGTCCTGTACTACCCGACCCAGGAAAGCTCGGAGGCCCAGGCGACCTTCGGCAAGCGCGCCCTGGGCATCAAGGTGACCGACCTGCACGGCCAGCGCATCTCATTCATGCGCGCCCTCGCGCGCACGCTGGGCAAGTGGCTGTCGACGCTGACGTTGCTGATTGGCTACCTGATGGTAGCCTGGACGGACCGCAAACAGGCTCTGCACGACATGCTCGCCGGCACATTGGTGGTGCGCTCCGGCTCGGGATAGCGGGCGATGTTGCGGCGCTACACGAGGTGCGCGCGGGCACGCTCGTGGTCCGCTCATTATCCTGAGCGTTGCTTACGATACTGAGCAGATGCTCAGGATACTAAGCAGGGCCTTCTAGACTAGCGGACGGCGTACCGCCGGAAGGGCGCGGTGTAGCGCGCCGGCAGCGAGCCGGTGATCAGCGTGCCGCTTTCGGTGTGGCGTTCGGTGGCGATCGTGCCTTTGCGATGGAACAGATCGACCAGCTGCGTCTGGTCGTACGGGATGCGCACGCGCAGACGCAGGTAGCCGCGTTCGAGCATCGTCTCGATGCGCTCCTGGAGCTCGTCGATGTTCCAGCCGCGCTGGGCGGACACGACCACCGTGTCAGCTGCGCGGGCGTCGTCGACGCTGCGCTCGACCTCTTCGGCCGAGTCGCCGAGCAGGTCGGCCTTGTTCATGACCGTGAGCATCGGCCGATCGCCCACGTTGAGCTCCTCGAGCACGCTGCGCACGACCTCGGCCCGCTCCACCGCGCGCGGTGAGCTGATGTCGAGCACGTGCAACAGCAGGTCCGCTCCTTCCAGCTCTTCTAAGGTCGCGCGAAACGCGGCGACCAGACCGGTCGGCAGCTTGGCGATGAAGCCGACCGTGTCGGATAGCAGCACCTCCTGGCCGCCGGGTAGCTCGACCTTGCGCGTGAGCGGATCGAGGGTCGCGAACAACTTGTCCTCGGCCAGCGCACCTGCCTGGGTCAGCCGATTGAACAGCGTGCTTTTGCCGGCGTTGGTGTAGCCGATCACGGCAACCACGGGCACGCCGGCGCGTTCGCGCGCGGTGCGATGCGCCGAACGATGGACGCGAATGCTTTCGATGTCGCGTTTGAGGGCACTGATGCGCGTGCGGATCAGGCGACGGTCAATCTCGATTTGCGTCTCACCAGGGCCGCGCATCGCCGAGCCGCCCATGCCGATGCGGCCTGACTGACGTTCGAGGTGCGTCCACGCGCGGGTCAGGCGCGGCAGCAAGTATTCGAGCCGCGCCAGGTCGACCTGGACTCGGCCCTCGTGGGTGCGCGCGCGCTGGGCGAAGATGTCCAGGATCAGCAACGTACGATCGACGACGCGCTTGCCCAGCAGCTCTTCGACGGCTTTCTGGGCATTCGGCGCCAGCTCATCGTCGACGATGACCACGTCGGCGCCGGTGGCATTGGCCAGGTCGCGCGCTTCGCCGAGCTTGCCGCGGCCGAGATAGGTGCGCGGATCGGGATGCTCGAGCCGTTGCGACAGGCGCCCGACGACCTCCGCGCCAGCCGTGCGGGTGAGCTCTTCGAGCTCGTCGAGTGACTCCTCGACGGTCCACGGCGCCGTGCCAGAGTCGACGGCAAGCAGCAGCGCGCGTTCGACTCCCGCCGCGCGACCGTCGCCGTTCATGCTCATGGCGCAAAATTGTAAGGGCGGCGGGCCCCAGGCACCGACCTCAAGACGCCATCACTACGCGGCGCGACCGTTTGTTGAGGTTCGGCTCGCAGGGTCGACTCAGGTACTGACCCCAAAGTCGCGCAGGGCGTCGTTGAGCGAGGTCTTTTCGTCCGTCGACTGTTTGCGCTGACCAATGATGAGTGCACAGTTGACCTGAAAAACGCCCGCCGCGAACTCTTTGGGACGACTACCGGGCACGACCACCGAGCGAGCCGGTACCCGGCCGTGCAGCGTGACCGGCTCAGCGCCGGTCACGTCGACGATCGGCGTACTCGAGGTCAGGCACACCTGCGCGCCGAGCACTGCGCCCTGCTCGATCAGCACACCCTCAGTGACGATGCAACGTGAGCCGATGAATGCGCCGTCCTCGACGATGACCGGCCGCGCCCCGGGCGGCTCGAGCACCCCGCCGATGCCTACGCCACCCGCCAGGTGCACATCGCGTCCGATCTGCGCGCCGCTACCGACCGTGGCCCACGTATCGACCATCGTGCCCGAGCCAACGCGCGCACCGATGTTGACGTAGCTGGGCATCATGATCACGCCCGGCTCGAGGAAGCTGCCGAAGCGCGCTACCGCCGGCGGCACGACGCGCACGCCGAGACGCGCGTAGTCGTGTTTGAGCGGCAGTTTGTCGTGATACTCGAACGGGCCGACGTGCCACGTCTCGAGCTGGCGCACGCGGAAGTAGAGCAGGATCGCCTGCTGCACCCAGCTGTGCACGATCCAGTCACCCGGCGCTGGCTCGGCGAGGCGCAGCTCGCCACGATCGAGTGCAGCAATAGTCGCCTCGACGGCTTCGCGGTTTTCGGCATGTTCGAGGCGCGACGGATCGGCGAACGTCGACTCGATGGTGGTGCGCAGATCGCTAGCGGTCGTGGTCACAGGCTGATTGTCTCCCAGACCGCGAGCGCGCGGTCGATCTGCTCGAGGGTCGGCACGAGTGCCACTCGGAAGTAGCCTTCGCCGCCTTCGCCGAACGACTCGCCGGGGCTGACGACGATGCCTTTGTCGAGCAGGCGAGCGAAGAACGCGTCGGGATTGCCCGGCGGAACGCGGATCCACAGGTAGATGGCCCCCGCACTGCCGGTGACCGTGTACCCGGCGCGCTCGAAGAACGCGCTGAGGCGATCGCGCTTGGCACGGAAGATGGCACGGCGCTCGGCGGTGTGGGCGTCGTCCGACCAGGCGGCTGTGGCCGCGGCCTGGACGAAGTTCTGCGAGGCCACGCCGAAATTCGGTCGCGCCTTCTTCAGCAGCGCGATGGTCGCGGGATCGCCGGCGATATAGCCACTGCGATAGCCGGTCATGCCCGAGCGTTTACTCAACGAGCCGAAGCTGAGCACGCCGGTCTGGGTAACTTGCAGCAGTCCGGGCGGCGGGCTGGACTCGTCGAAGTAGAGATCGAGATAACAATCGTCGCCGCACAACAGGATGTCGTATTCGCGCGCGACCGCGACCTGCTCGCGCAGATAGGCCACATCGACGCTCGCGCCGGTCGGATTGTGTGGGTAATTCAGCCAGGCAATGCGTACCTGCTCGAGGACTCTGTGGCCGAGGGCGCGCAGATCGAGCCGAAAGCCATTGTCCTCACGCAGCACGACGGGGTGCGGAATGGCGTTGGCGAAGCGGGCCGAGCCGTCATAGACGGGATAGCTGGGCGACGGATAGACGATGCGGCGGCGCTTCTCGTCAGGGCCGAGGACGGCCAGCGGCAGATGGAAAATCGCTTCCTTGGAGCCGGATGCAGGCAGCACCTGCGTTGCGGGATCGAGCGTGACGTCGAGCCGGCGCTGCGCCCAACCGGCGATCGCTGCGCGCAGGCGCTGCTGGCCGACGACGGTCGGGTACTGCGAGACCGGATCGAGCGCATCGATCAACGCCTGGCGGATGAACGGCGGTGTCGGCTCGACGGGGTCGCCCACGCCGAAGTCGAAGATCTCGATGCCGCGCCGGGCGAGGTCTTCTTTGATCTGGTCGAGGGCTGTGGC
>DASXRR010000318.1:0-1806 GCA_036506475.1 Chloroflexota bacterium
GGATCCTTCGTGCTCGTGCCTCGCCTCAGGATGACAATGCTAATAACGCGTCGGCGATGCGCTCCGCGGCGTCGCGCGGCATGCTGCGGCCCAGTGCGATCGACAGCGCTTCGCGGCGCGCGGCGTCGCCGATCAGGCCCAGAATGCGCTCGGCGAGCGTGGCCGGCGTGAGCGCGTCTTGATCGGCCACTTCGATCGCCCCCAGGCGCGCAAAGGCGTGCGCATTGGCCCATTGGTGCGAGCCGGGCAGCGGTATGACGATCGTCGGCTTGCCTAGCGCGGCGAGCTCGGTCAGCGTGCCCATGCCTGCGCGACTGACGACCACCGTCGCGGCCGCCAGCGTATCGGGCATCTCGTCGATCAGGAACTCGCGCGCCTGGTAGCGCGGTGAGTCCGTCGCGGCCGGCACGCCGCGGCCACGGCCCGTCAGGTGGACGACCTGGACGGACTCGATCAGTCGTGGCGCAGCGGCGGCGATGAGGCGGTTGAGGCCGAGCGCGCCGGTACCACCGCCGGTCACCACGACCAGCGGCAGCGCCGGGTCCAGTGACAGCGCCGCGTAGGCCGCCGAGGAATCAGCTGCCAGGATTTCCTGACGCACGGGGTTGCCGCTGACAGTCGTCCTGCCTCGAGGGAAATGCGCCAGCGACGAAGGCAGCGACACCGTGATGCGCTGCGCCCACGGCACGAGGATGCGATTGGCCAGGCCAGGCGTGACGTCCTGCTGATGAATCAGCACGCGTGCACCAGCCAGGCGGGCCGCGACGATCGGTGGGACGGCGCCAAAGCCGCCCGCGGCGAACGCGACCTGGGGTCGAAACTGACGCGCCAGGCCATACGCCTGGCCGAGGCCGAGTGCGACTCGAAGCGGATCGACGAAGTTCTGGACGTCCCAGTAGCGGCGCAGCTTGCCGGTGGCGATGCCTGCGAACGGTAGCTCCTGCGCCTCGGCCAGGGCTGCCTCGGGGCCGTCGCGCGTACCGACATACAGGAACTCGGTATAAGGTTGGCGTCGTCGGAGCGCCTGCGCGACGGCCAGGACTGGCGTAGCGGAGCCGCCCGAGCCACCGCCTGCCAGCAGCACGCGTACCGCTCTCATACCGCCACTCCCATTATGTTCACCCGCGGTACGGGCATTTACGGCGCTCAGTCGGGCCGGTACGAGGTCTGGTTTTCGGAGCGCTCGTCGAAGCGCTCCAGGGCGAGCTCGGCGATGCGCGCCACGAGCTCGGCGAAGCTCAGCCCGCTGGCCTGCCACAGCTTGGGATACATGCTGATCTCGGTGAAGCCGGGCATGGTGTTGATCTCGTTCAGGTACAGCGTGCCCGAGCCGCGCTCGAGGAAAAAGTCGACGCGGGCCAGGCCGGCTGCGTCGACCGCCTTGAAGGCCGTGATCGCCAGGCGCTGGACCTCCTCGGCCACGTCGTTGGGTACATCGGCGGGAATGATCGCCGCCGAGCCGGTGTCGAGATACTTGGCGCGGTAGTCGTAGAACTCCGCGCCGGGCACGATCTCGCCGACGACCGAGGCAATCGGGTCATGATTGCCCAGCACGCCGACCTCGAGCTCACGCGCATCGACGCCGCGTTCGACGAGGAGTTTGGCGTCATAGTGTGCCGCCACCTCGAGCGCCTGGCGCAGCTCCTCACCATCGCGGGCTTTGCTGACGCCGACGCTGGAACCGAGGTTGGCGGGCTTGACAAAGCATGGATAGCCAAACGTTGACTCGATCCCAGCGGCCACTGCCTCGGGGTCAAGCCGTAGGTCGCGGCGCAGGACGCTCAGAAAGTCGACGACAGGCAAGCC
>DASXRR010000319.1:0-7650 GCA_036506475.1 Chloroflexota bacterium
GGATCATCGCCAGCAGTCTTCTAATGATGTAATTCAGCATCGCGCCATTTCGCTTTGCCGGGTCGGGGGAGCCCACGCTCTGATTCGCTCCGCGGGGTGCACTTGCAGCCCGCCGCCGCCAGTCGCTGCTCCGCTCGCCAGCTCGCTATGCGCTCCTTCCCGCGGCGACCCCCCGCAACCGCGCGGCCAATAACATATGTGTGTACAGCGCCCGCATGCGGCCGCACAGCCTGACGGCCGAGGTGCCAACCTACTGCCATGCAGCCCGAGGGCCGAGACTGGCCAATGCTGAGCCTGAGGGCCGAGACGCCGACCTGCGGCCATGCAGCCCGAGGGCCGAGCCACACCAATGCCCGCGCGTGCTGAGCCTGAGGGCCGAGCCCCGCCGACCTGCGGCGATGGGGCCGAAGGCCGAGACGCGCTGACCCCGCGCGTGCTGGGCTTGCCGCGGGCTGCCCATTGGCGAATAGCCCCTGCTGCGGGGGGTCGCCGCGGGAAGGAGCGCGCAGCGAGGAACGAGCGGAGCAGCGACTGGCGGCGGGGGGCCGCAGGCTCCCCCGACCCAAAGAGGCATATGAACAGACCGACTTACTTTTTGAAGAAGAATTGAGACGGATCCAAATTGCCCGGACTCATGAAGATCCAGTCCGTGACGGCATTCTCTGGCACGTTCCGGAAGTTGTTCTTGACCACCACGATGGAGGGCACCGCCCCAACGGTGCCGATGGTCCACAGATTGTCAGCTTCCAATTTCACAATCTGTTTGCCAAGCTCGACTTGCTTCGCTGGGTCCGTCGTCGCCTTCAATTGGTCAAAGAGGTCCAGCGCTTTAGCGAGGTCGCCGTCAGGTTTCTGGCCTTTGGGGTTCGCGCCGCGCGATGAGTACCAGTCGCCCACACGTGGTGCAAACCACGAGCGGTTGTCGTACGGCAGCATGTAGATCGGGTCGACGAACGGCTCCAGAGCCCGATCCGTGCCCCACACCGCGACGGCCACGTCGTTGTCCAAAGCGCGCGGCCAGTACGACTCGCGCTGCGACGACTTGACGACTGCCTTGAGGCCAATGCCTTCCCAGTCCTTGCGCACCTGATCGATCGTGTCGAACGCGGCGCCCGAGGTCTGGTACGTCTCGATCGTCAGCTCCAAGGGCTGCCCGCCAGGAAGGGTGCGAATGCCATCGGCGCCCTTCTTGTAGCCGGCTTCGTCGAGCAATGCGCCCGCCTTGGCCGGGTCGTACTGCGCAAATTGCTGCTCGGTCTCGGGTACGTAGTAGCGCGAGTCAGGGATCAGGACGGCATTGCGCTCTTTGCCCAGGCCGAAGTAATTGACCTCGTTGATGCGCTTGCGATTGATCGCCATCGACAGCGCCTGGCGGAACTTGAGGTCGCGGAAGGCGGCGCGCAGATCGGCATTGTCGTAGGTCTGGTTGAGGAAGAACGCCACTTGCGAGCCGTTTGCGTCTGGCCAGCGCAGGATGCGGTAATCACCGCGCGCCTTATTCTCTTGTAAGAGCGTGAACTTGGCGATATCGATGTTGCGGAACTGCATATCGATCTCGCCGTTAATCGCCTTGACATTGAGCGCTTCTTTGTTCTCAACAAGCTCGATACGTAGCTCGTCGATATAGGGCAGTTGATTGCCTTGCGGGTCAACCTTCCAGTAATACGGGTTGCGCGAGGCAATAATCGCGCGATCGCCCGCCTTCCACGACGTCACTCGCCACGAAGTCATCGACGGCCGCTCGGGATTCAGGTCGTCGGCCATGGCGTTGAACTGTTTGTAGTCGGCAATGCTGGGCGTGTACTTGGGATGGAATTGCTTCAAGTAGTGCGCCGGCGCGTAGAAGCCGAAGCGCTCGAAGTTGAGCGGCCACTGATTGCCGTGGAAGGCCAACATCTGCAGCGCGATGCCGTTCGGCGCCGCGAAGCTGAGCTTGACCTGCTCGGGGCTGATCTTCTCGACCTTCATCGGCTCGCCGTTCTGGACCCATTCCGACGGCGGCGATGGCGAGAGGTCCTTGTTCAGCGCGATGTCGTTCCACCAGAACAGGACGTCGTCGGTAGTGAATGGCTCGCCGTCCGACCACTTGAGGCCCTTGCGCAGCGTCAGGGTGAGGGTCTTGCCGTCGGGCGCGAAATCGTATTTTTCGGCCAGGCCCGGGCCAATCGCCTGCTTCGGGTCGCGTGGCCAGCGCAGCATCGCCTCGTACACATTGCGCCCATAGGCGTGGAAATCGGCCACGCCGGTGAACGCGCCACGCCACGTGCCGCCGTATTGTCCGACCTCTTCGATCGGCTGGACCACGAGCGGGCTCTCAGGCAGGCGTTTGGCCAGCTCGGGCAGCTTGCCATCCTTGACCAGTTGCGCCAGCTGCGGCGCCTCGTTGAACTTGGTCGGCGCCACCGCCGCGGGCTTGGGCGCTGTGGTTGGCGCGGCGGCAGCAGGTGCGGTGGTTGCGGCTGGCGCGGCCGGCGCAGTCGTCGCGGCTGGCGCAGCAGGCGCCGTGGTTGGCTTGGCGGCCGCGGCTGGCGCGGCGGTGGGCTGCACGGGCGCCGACGGCGAACAGGCCGCCAGAAGGCCGGCGCCGGCTGCAAGGCCAAGCAGCTTGACGAAGGTGCGGCGGGTCGCCACCGAACGGGGCATTGACTGGTCCAAGCTCACAGGGCCCTCCCCGAAGTGATCCCGCACGCAGGACACGCACGGGATGAATGCACGCAGAGTACGCTTCTTCGCCAAATCCTGCAAGTGTTCTTGCACGGACTTGGCAAATCTGCAGGCCGAGCATACACTTGGGTGCGATGACGCAGTCCGAGCTGTTCAAAGCGCGCGTGCGGGGCGTGCTCGCGTTTCCGATCACCCCTTACGCCGCCGATGGAAGCGTCGACCTCGATGCTGTGCGCGCCAACGCGCAATGGCTGCCTGATGCCGGGATCGACGCCGTAGTCGCCCCCAGCGGGACGGGCGAGCTCTTTGGTCTTTCACCTGCCGAATGCCTGGACGTTGCTCGCGCGACGGTCGAGGCGATCGGCGGCCGCATTCCTGTCATTGCCAGCGTGGGCTTCGGCCCGCGGGTCGGTGCCGAGCTTGCCCGCGGCGCCGAGGCCGCGGGTGCCGACGGCATCCTGGTCCTACCGCCGTACTACGGCACACCCGATCCAGCCGGTCTGTTCGAGTACTACCGCGAGGTCGCCGCGGCAACGTCGCTGGGTGTGATGCCGTACGCGCGTGATGCCGCCGTCTTCACGGCCGAAGGCGTCGAGCAGATGGCCCGTGATATTCCCAACATGGTCGCGTTCAAGGATGGCCGCGGCGATGTGCGCCTGTTCCAGCGCATCCGCGAGCACGTCGTCGAACGGCTCGGCGAGGAACGCCTGGTGTGGCTGGCTGGCGCCGGCGACGATCTTGTGGCGCCCTACTTCGCGGTCGGTGCCGAGGGGTACACGTCCTCGCTGGCATGTTTCTGGCCCGAGGCGTCGGTTGAGCTGCTGCGGCTCGCGCGCGCGGGCGATCGCAAAGAACTCGGGCGTTTCCACCAGCGCGTGGTGCGGCCAATCTACGAGCTGCGCCAGCGTCGACGTGGCTACGAGGTGGCCGTGATGAAGACGGCCATGGAGCTGCTCGGCCATCGCGCCGGCGTGGCTCGCCCACCGCTGGGCAATCTGCGCTCCGCCGAGCGCACCGAGCTAGCCGATATCCTTCGGCGACTCGAGGTGCCGACTGCCGACGAACGCGCCGCTCGCCTGGCTCCGCGAACCGAATCAGCGCCCGAACGAACCGCCGTTGCACATCGCTGACGTCACCGTTCAGCGCTTCCGCTATCCCTCGCGCATCGTGCGCGACGCGGATGGCCACGGCCACCCCGGTGAGCCGCATGACGCCGTGCAGTCGATGCTCATCATCACCACTGATGACGGCGCCCGCGGCGTGTACTTCGGCGGCATCAACGAGGACATCATCAAGAACGTCGTCGCGCCGATGCTGCGCGGCCAGGACCCGCTCTATCGCGAGCACCTGTGGCAGGCGCTGCGCGAACGCCAGCGGCTGAACCTGAGCACGGTTGGCGACCGAATCCTGACCGCGGTCGACCTGGCCCTGTGGGACCTGGCCGGCCAGCTTCTTGGCCAGCCGGTGCATCGCCTGCTTGGTGCCACGCGCGACGCGGTGCCGGCGTACGCCAGCACGATGGTCGGCGACGACTTGCCCGGTGGCCTCGACACGCCCGAGTCATACGCGCGGTATGCGATTACCTGCCGCGAACGCGGCTATCCCGCCTTCAAGCTGCACACCTGGCAGCCGCCTCTAGCAGGTGCGCCCAGCGTTCGACGCGACATCCAGGCTTGCAGTGCAGTCCGCGACGCCGTCGGAGCGGACTACCCGCTGATGCTCGACCCATTCCACTACTACTCGCGCCTGGAAGCCCTCGAGCTCGCCCGCGGCCTCGAACGCCTTGGCTTTCTGTGGATGGAAGAGCCGATGGACGAGCACAGCATGTCCTCGTATGTCTGGCTGTGCGAACAGACCTCATTGGCTATCTGCGGGCCGGAGACCGTGGAAGGCAAGATGTTCTCGCGCGCCGAGTGGATCAAAGCTGGCGCCTGCGACATCGTCCGCGCCGGCGTTGGCGACGTCGGCGGCCTGACCCCGCTGATGAAAATCGCCCACCTGGCCGAGAGCTTCGGCATGCAGATGGAAGTCCACGGTGGCGGCGTCGGCAACCTGCACGCCATGTGCGCCACCTCGCCCTCCACGTCGCTGTACTACGAACGAGGCCTGCTGCACCCGTTCATCGACTATGACCAGCCTCCACCCTGGCTGAACGCTCTGTCTGATCCCATGGACGCTCAAGGTCAGGTGCACGTTGCGCAACTCCCTGGCCTGGGCCAGGACATCAACTGGGCCTACATCGAGGCCAATCTCGTTAAGTAGATAAATTGAATTCCTCGGCACATGTGCCGCATGCGTTCTTTTTGGCTGCTTTGGATCGGCGCTCCGCGCCGGAGGGGCGCTGCCCCTCAACCCCGGCCGCTGCGCGCTACCCGAATCGGTGTGTGATGGGCAGCCCCCAGCAGAACCATGCGGGCCCGAACGGCGCATGCGCCGCGGGCGGGCTCGAACGTCTGTAGGCCCTTCGGGCGCAGCGGCTGCGCCGCTATGAACGCTGCGCGCCATAACGCGGTTGCGCGGCGCTGCGCTGGCGCCAAGCTGGGCGGCGTCGGCTTGAACGACCTTGGGGGAATCGGCTTGGGGATTCGCCTTGGCGGATGCGTTCGAAGGATCTCGGACCGTTCGGCCGCGCAGCGGTAATAGCGGCGCAGCCGCTGCGCCCGAAGGGCCTACAGACGTTCGAGCCCGCCCGCGGCGCATGCGCCGTTCGGGCCCGCATGGTTCTGCTGGAGGTAACCAACACGCATCGATTCGGGTAGCGCGCCAGCGGCCGGGGTTGAGGGGCAGCGCCCCTCCGGCGCGAAGCGCCGATCCAAAGCCTCTAAATAGAACGAATGCGGTACATGTGCCGAGGACCTCTTTGCTTAACATGCCTCCGGTTGAGGTGAATACAGCGGTGGTCAAGAGAACGGTGCTCGAAGTCCCTGGCGTTGGGCATGGCAACGCGCCCATTCCGATGGGCGTCAAAGTGGGCAACATGGTGTTCTCGTCTGGCGTGATGGGCCAGGATCCTGAAACGCACAGCGTGCCGGCGGGCGATGCGGCGCGGCAGGCGGAGCTCATGTTCCAGCATGTGAAAACGCTGGTCGAACAAGCCGGCGGCAGCACTGACAACATCGCCCACATGACCGTGTTCTTGAAGGACAACGCCTACCGCGAGCACGTCAACAAGGAGTGGCTCAAGATGTTCCCGGACGAGCACGATCGGCCCGCGCGCCACACCTTGTTGTGGAACCTGCCCGGCGAGATGCTCGTGCAGTGCGAGATCGTGGCTGTCCTGGACTGACCGCGCATGAGCGAAAAACGGACGCTGCTCATTGGCGGCATGGGCTTCATCGGCCTGCATACCGCGCGCGCCTTCCTCGATGCCGGCCAGGACGTCGTGGTCACCTACCACCAGAACCGCCGCGAACCAGATTTTCTGCAAGGCGACCTCGGCTCCAGAGCACTCGTCGAGCAACTCGACGTAACCAACGCGCAAGCGGTCACTGACCTCGTCGACAAGCACCAGCCCGAGGGCATCGTCTACCTGGCCGTCCCAGCTCTGGCCGGTGTGTCACCCGCCGACGAATTCAAGATCAACACCCAGGGCTACCTGAACGTCCTCGAAGCGGGCCGAGCCGCTGGTGTGCGGCGCATCACGGTGACCAGCTCGCTGGCCATCTACAGCAACGTCAAGCACTCGCCATGGACCGAGGACATGGACCTCCCGGTTGCCTCCACCAACCCCACCGAGGCCTACAAGAAGGCGCTCGAAGTGCTCGGTCTATTCTTCGGACAACGCACCAACCTCGACGTGGTGTTCCTGCGCGTGGCGGGCATCTTCGGCCCGCTGTATCACTCGATGGCCAACCTACCCAGCCGCCTGTGCCACGCCGCGGTCCAAGGCACCCCACCCGACCTCACCACCATGCGCGGCGGCTTACCGCGGGCGGGTGATGGCCGCGACCACACCTATGTCAAAGATTGCGCGCTGGGCATCCAGCTGGCGCACATGGCTGGCACTCTGCCCCACCGCGTCTACAACCTGGGCAACGGCCAAGCGACGACGCCCGCCGAGCTCGTTGCCTATGTGCGCGCCGTCGTGCCCGAGTTCACCGCTGAGCTGGCACCCGGCGGCGCCGAGAGCCCTACGTTCATGGACCTGAGCCGTACCACCTCAGACGTCGGCTACACGCCCAAGATCGGCGTCGAACGCGGCATCGCCGACTACATCAACTGGTTGCGCTCACATCCGCAGTAGAACCCGAAGAGCTTACGAGCGTGTTTGCAGCGCGTGATAGCGGTGCTTCGTGCGCGCCTCGTCCAGCCGCATGCCACGTGCCGTCTCGGCCTCGATCGCCGTCTCGGCTTCCTCGATGGACAAGGCGGTAGACAGAACTTCGGATTCGCGAGACTGAGGGATGACGACGATGCCGTCGGCGTCGCCAACCAGGATGTCGCCAGGGCGGACTTGTACGTCGCCCAGGGAGACAGGCTGGCCCATGCTCTCGACTTCGACGCGGTCCTTACCCGTGCGCATGAAGCGGCCGCGCGAGTAGATCGGATAGCCCAGGTCGATGGCGCGCGAGACGTCGCGGCACACGCCGTTGATGACTGTGCCGCCCAGGCCACGGCGGTGCGCTACGGCGGTCAAGATGTCGCCCCACACGGTGCAGTCGACGCGGCCCGCGTTGTCCAACACCACGACTTCACCAGGCGGAACGTCGTCGATGTAGTCGCCGACCGTGCCACGCTCCACGGCCCCTATGGGCCGATAGCGAATGGTGAAAGCGCGACCAGCCAGGCGAAACCGAACGTCGAGCGGGGCCATGCCCAGGGCCTGACCGGGAATACCCAGCCGGTCCAGGGCATCGGAGATGGCCGCCGTGGGCAGCTTCTTGAAGGCATCGACGGTCGGATCGCTCATGCCCGCTCCAGGAGTCGTTCGTAGTTGGCGCCCATGACTTCGGCCATGGATCGTCGCTCACGCACCGCGTCGGCCAT
>DASXRR010000320.1:0-7683 GCA_036506475.1 Chloroflexota bacterium
AGGGAGAGGGAGTTGGCTCTCGGAACCGCCTCGCCCCCGCCGGGGAGCGGCCGCGCGGAGCACGCGAGTCACTCTGGAACCGCCTCGCCCCCGCCGGGGAGCGGCCGCGCGCAGCACGCGAGTCACTCTGGAACCGCCTCGCCCCCGCCGGGGAGAGGCCGCGCGCAGCGCGGGTGAGGGGGCCGTGGCACCCCAGTGCCGCGGCCATGCTCGTTATCTGTGCCGCCAGCGCCTGGTCGGTGCTATTCGGCTGGCTCGCCATCGCGCGCCACCTGGCCGGCGGCTCGCACGCCGAAGACCTCGGCTTCACCGACCAGGTCATCTGGAACTTCCTGCGCGGCCAGTGGTTCCGCATGAGCCTGTACCAGGGTGCGACCTGGAACACCGAGATCGACATCGCCCACCTGGCGCGACCCGACTCGCTGCTGGCGTTCCACTTCGAGCCGATGCTGCTCGGGTTCGTGCCGCTGTATGCGCTGGGCGCCGGGCCGGTAGCACTGCTGGCTGTCCAGGCACTGGCAGTCGGATTGGGGGCTATCCCCGCGTACCACCTGGGCCAGCACTACAGCCGAAGCCAATGGGCAGGCGTCGCGGTGGCCGGGGCGTATCTGTTGTCGCCGCTCGACCAATGGGCGGTGCTGTCGGACTTCCACACATCGACACTGGCAGCGCCGCTGCTGGTGCTCGCCGCCGAGCGCATCCTGGTCGCCCACCGCCCCGGCCAGGGCATAACGATCATCGCGTTAGCGCTCTCTGCCCGCGAGGATGTCGGCCCGACCGTGGCCGTGCTGGGTATCAGCCTCCTGGTGTTGGGGGCAGCGCGGCGCGTCAGCTTCGGCCTGGTGCTCATGAGCATCCTGTGCACTGTCGCGGCAGCCGGCGTCCTGGCGGCCTATAGCGGCGGCGCGTCGCCCTTTGGCGAACGCTACGCAGCCAGCCTGGGCCAGGGTCTGCCGGGCATCGCGCAAGCCATCACGCGGCCAGAAACGCTCAGCGCATTCGTGACCACAGTGCTCAGTGGCGCCTGGCTTGGCCTGCTCGCGCCCGCGGCCCTACTACCCGCCCTGCCTGCCCTGGCCAGCAACACACTGTCGGCCTCACCCTGGATGGCTGCCGGCAAGGCCCACTATTCGGGCCTGATCCTACCCTTCGTGGTCATCGCCGCCGCCGCCGGCCTCCGACGCCTGCGACGCCACGCGGGGCTCGCCGCCGCGGTGCTGCTGCTCACTTCCAGCGCGGCCTATCTCGCACAGGGTGCTGGTCCGCTGGCCGCCAATTACGCCCCAGCCACGATCACCGCCCATGCCCAGCTTGCCCAGCGCCTGGCCGCCGGCCTGCCGCCGAGCGCTGCAGTCAGCGCATCGTCAACACTTGCGCCACACCTGAGTCATCGTCCACGGCTGTACGTCTTCCCAGCCGTACTGGATGCGGAGTACGTCTTCCTCGACCTGCGCGCTACATCCGCGCCGACCAGTCCCGGCGACGTCTTTCTGCGCATTCGCGACCGCCTGGCCAGGGGCGGCTGGGAAGTCGCCGCTGCCACCGATGGCTTGCTGCTGCTCCACCGCAACGACGCCGCACCAGCGCTGAGCGTCGAAGATCTGCCCGTCGACTGGCTACTCGCGCCATTTGACGGGACGTCCCCACAGGGCGAGTTGCAGCTGCTCCATGCTGAGCTGGTCCCCAGCCCAGTGGGCAGCATCGACGTCGATGGCCCGCGCGCCATCCTTCGTACAACGTGGCGCGCTAACACCCCGTTGCCGCCAGGCACCCGTCTCGAATTCGTGATCGACTTGCAGGGCGAACAGCGCACGGTCTGGGATGTCGCAGCGCTGTGGTGGTACCCGCCCGAGCGCTGGCTGCCGGGGCAGGTCGTTAGCGTCGATATTTCAGACGTTCCGGCGCGCCGCTTCCTATCCTGGTCGAACACGCGGTGAGACCACCGAGCTGGAGCGAGTCCTTCCTCGTTGGCACGATCGCCACCGCGATCGCGCTCCGCCTGCAGTCGGTGCTGCGCGACGTCTGGCAAATCCGCGGCCTGCCCGAACGGGTCATGGAGTGGCTGCTGCTGTTCGTGCCGCTCGATCTGTTCGAGCGCGGCCTGCAGCAATTCGGCTCGAGCGCCAAGGAAGTCGCCTTGCTCGGGACACTGCTCGGTATGGCCCTGCTCCTTCTCGCGCTGGGTGTCCTGGCGCTGCGTGCGGGCTGGTCGAGCTGGCGACTGCTCGGACTGGGCTGCGTGCTGTGGCTGCTGGCGATGGTCGTGGTCATGCCCCTGACTGGCGCCGGCGTGTTCGCCAGAAATCTGCTGATCGCGCCGCTGCTGGTCAACGCTGGCTATCTGTTCGTCTTCCTGGCCTACGCCAGCATGCTCGCCGCCGGGCGCCTGCTGATCCGCCGTGGGCCAATGGAACGGGCCAGAGTAGCCGCCGAACGTCGCGCGGTGCTGGCGGGTGTCGTCGGCACGCTGGGCGCGCTGGGTGTGGCGCGCTTCGTCGGACGCGAAGGCGTCGCCGTCGTCAGTTCACTTCCGCTGGCTGCGCCACGCACACCGCGCCCCACTGGCGCACCGACCTCCACCCCCACGTCAAGCGCGGTCGCGGTCAGCGCGACTGCCGGACCGACCGGCGTGCCGACGCTGTCGCCCGTCCAGTCCGCTGAGACGCCAGCTGCACTAGCGCTGCCCGTTCCGCCGGCGGAGCGTCCGCTGGTCAGGAACAAGGACGGAGCGCTCACCGCCGCGGGCCGTCCGCCCGGCACGCTCGCGCCTGCACTGACTGCCAACATGGACTTCTACGTCGTCACCAAGAATGCCGTTGCCGATCCGGTCGTAGATCCCGCTGGCTGGCGACTCATCGTCGATGGCGAAGTCAACAATCCGGTCCAGTTCGACTACCGCACCCTGCGCATGCTGAATTCAATCGAGGTGATCAAGACCCTCGAGTGCATCTCCAACTTCACCGCCCAATGCAACCTGGCCGCGTTCGGCTGTGATCTGATCTCCACCGCGCGCTGGCGTGGCGTCCGCTTGAGCGACGTGCTCGACCTGGCCGGCGGACTCAGAACAACTGCGACGACCCTCGCCTTTCTTTCAATTGACGAGTTTTCGGCGGGCCTGCCGGTGGACGTCGTCGACGATCCGGAAACACTGATCGTGTATGAGATGAACGGCGAGCCATTGCCGCGCGAGCACGGCTATCCGGCGCGCCTGCTGGTGCCCGGTCGCTATGGCATGAAGAACCCGAAGTGGCTCACCGCGATTCGCGCCCTGTCCACGGACTTCCTGGGCTGGTACGAGCAGCGCAACTGGAACAAGGATGGCTTCATCAAGACTATGGCGCGCATCGACGTGCCTGGTGATGGCACCGTCCTCCTGGACGGACCTCAGCGCGTGGCCGGCATCGCCTACGCCGGCGACCGCGGCATCGAGACGGTCGAGTTCAGCGTCGACGGTGGCAAGAGCTGGGACGAAGCGAGCTTCGTCGAGCCGGCTGCCGGCAAGGATGCCATGGTGCGCTGGGAAGGCTCGTTCAACCTGGCTCCGCAGAGCTCGCTCACGATTGTCGTGCGCGCCACCGACGGTAACGGCGACGTGCAGTCGAGCCAGTTCGTGCTGCCCCAACCGGACGGCGCCTCCGGCCGCCATGCTGTCACCGTCTACGCCGCCTAATACCACGGGGCGCAGCTATGCTGGTTGTCATGCTGAGCCCTTCGGCTTCGCTCAGGACAAGCTCCGCGAAGCATCCGCTTGCCGAAACCGCCCCAGCCCGCGGATCTCCCTTCCAAGGTTTGGCACGAAACTCCCCGGGCACGGGATGGCACTTCGCGGAGCTTGTCCTGAGCGAAGCCGAAGGGCTCAGCATGACAATGGAACGGCAGACCTGCGCCGGCCGGCAAAGTTGGCCCTAGGAAGGCGGCAGCCACCATTCGCCTTCTCGAGGTTTCGGCGCCTTCCTAGGGACTCATCCGCCATTCGTCGGCACTGACGCTGTACAAGGCCACGTCGTCGCTGCGGTGGGCGAAGCGCAGCCCAGCCGGCAATGTCCCTTCGAGTCGAAATCCAAGCCGCTCGGCCAAGCCACGACTGCGTGCGTTGTCGATGCTCGTGCGCAGGTCGACCTTGTTCATGCCCAGCTCGACGAAGGCGAGATCGACCAGCGCCTGGGTCGACCGGCGCACGATGCCACGACCCTCGTGTGCGCCATCGATCCAGTAGCCCACGTCGGCTGAGCCGGCGTACGGATTGATCCGCAACCCGCACCGACCGACGAACGTCATCCCGCGGTCGAGCGCGATGATCGTCGAAATCTGGCGGCCGCGCACAAAGTCCTCGAGGCTGGCGCGAATGTAGGCACGTGTGCCGTCGACGGTCTGCGGCTGCTCCGCCCAGGGCTCCCAGCGTGCCAGCCGCAGCTGATTGCGCACGATGAGCTCGGTGACCCGCGGGGCATGGCGCTCCTCGGCCAGGACCAGCGTGATCTCGTCGTCGACCGGCAGCTGGAACATCTCCGCTTAGCGTACCGACGGACGCGTCCTTCCAGAGCAGGTTTGATTCCTTCGGTGCGGCCGGTCGGTGAGGGTCGCGATGCGTAGATGCCGGCCGGCGCCCACGTCGACAAGAATGCGCCTTGCGCAGGTCTACGCTGGGACGCCGACGTGGTCGACCAGTGCCTCCTGATGCTGCACGTGCCCATTCGTTTTCGGCTCAGTCTGACTCCGCTCCAACTCCAGTACCCGGAATCCAGGGCGGTCAGGGAAGCTCCGTCGCAGCAACGGCATCGACACGTTGTAGACCGGCACCCCCGTACTGGTCTTGCCTTCGGGTGTGCCGTGGTGCGCATGGCCGTGGATCACGGCGCTCACCTCGTAGCGATTGAGCGGCTCTTCGAGTCGACTCGAACCCAGGAATGGAAAGATTTCCGGCGGCTCGCCCTCGACGGTTGCCTGGATCGGGGCGTAGTGCAGCAGCGCGATGCGATTGCGGGTGCGCAGTCGGGCGAGCGCCATTTCCAGCTTGAGGGCCTCGTCGAGCGCCTCACGTACGAATGACTTGATGGCTTGCTCGCCCCACGGCTCGAGTGAGCGACGGCCAAAGCCACCGCAGAAGCCTTTGGCCCCGGCGAAGCCGATGCCGTTGAGCTCGATCGCGTCGCCGTCGAGGATGGTCACACCGCCATCGCACAAGGTCTGCTTGATCACCTCGGGCTGGCCGCCTTCGTAGTCGTGATTGCCGAGCACCGCGACCACCGGCACCTTGGCCTTGAGCGGAATGCTGAGCTCCTTGACGAGCACCTGCGCCTCGTCCAACAGCCCATAGTCGACCAGGTCGCCGCACAAGGCGATGACGTCGGCACACTCGACCATTTGCGCGAAGAGTGGCGACAGGACGCCTTCCGAAGTTTTGGTGCAGTGGATGTCACCCACCGCGGCCACACGCACCATCTCGCTCATGGCCGCCCAGAGCCAGCAAGAACCGCGCCGCACCCGGGCCCGTGCCGGTTCGGCCGAAAGTGTGACTCCCAGAGCGACGCTTCCTGTGCCCGTGACAGTTCGGCCCCAAAGTGTGACTCCCAGTGGCACGCTTCCCGTGCACGTAACGGCTCGGCCGAAACTGTGACCTGCCACGTGACGCCTGGGCAGCTTCGCGCGACGGTTCGGCCGAAAGTGTGACCTCCGACGTGACGCCTGGGCAGCTTCGCGTGACGGTTCGGCCGAAAGTGTGACCTGCCACGTGACGCTTGGGCAGCTTCGCGTGACGGTTCGGCCGAAACTGTGACCTGCCACGTGACGCCTGGGCAGCTTCGCGTGACGGTTCGGCCGAAAGTGTGACCTGCCACGTGACGCCTGGGCAGCTCCGCGTGACGGTTCGCGTGACGCCCCGTGCGTACCCTTTGGGTGGCGGCGGGGGCTGGCGGGCCCGGGCTCGAGGGGTAACGGTGTAGCCTTCGTCACGTGCTCGACGCGCCGCCCGTCGCGCTCTCCGTGGCCGCCTCGGCCATCGTCGAAGAGCTGCGCGCGCTCGACATCAGCCACATCGTCAATGTGCCCGACACGCACCAGCGGACCCTGTTGGCCGAGCTCGCCCGCCAGCAACAGATCCACCTGCTGACCGCGTGCACCGAGGACGAGGCCATCGCGATCAACGCCGGGCTATGGGTCGGCGGCCAGCGGCCGATGCTCTCGATCCAGCACGTGGGCCTGCTCGCCGCGCTCAACAGCGTCAAAGGCATCTCCATCGATGCGCGCATTCCTACCTGCATGCTCGTCGGCTACTTCGGCCGCGACGTCACCCGCGCCGTCCGCGACAACACCGCCCGCGCAGTCAGCCTGATCGAGCCGACGCTCGATACCTGGCACATCCCACACTTCCCGCTCGAATCGCCGCGGGACCTGGGCGCCATCTGTCAGGCATACGAAGCCAGCCTCGATCGTTCAGGACCAGCCGTGATCCTCGTGGGCGCCCCAACCAGCTAGGCGAGATGCGCCGTCACGAAGCCATCGCCGCTCTGGTCGCACACCGCGCCGAGGCCATCACGATCACCACCGAACAGGCCATTGGCGAATGGCGCGCAGCAGTGCCCGAGCCAGCCAATGCGATTCCCGACCACCTGGACATCGTCGGCTGCATGGGCGCCGCGTCGACGATAGGACTGGGCATCGCGCTGGCGCAGCCCGCACGGCGCGTCATCGTCGTCGACGGCGACGGCAGCTTGCTCATGCAGCTTGGCTCACTGGTGACCATCGCTGGCGCGGCGCCCGCGAATTTGTTCCACTTCGTGTTCGAAAACGGTGTCTACGAGACGTCGGGCAGTCAACCGCTGCCAGCCGAGGGTCGATTCAACCTGGCCCAGATGGCGCGCGCGGCCGGTTACGCCCATGTCGCGGCATTCGACGATGCTGCCACCTTCACCAGCGACCTACCTGAGTTGTTGCGCCGCCATGGCCCGGTGTTCGTGTCGGTGCGCACCGAACCCGAGGACGGCTACAAGATCCGCTCGTCGGCAGGCACACGACTGGACATACAAATGCATGCCCTGCACGAGCGATTGGTCGGCGACGGCCGCGGCGCGCATCTTGCCAACTTGCATACTCCGCTTGATGAGCGTCCTGCAGAGTGAGGTCGACCCGCTCGCCCGAGAGTTCTACTGCCATACGTTGGGTGTCCTCGAGGACTCCAAGCTGCCCACGCTCATCGGCGGCGCTTATGCCTTCGCCTGCTACACGGGCATCGAACGCCACACCAAGGACATTGACGTCTTCGTCCGCGAAGAGCACTTCCGACCGACGCTGAAGGCGCTCAAACAGGCCGGCTTCAGAACGGAGACGACGTTCCCGCACTGGCTCGGTAAGGCCTACCATGGCGAGTTCTTCGTCGATCTGATCTTCAGCTCAGGCAACGGCCTTGCCCGAGTTGACGACGAGTGGTTCGGCTACGCCGTCGCGGAGCGCATCTTCGACGTGCCGGTCTTGCTGGTGCCGCCCGAAGAGATGATCTGGAGCAAAGCGTTCATCCAGGAGCGCGAACGCTTCGATGGCGCCGACATCGCCCACCTGCTGCGCGCGCGCGGTGACTCGCTAGACTGGCAGCGCGTCATGCGCCGATTTGGCGCGGACTGGCGCGTCCTGCTGTCGCACCTGGTGTTGTTCGGCTACATCTATCCCAGCGAGCGCGAGCGGGTGCCG
>DASXRR010000321.1:0-4276 GCA_036506475.1 Chloroflexota bacterium
CGAGACGATGTACTTCATTCCACCACGCAAATCTCTGCGCACTACTGGGTATATGGCTGATCCGCAGCTGCAGCAATTTGTGACCATCATGGAGAAGTACGGGCGCACGATCAACACCAATCCGGCGGCGCTCGAGGTCTATCAGACGATCATGAAGAACGCCGTCGACGATGCTGTCTATCAGAAGAAGAGCAGCAAGCAGGCGCTGGACGACGCGTCCAAGCAGATCGAGCGCGCCATGAGGCGTTAGTGGCGCTAGCTACGCGGCCGCGTGAGGCGGCGCGGGTTGTGGCGGTGCCGGGCGGGCGGCGGGGTGGCCGACAGCGTGCGACCTGGAGCATTGAGCGCCGCCAGGCTTTGGCCGGGTATTTGTTCGTGTCGCCGGCCATGCTCATCTTCTTCGTGTTCACGTTATTGCCGGTAGCGTTTGCGTTTTATTTGAGCTTTACCAATTATGATGTTTTCACCAGGCAGGACTGGGTTGGGGCGGCGAACTACACGGATATCTTCGAGGACGAGATTTTCCGTACGGCGCTCCAGAATACGGCGTTCTATACGCTGTTTTCGATCCCGTTGAGCATGGCCTTTGGCCTGGGCTTTGCGCTGTTGCTCAATCAGAAGCTGCGCGGACTGGGGCTGTACCGAACCATCTACTACGTGCCCGTCGTCACGTCGATGGTGGCTATCGCCATGATCTGGATCCAGCTGTTCGATCCGCTGTATGGCGTGATCTCGACGGGTCTCGATGCCATTGGCCTGACGGGCATCGACTGGCTGGGGGATCCTAACCTGGCCATGCCGTCGATCATCGCCGTGAGTGTGTGGAAAGTGATCGGCTGGAACATGCTGATCTACCTGGCCGGACTGCAGGGCATCCCTGAGCACCTGAAGGAGGCGGCGGCGATCGACGGCGCCAATCGCTGGCAGTCGTTCTCGAAGATCACCCTGCCACTGCTGGCACCGACCACGTTTTTCATCCTGGTGACGTCGCTGATCGGCGCCTTCCAGGTCTTCGACCAGGTGTACGTCATGACCGGCGGCGGTCCGGCCAACGCGACCATCACGGCCGTCCAGCAGATCTACAACGAGGCGTTCAAGCACACCCAGATGGGCTACGCGGCGGCGGAAAGCTTCGTGCTGTTCGGGATCATCCTGGTGTTCTCACTGTTCAGCATGCGCACTATGCGCAGCGAGGTGGCCTACCAGTGACTGCCAGCCGCGCCGCCGCGCACGGGGTGCTGCTGCTCGGGGCGGCGGTGATGCTGTTGCCGTTCGTGTGGATGCTCAGCACCAGCCTCAAGCCACCTTATGAGCTGTTCACGGTGCCGCCCACCTGGATCCCGAGCGAGTTCCAGTGGGACACCTACGCCAAGGCGATGAGCGCCGGCAACTTCGGCCGCTACGCACTGAACAGCCTGTTCCTGGCAGTGGCGAACATGGTCACCAACGTGCTGCTGTCGGCGTTGGCCGGCTACGCCTTCGCTCGACTGCGCTTCCCCGGCAACAAGCTGCTGTTCCTACTGGTGCTGGCCACGCTGATGGTGCCGTATCAGGTGACGATCATCCCGCTGTTCGTGATCATTCGGCACATGCCACTGTTCGGCGGCAACGACATCCTCGGCCAGGGCGGCATTGGCTGGATCAACTCGTACTGGGGCCTGGTCGTGCCCGGCGCGGTCGGTGCATTCGGCATCTTCATGCTGCGCCAGTTCTTCCAGACCCTGCCCGTGGAGCTCGAAGACGCGGCGCGCATCGACGGCGCCGGCGAGCTGCGCATCTTCTGGCAGATCATGCTGCCACTGGCCATGCCGGCCATCGCCACGCTGGCGATCTTCAGCTTCCAGGCCGGCTGGAATGCGTTCTTCTGGCCGCTGCTGATCACCACCACCGACGACATGCGAACGATTCAATTGGGACTGACCGTATTCGTGCAGCAGTACTCGACACAGTGGGATCAGCTGATGGCCGCGACGGTCGTGGCCACAACGCCAGTCATCCTGGCGTTCGCCGTTGGCCAACGACTGCTGGTGCGTGGGATCGCGTTCACTGGCCTGAAGGGCTGATGCGTTATGTCGCGTTTCTGCGGGCCGTCAATGTGGGCGGACACCTGGTCAAGATGGCCGAGCTCAAACGTGAGTTCGACGCGCTCGGATTCGCCAACGTCAGCACGTTCATCGCCAGCGGCAACGTGATCTTCGAGTCAGACGAGTCGGAGGCGGTGCTCGAGCCGCGTATCGAACGCCATCTGCACCAGTGGCTGGGCTACGCGGTCGGCACGTTTCTGCGGAGCGACGTGGAGGTGCGCCGCATCGCCGCCTACGAGCCATTTCCTGACCCGGGGCGGAGTTACGTGCTGATCTTGCGCTCGGCTCCGGACGCCGCCAAACGCACAAAGATGCTCGACCTGGCGACGAAGGACGAACCTGTCGCGGTGCACGAACGAGAGGTGTACTACCTGCCGACGAGCTTCGCGGAGTCGCCGCTGCCCGGTCTGCTGGGCAAGATCGTCGGGCCAGAGTGCACGATGCGTAACGTCAAGACGGTGCGTCGTCTGGCCGCGAAGTTCGCGGACGACTCCGTTCAGCCAGCGAAGGCTCAGCCAGCGACGGCTTCGAGGAAGCGTTCGGGATCGGCCTCCAAACCCAGGCCATAGCGGGCGGCTAGCGCGCGCGCCAGACGCATTGCGAGCTCGTGCCGCGCATCGGGGTCCATGCCGGAGCGCCGAAAGAGGAAGTCACGCACGAGGGTTGCGTCTTCGGTGCGCAAGGCAGGGCCGCGGTGCTGGTCGGGGCCAATTGCATCGGGCGCTGCGAGGACACCTCGGCCGCCTTCGCGGACCACGATCGTGCCCGCGGCGAAGTCGCCCAGGCGCTTGGCGCGGGCATTGAGCAGCATGGTCAGCACGCCCACCGCGTAGCCAACGGGCAGGCCATCGACGAGCCGGACCAGGTTACGAATGACTGCGTCGACGGGACGAATGGGATAGCCGTTCTCGCGCAGCACGCGGATGCCGGTGATGCGTTTGCCCGGTGTTTGGCCGCTCCACAGGATCTCGAACACGATGTAGTAGCCGAGTGTCACCGCAAAGACGGCCAGGACAAACAGGGCAACCAGGAGTGTGTCGTAGAGGCCGAGGCCGGCTCTGAACGCGGCCAGTAGGGCAGCGGCGCCAGCCAGTGTCACGCCCACGACGGCCAGGAGCGCGCCCTGGATCGCGGCGTCGATGAGCGCGGCGGCGCAGCGTGAGCCAATTCCGGCAATGTCATACTGCAAGCTGACCCGCTCGGGCGTCAGTACGCGGTAGTCGGTCAATGCCATCCCTCAGTCACTTTACTGCTGGCCGTCGGGCCACCTGGGCGGAGCTCGAAACGCTCCTTGCGCGCAGCGACGGCAATGGCTTGCGGTCGTTTGACGCCTCGGACATCGAGGCGCTCGGGCGGGCCTACCGCCAGGTCGTCTCGGACCTGGCCATCGCGCAGCGCGACTTCCCGGACGATCAGCTGACGCTGTGGCTCAATGCGCTCGCGGCCCGCGCGCACCTGCGCTTGTATCGATCGCCGCCGCCCTCGTGGCAGCGCTTTGGTGCGTTCTTCTGGGTCGACTTCGCGCGCCGCTTCCGTGCTGCTGGACCGTATTTGCTCGTGTCTGCTGTGTTGCTCTTTGGGCCGGCCTTGTTCGCATATCTGGGCGCGTTGATCGACCCGACGCTGCGTGAGGCGCTCGTGCCCACGCGGTTACGGAACGTCATGGCCGGTGGTCGGACGTGGACCGATATTGAGCCGGCGATTCGACCCGCCATGGCCACGCTCATCTTCACCAACAACATCCGCGTGGCGTTCGTCGCCTTCGCCGGCGGGGTGCTGTGTGGGGTGGGCACGGTCTACGTGCTCATCTCCAATGGATTGATGCTGGGCGGCGTGCTTGGCGCGGCTCAGTATTACGGCGTCGCTAGCTTGTTGTTGGGGTTCGTGTCGCCGCACGGCTACCTGGAGCTAACGTGCATCGTCATCTCGGGCGCCGCGGGCTTGATGCTGGGTGATGCGCTGGTGCGGCCTGGTGTGTGGCGGCGGCGCGACGCGCTTGCTTTTGCTGCGCGGCGGGCTGTTGAGCTCGTTGGTGGGGCGGCGCCGGTCTTGATTGTGGCTGGCTTGATCGAGGGCTTCGTTTCGCCTTCGGAGGAGGTGCCGCTGGTGGTTCGGCTCTCTCTTGGGCCTGTGCTGGGGCTCGGCTTGCTTGTCGGGCTTTTTCGCGTTGGGCGCCGAACCGGCACGTAACC
>DASXRR010000322.1:0-14928 GCA_036506475.1 Chloroflexota bacterium
GGCGTCTACTGGGCGGCCATGCGCGGCTGCCGGGCGGGCGGGCGGCTACCGAGCGAGGTTGTGGGCGGCGGCCGGGCGGCGGCCAGGTGGGAGCTGGGGGCGTTTTCGGCAAGCGGATCCTTCGCAAGCTCAGGATGACAACCGGCAGAGTTGACGCCCAGTGGTACGAGGCGTCTACTGGGCGGCCATGCGCGTCTGCCGGGCGGGCTGAGCTGACTGCCCTGTAGCCTTGCGGGCACGGATATGGCCAATACCGAACAAACACGCGTACCGACGACTGAGTCGGCGATGTATCAGACGATGCATCGCCAGCCGGCGGACTTGCGCCGACTGCTGGCGGCTGAGGGCTGGGCGGCGGCCGAGGAGGCGGCGGGGCGGATCGCTGAGGCGCGCAGGATCTATGTCGTCGGGATTGGCACGAGCTACCACGCCGCGCAGGTCGGCGAATGGCTGCTCAAGGCTGCCGATCGAGATGCCCGGGCGGTATCGTCCTTCGACTTCGCCCACTATCCAGAGGCGTTTCCGATCGGCCCCGACGATGCGGTGATCGTGATGGCCCACAGTGGCGTCAAGCGCTACTCGACCCAGTCACTGGAGCGGTCCGCGGCCGCGGGCGCCACGCGTATCTCGGTCGGCAGCTTGACGGCAGAACACACTGGCTCGCAGCAGGTGCTGCGCACCGTGGAGCGGGAAAAGTCAGCGGCCTTCACGGCGTCGCACCTGGCGGCAATGACGGTGCTGGCACAGCTGGCGGTGGCGCTAGGCGCTTCGGCGTTGCGGACCCAACTGGAAAAACTGCCCGATCTGGTGGCTGATGCCGTGGCCAGGCAGGATCAGGTCACACCAGTGGCGCACGATGCGGCCAGCAAACGCATCTATGCCGTCGGCGGCGGACCCAACGCCGCCACGGCGACCGAAGCCGTGATCAAAGTCCGCGAAGCAGCCCAGGGCTGGATCGACGGCTTGCCCATCGAGCAGTTCCTGCACGGCCCGATCGTGGCCGTCAACGCCGGCGACGTGGCCGTGGTGGTCAATGCCGCGGGCGCGGCGTGTGCCGAGCGGGTCGCGGAGATTACGCGCGTCCTGGCAGCCATCGGCGCGAACGTATGGCTTATCGGATCACCCGTCGGCGGGGTCGACAGCGCTCGCGTGTTCACCCTGCCGGAGCTGCCAGAGCCCCTATCGCCGCTGCTGACGGTGGTGCCCGTCCAGATGCTGGCGTACGAGATGGCGGTCGTGCGCGGAATCCATCCGGACCTGTTCCGACGCGACGATCCGCGCTACGCCGCGGCTTACGGGCTGCTCAAACTCTGAGTGTGCAGCTGCGCCGAGTGCGCGGGCCGTGCTTCGAGTCGATCTGCCAGCGCGTGCAGCACGGCAGCCAGACGCGGCCGCACGCCGACCCCGCGCTGTCCGCTCAGCGCCTGGTCTGCTAATCGAACTGCTTCGGCCTGCCGCAGCAGCTCTGCCTGGTGATGCAGCACGTGCACATCGAAGTCCAGTGGCGACAACATGGCGGTGTCAGTCCTCCGGTTGCGTGTTGGCAGGTTCGAGGTAGGTGCCGAGCTGGCGCGCCAGCTGGTCGAGCGCATGTGAGCGCAAGCTGTAGTACCGCACCGGTCCAGCTAGCGAGCAGTGCACGCGCAGCAGGCCAGCAGTGCGCAGCTGCGCGAGGTGGTGATGCACCGTCGGCTGGGACAAGCCCGCGAACCTGGCAACCTCGGTCAGCGAGCGCGGTCCCAGCGCTACGTAGCGCAGAATGCGCAGGCGGCTCTCGTCGCTGAGTCCGCGCGTCAGACGCAGCAGCGCCGTGGGCGGCGCATCCTCGGGCGTCGGCACGACGTCGGCCGGGTAGAGCAGCAGAATGCCGTCGTTCAGGCTGCAGTCGTGGTTGTACGGGCGCATGTGGTACTGCGGCACCAGCACGACCTGCCAGGTGCCTGGGCCAGGCTCGACCCACATGCCGTTGGTCACCTGTTCGACCAATTGTTGGGGCGGCAGCGAGCCGACCCTGGCAGAGACCCGTTCGGCATCGCAGCGGAGACCGTCCAGGATGGCCGGTTCGACCTCGCTGAAGTAGTAGGTGTGCCAGGTGCGCAGCAGGCCGACCAGTCGATCGCGCCAGGCGGCAAAATCGCGCGGGAGAAACGGCCCGCTCTGTGGCACCAGCGGCGTCAGTGCCTCGTAGGCCGCCCCGGGCGCGAGCTCGGCGAGCCAATCGAGCCACGTCTGCGCGTCGCGCCCTTTGGCCGGGCAGACTTTGACGAGCAGGGCGAGCAGGTCCTGCTCGTCGTGCCTGGTCTTGAGCGTGTGCGCCTGATGGGCGATGCGCTGCGTGTAATCGCTCGGCAGTCGGAAGCGGACATCGTCCACCCAGGTCTGGCCAACCTCGACCAGGGTGTGCTTGGCGCGGTTGACGTAGACCAGGAACGAGACGAGCAGCTCGTACGCTGGTGCCCAGTCTACGGTCAGCTCTAAGTTGGTCGTAGTTCGCTTGCGTTCTACACTCATGTGGCTTCGATAACTATCTAAGTCCTGGCTGCTGAGATAATGCCTGAATGGGTCGCCATACGCAAGGGCAGCCGGCATGAGCTGGATGCCGCGCGAGGAATGGGATGCGCTGGTGCGCGGCGACGGCTGCGCGATGTGCCGTGAGCTGGCGACGCCGGACCCGGAGAACGAGCACAGCTTCCTCGTGGCCGAGCTTCAAATGGGTCGCTTGCGCCTCGCCAAGGAGCAGCACATGCCGGGCTGGTGCGTGCTCGTGTGCCGCCGCCACGTGCGCGAACCGCACGAGCTCTCACCTGACGAAGCCCAGGCATTCTTCGCCGACCTGCTCCACGCCGGTCGTGCGTTAGAAGAGGTCTACCGGGCGGACAAGCTGAACTACCAGATCCTGGGCAACCTGCTGCCGCACCTGCACGTGCACATCAACCCGCGCCACTGGGGCGACCGCTATCCTGGTGGACCCGTTGCGCCGCCGGCGGTCCCCGTCTACCTCACCTCCGACGAGTACCAGACGCAGATCGCGCGCATCCGCGCGGCGCTAGGGCTGGAGTAGCGCGGCGCGCACGGCCTCGAGGACGAGCTCGTCCTCGCCGGGCTCGAGGGTCTGCGGGTTGAGCGCGATCGCGTCTTCGCCGACTTCGCCGACGGCGATGCGCGGGTCGCGTTCCCAGAGCGCCTGAACCAGGTCGGCGCGCGAGCGGCGGAATTCGGGCAACAGGTGCACGATAGCCCGCGCGTGCGGCTGGCCCGCTTCACTGGGGTAGCGGCGCTCGACGCGCACACCAGGCACGTCGGCCAAGCCGGCGAGCCAGCGCTGGACGATCGCCTCGTAGCCAGCCAGCAGCGTCGGCTCGTCTTGCGCGAGTGACCATTCGACCGCCGCCAGCACTCCGAGCAGCTCCTCTTTGCCCACCTTCATCGGGCGACCCAGGCTGTGGTTCGGCGGCCCATTGGCCATGCACGCCTCGACGAGCGCCCGCCGACCGAGCACCAGTCCACTGGACTGTGGCCCGCGCAGGCCCTTGCCACCCGAGAAAATCGCTGCGTCAGCGCCGAGCTCGCGCGTGAAGTGCCACAGGTTGGCGATCGGCGGCACCTGCGCGGCGGCGTCGACCAGTACGGGTACTCGGCGTGGCCGCGCCACCGCGACGACCTCGTGCACGGGCAGCGCGCCATTGGCATAGTGCGCACCGGCGAAGAACAGCACGGCCACCGTGCGCGGCGAAAAGGCAGTCTCGAAGTTGGTCTCGTCTGTCTCGATCAGACTCGCCCCGGTCTGCCGCGCGGCCTGATCGTAGCCGTTGCGCTGTGAGCCGAAGACGATCACCTCCGCCGCCTCGCCGTCGATTGCTGGCAAGCGCGTCAGCCGCGCGCGATCGGTGCCGGCGATGCATGCGGAAATGGCGATGGCCATGCCGGCCGCGGCGCCTGACGAGACGTAGCACGCCTCATTGCCAGTCAGCTCGGCGATGCGATCCCCGACACGCTGTTGCAGCTCGACCAGGTCGACAAACGAGTCCGCGCCGGAGCGCATCGCGTCCAGGACGGGCGGGGGCATGCGCGAGCCACCGAGGCGGGTCAACGTTGCGGCGGCGTTGATGACCGGCCGAACGCCCAGCGCGCCGTACGAAGTGGTCATACGTTCTGTAGGAAGCGCGAACGCGGCTCGGACCCAAGCTGGCCGGCCAGCCAGGCGTCGAGCGCGTCGTGGTCTTCGGCGCCGCGGTGTGTGATCTGAAAGTCCACCGCGTGCGCACCCAGACCCTCGCGCAATGGCTGCAGCCAGGCAGTGTCGTCCCCGCCGACCAGCATCGTCGTTGCACGAATGCGGCCCACATGCTCACGCGGGTCGAAGTAAGACAGTGTCCTGGCCACATCGGCATGCCGATCCGGGTAGGCCCGCAGATAGTCGTTCACTTCTTCGACGGGATATGCCTCAGTGCCCGTGGCCGCATCGAGCAGGCGATACAGCAGCAGGTCACTGGCCAGGACGGCGGCAACCTCGGGCCGGCGGGCAGCCGTGATCAGCGCCAGGTCGTCGCCTTGGACGGCCACGGAGCCGACTTCGGGCCGGCCGCGCAAGAACTCCAGGCCACGCAGACAGTCGGCGACGATGCCGCGGTAGATATACGTGTCAGGACTGTCGATGCCGAGCGTGAGCAGGCCTGGGTACTCGGCCGCGAACGGCTGGTCGGCCAGGCGCTGGCCGCGATGGATCAGCTGCAAGACCGCGTAGCGCTCGCGATCGTGGAAGTCTGGAATGTGGTTGACGCTGCCGTAGCGCGGCGTGAGCAACAAACCGGGCGCCCGATCGACACCTCGCGGCACGCTGTAGTAGCCGCTGATGCGATACGGGCCGATGCTGGTGAGGCGCACGAAGTACAGCGTGGCTGTGTCGAGCGAATGGAGCGGCATCGGCTCGAGCTCCGGCGCCGCGGGCACGCTCGCCAGCTCCGCATCGACCGCGGACCAGAAGACCTCGACATCAGATGAGCTCATGCGCGCACCAGCGCGCTGGCCGGCTGGAGGTGCTCGGCCAGGAAGGCCTGCACACGCGGCGCGGCCCAGATGCTGCCGGCGTCGTGGCCACAGCCGGGGTAGCTCAGCATGTCTTTGGGGCACGTCAGTGCGTCGTACAAGGCAAAGCCAGTCTCGGGCGCGCACACGTCGTCTTGCAGACCGACGTTGAGCAGCATCGGGCAGCGGATGCGCGGCGCGAAGTTGATGCCGTCGAAGTAGTTCAGCGTGTCGCGCACGGCGCTCTCACGCTCCGGATAGCAGCGCAAGTATTCGTGGATCTCCTCGTAGGGGTACGACCGGCTCAGGCGCGGCGCGTCCAGGTAGCCACACAGAAACGGTGCGCCGGCCGCGGCGCAGGCGATCACATCCGCTCGCAGCGCCGCGGTGGTGATGGTCAGCGCGCCACCCTGACTGGAGCCATGGACGCCAATCCGCGCCTGGTCCACTTCGGGCCGACCGAGCAGGAAATCGACCGCCCGCGTGGCGTCGACGTAGAAGCCGCGGTAGGCGTACGTGTTGCGGTCGACGATGTTGTCGACCAGAAGGCCGGGGTAGCCCGGGTTGTATTGCTGGTTCGAGCCGAGCTTGCCTCTCGGCGCGACGCCGACCGTGGCGTAGCCGAGCTTGGCCCACGACTTCGGCAGGGTCGGCTCTGAGATGTAGCCGGGCACGATCAATAGCCCTGGGTATGGCGGGGCTATGTGCGCAGCTCGCGGCACGCAGTACCAGCCGCCGATGCGCACACCGTCCAGACTGTCATATGCGATTCGAAACGTCTCGACCTGCGCGGTCGAGCGCAACGGCACGGGCTCCAACGTCGCGTTCAGCGGAATTTGCTGTACCCGAGCCATGATCTCGGTCCAGAAGGCGTCGAAATCGGCCGGCCGGACCGTCTTAGTAGGGTGGTGCCCCGCGGGATTCCTCACGGAGCCCTTTTGTACACCAGGGCCACGGTCGAGCCGTAGACCAGGTGCGCACTCAGGTCATCCCAGAGTGTTTTCAAGCCATAGCTCCAGATCGGCTGGTAGAAACCGGCGATCGGCAAGACCGCATAGCTCGCAAGCCACACCAAGAGCCCGAGTAGCGGCCCCTGACGCAGGCGTGTCGCGCCAGGCGCGCCAACCGACACACTGAACAGCGCCCCCCACGTTACGCCGTAGCCCCAGTGCATCACATTGCTCACCAGCGCGGCATAGCTCGCCGGCGCTTCCTGGTGCGTCAGCGTCTCGAACAGCAGTTTGCCGACCTTCGCGGGAGCTGACGCTTTGTCCCAGTCATCGAGGCCGACCGAGAACTCCCATTTCAGAAAGCCATCCGTGCCACCGCCGCGCCGGTAGCGGACATACCACACCAGGTCCATCGCCAAAGTCCCTGCCGCGCCCGACATCAGCCCGCGCAGCAAGACCATGACTCCCCAAGCCTAGCGGGCGTCGCTACAATGCCGCGCCGGGGGGTTCGGGCGACACGCCGGCCGACGCGGCGGGCGGGCCTGACGCCGGGCCTCACCTTCGGAGAGGGGAACGAGGCATGGCTGCCGAGACGATGCGGATCTACGCAGGCCGAGGCGCGATAACCCAGCTGATGCTGGGGGTGGTGTGCGCGGCCATCTACGGCGCGGCGCTGTGGGCGACGAGTTTCTTGCCCACCATCCCAGGGGTTACCTGGGTTCGCCCAGCCAACATGCTGTCCGAGCTGTACACGGTCAACTTTGGCTATACCGGGGCGCTGGCTGCCGCGGCCGGCAACAGCCTGGGTGACCTGATGCGCGGACAGTTCAATCCAACCATCCTGTGGTGGATCTTCCCGCTCGAGGCGATCGGCACCGGCCTCGTCGTGTATTGGGGAGTCTCGGATCCCAGCCTGCGCAGCACGCGGGGCAAGATCGAGTGGCTCATCTTCGGCGTCATCGCCCAGGGCTTGATCACTGGCTTTGGCATCGCCCTCGGCCTGTCGCTGTCGGGCGTCGTTCCGTCCGCGGCGCTGCAGGCGATCGGCGCCACGATCACGCTGAACGAGGCCATTCCCGCGATTGCCTCGGGTTTCGTGCAGTACGCGCTGTTCCCGCGCATCGTGCGCATGGGCCTGTGGTGGGGGCGCGACCTCGACAAGAGCAACGTCCCGGCTGACCTGCTGGCGCAGCTGCGTAGCTAACCGTGGCGGCGCTCGCCCGCATCGAGGCCGTTCGCTGGCGGTATTCGATCGGGCCGTGGGTTCTCAATGACGTCTCGCTCGAGGTTCAGGCCGGCGAGCGCGTTGGTCTGGTTGGACGTTCGGGCAGTGGCAAATCCACGCTGGCGCTGACGTTCAACGGCATCATCCCGCAGAGCTATGCCGGGCAGATGGCTGGCCGCGTTGCCGTCCTGGGCAACAACGCGGTCACCACCGCCGTGTCCGCCATGGCGCACGACGTGGCGATGGTCTTCCAGAGTCCGGATGATCAGATGAGCCAGATTCTGGTCCACCACGAGGTGGCCAGTGGGCCGGCGAATCTTGGCCTGCCGCTGGCCGACGTCCATCGCCGCGTCGCGGACGCGCTGGGCCGATTGCACATCGAGCACCTGGCGGAGCGCGAAACCAACACCCTGTCGGGCGGTGAGAAACAGAAGGTCGCGCTCGCCGCGGCGCTAGCCATGCATCCGCGCCTGCTGGTTCTCGACGAACCGACGACCGATCTCGATCCACGGTCGCGCGCCGAGCTCGTGCAGATGCTCGAAGCGCTCGACGACGGATTGGGCATGGTCATCGTCAGCCACGACCTGGAGACTATTGGCCCGCTCGTCGATCGACTCGCGATCGTCGACGGTGGTGCGATCGTGCTCGATCGCTTGACCTCGGAGGTCTTCGCCGAACCGGAGGTGCTGGGCACACACGGCATCGCCGTACCACAGGCCGTGGCGATCGAACATGCACGGCGCTCCGGACTGGATCCCGAAGCGCTGCTCGGGCAGCGCCCGTCGCACGCGCGCGCGAGCGCAGGCGACGCGGCGATTGAACTGCGGGACGTGACGTTCGCGTATCCCAAGGCAACCAGCCCCGCGGTTCAGAGTGTCTCACTGCAGATCCAACGGGGCGAGATCGTGGCCATCGTCGGCAACAACGGCTCAGGCAAGACGACCCTGGGCAAGCTCATGTTGGGCTTGCTCCAGCCAATCACTGGCCAGGTCTCGCTGCTGGGTGAGCCGATCGGGCGCTTGCGTCCGGACCTGGTCGGCTACATCTTCCAGAACCCGGACGCGATGCTGTCGCAAATGAGCGTGACCGAGGAGATCGCGTTCACGCCACGGCTACTGGGCCGTGCGGATTGGCGCGAGCAAACCAGCGCCATGCTCCAACGCTTCGGCCTGGCCGACCTCGGCGGGCGCTACCCGCTCGCCCTATCCAAAGGACAGCGCCAACGCCTGGCGTATGCCGCCGTGACCGCCGCCGGACCGCCCATCTTCATCTTTGACGAGCCGACGACCGGCATCGACAAGCCGGGGTGCGATCAGATCATGGAGTACATGGACGCGCTCCGCGGCGAAGGCAAGACGATCGTCTTCATCACCCATGACATGGCACTCGCCACGCGCTGGGCGGATCGCGTCGTGATCATGCACGCGGGGCGTATTGGCCACAGCGGCACCATCGCGTCGCTCACGGACTTGTCGGAGGACGAGCTCGCTCGCTTTCACCTGCGTCTGCCGCCGCTGCTACAGCTGGCTCGAACTCCGGTCGCATGAGGAGTCTGAGCTTTTACGTTGGCGGCCAATCCTGGCTGCACCGGCTGCATCCCTCGACCAAGCTGGTGCTGTACGCGCTGGCCTTCATGTTGACCTACCTCGTGCCGTGGCCGCTGCGCTGGCTCATCGCGGCGCTGATGCTGGTGGGCCTGTGGGTATGTGGCGTGTCGCCGGCGAAGTATCGCTTCGTCCTGTTCATCACCGCCGTCGCCACGCTGACCGTGCCGCTGCTGAACGGACTGTGGGCCGTCGAAGGAGATCCACTCGTTCTGCCACTGTGGGGTGATTTCGGCTTCCACCGCTTCGGACTCGAGACCGGACTTGCATTCTCCGGGCTGTACACCGGGATTGGCATGTTGACCATCGCCATGCTCGCGACCACGCAAACATGGGAGTTGGCCGAAGCGCCGACCATGCTCGGCATCCACCACGCCGTCGGCTTCGCCCTCGCGTACGCATTCCGCTACATGCCCGAAGTGGCCGTCCACTATCTCGATCTGGCCGATGTGTGGCGCACGCGCGGTGTCAGCTTCGCGGACGGCTGGCCGTGGGATCGCTTCTGGCTGCAGTGTCGCCTGCTGGCGGCACTGCTGATTCTGGAGTTCTCGCAGGTCCGGACCAAGTCGAACGCGGTCGAAGCCCGCGGTTTCTCGTTGAAGCAGCGCGCTACCTTCTACGTGCTGGCGCCGATCCCGCGCGCCGACAAAGCGCTTATGGTGAGCGCCGGGCTACTCACCGGAGTCGTTGCCGCATGGAACGTGGCGAACTTTTTCTTGAGCAGGAGCGCATGACCGCTATTCCTAACGCGACAATTGGCTCGATTGGCGGATCGGGTACCTGGGGCGCCCGCTTTCCGGAGGACGTATCTGAAGTACGCGTAGTCCAGTACGTCGATCCGATCGAGACTCCATTTGGCATCTCGTGTGGCTTCAAGCTACTGGAAGTAGCCGGTGAGCGCGTTTTACGCTGCGCGATGCACGGCTGGCACCGCGACGAGCTCGGAAAACCAGTGCCGACGTGGACGTGCTCGCTGCAGGTGGCGTGGGTCTTTCAACAAAGCGGCGTGCGCTGGGCGCTCGTCGACGGTTCCGTGGGCGGCATTCAGACTCCGGATGAGACTGGCGCGCCACTCGCCCCGTGGAGCGTGGTCATCACCGACGACTTCATTCAGTATTGGCTGCCACCACAGGTGGGCACATTGCGCGATCGGAGTCAGCCATTCCCTCGATTACGCGAACCATTCTGCGCCGGGCTGCGTCGCCACCTGGTAACCGCCGCCTCACGACAGGACCGCTTTCGGGTCTATGACCGTGGCACCTACGTGTGCACGCCGACCGGCCGCTTCGAGACACCGGCGGAGATTCGGATGATGGCTGGCTGGGGCGCCCACATTGTTGGCCAAACCCTGGGCCACGAGGCGCCACTGATGCGTCAGATTGGCGTGCACCTGGGCTCGCTGAACATCGTGAGCAACTTCGCCGAAGGCAACGCTTCGTGGGTCGGCGACGACAAGCCGGAGGACATGGCGCAGTTCTATCGCGAATGCCCGCGGCCAGTCGCCGCGACGCTGCTCGAGGCGATGACCTCGGTCATCCAGGACGGCATCGGCGAGTGCGCATGTGTTGAGTACTCGCTGACCGGGATGCAGGCGTTTCCAGTCGACGGCGCCTGATGGCGCACTACACCATCCAACCGCTGCGCGGTGGCTCGTTCGCCGAGGCCGAAACCTCGCTGCTGTACTACCTCGCCGACGATCGCAACGCCGGGTTGAAAATCCCGGCCGTGTACTGGATGTACCTCATCCGTGGCGAAGGCGCGTGCTTCTTGATCGACACTGGACCTGGCGAGCCCGACATGTGGCGCACCTACCACCACGACTTCCAGCGCACCCCGGACGAGGAGCCCGTGGCAGCGCTACGCGCCGTGGGCGTCGCGCCGGAGGACGTGCAGGCTGTGATCAATACGCACCTGCATTGGGACCACTGCAATGGTAACGACCTGTTCCCGAACGCCGAGGTTCGAGTCCAGGCGCGGGAGATCGTCGAAGCCATGGATCCGCTGCCGGCGCACCGCTCGTTCTACTCGCCGATGCACGCGAACCCACCCTGGGCGCGCGCGATCAAGCGCATTCGACCGGTCCACGGCGATTGTGAGCTCGCACCCGGCCTGACGCTGCTGGCCTTGCCGAGCCATACCGAGGGCTTTCAGGGTGCCCTGGTGTCCACGCGGATCGGACCCGTGGTCATCGCCGGCGACATGCTGCCCTACTTCGACAACTGGCACGGTCGCTGGGGCTTCGAACACATTCCGTCGGGCATCTTCGCCGCCAGTCTGCGCGACTACTACGCATGCTTCGAGCGCATCGAAGCCCTCGCGCCCGCGCTCGTCCTGCCCGGCGTCGACCCGCGCGTCGCCGAGCAAGAGCGGTACGGCTGACGATGGTCGATGCGCCTTCGTAACTATCGCCGCGTGCTCATCAGGCCGATTCTTGTCAAACACCATGTTGCTGCACGTCCTGACAAGAAGCTTGCGTACGAAAGTCCTGTGCATAGTCGGGGGCGGCGTGGTGCTGACCTTGCTGTGCAGCGGCATGCTCATCCGCGAGATGCAGAACAGCGCGCGCGAGCAGATCTTGCAGCAGCAACACGCAATCGCGCAGACGTATGCGAGCCTGGTCGAGTCCTACTTCTATGCAAGCCAGGAAGCCCTCGAGCTGACTGCGCAGCAGCCCGCGCTGAGCCAACCGTTCGAGCGTGCTCTGATCCAGCCAACCCTGCACGGCGTAGCCGAAGATGCCGCGCCGATTGAGCGCACCGCCGCGCAGCACCTGCTCGACTCCATGCCGCGTTTCAATTCGGTCAGCCTGCTCACCGACAACTTCGACGTGTACGCCATGCAGCCGTATTCGGTCCAGCAGTCGCTGCCGGTCGGCAACCTCGGCAAGCGCGACTTCTATCAGGCCGCGCGATCCACGGGCCACACCGCGTGGGGCAGTTTGTTCACCAGCGGCGACATTCCGCTCGTGGTGCTCGCCACACCGATCAAGAACGAGCAGGGCGACGTACAGTCGATCCTCGGCGCGGGTCTCGATCTGAGCGCGTTGGCCAGGGTCGCGAGCGGACTCCACCTCGGTGACACGACAACGGTCATGCTGTTCGACGCGCGCGGCGTGCCGGTGGTCTATCCCGACCCCGAGCGAATCGTGGCTGCCCAGCCACTCACCGAGTTCCCGCTCGTTGCCGACGCACTCAACGGCGACCTCGGCGCCCGCCGCTACTTCAACCCGGTGACCAACCAGGATGAGCTCGGGGCCGTGGTCAAGGTTGGCCACTTCGGCTGGTACGCGGCGGTGACACAGACCCATCGAGCTGCCTTCGTCACCCTCGACCGATTGATGTGGGTGTCGAGCACATTGGTCGTCCTGTCGACCCTGCTGGTCGGCCTGGGCGGCATTCTGATGGCCCGCTCGATCAGTCGCGCCGTCGGGCAGGTCGAACACGCGGCGCGCGGTATCGCCGAGGGCGACCTCGACCAGCAGCTGGACGTGCGCTCGAAGGACGAGCTCGGCCGCATGGCCGACGCCTTCCGCACCATGGTCACCTATCAGCAGCGCATGGCGACGATCGCCGATGCCATTGCTGCCGGCGACCTGACCGTCGATGCACAGCCGCTGTCTCCGCGCGACCGTCTGGGCGTCGCCCTGCAGGGCATGATTCGCAACCTGCGTCAGCTGGTGGACGACCTCCAGGAGCGCGAGCAGCGCTACCGCTACATTATCGAGACAACCCAGGAAGGCGTGTGGATGGCCGACGCGGAGCTGCGCACCACGTTTGCCAATGGTCGCCTGGGCGAGCTGCTGGGCTGCCCGCCCGACGAGCTGATTGGCAAACGCCTCGACCCGTTCGTGACCACCGATCATCCGATGCCGCTGCGCCCATCGCCAACGGCATCGCGCCAGGACCTTCTCCTCCGCCGAGCGGATGGCACGTTGCGCTGGGCGATGGTGTCGTCAACGCCGCTGTTCGACCAGGAGCACAACGTCGTCGGCTGCTTCGCGATGGCGACCGACATAACCGAGCGCAAGGAGGCCGAAGAGGCGCTGCGCATCCGCGACCGGGCGATGGCCGCGACCACGACCGCGGTAGCGATTACCGAAGTTCGCGCTGAGGGACACCCGGCGATCTACGTCAACCCGGCGTTCGAGAACATGACCGGCTACGCCGCGACGGACATCGTGGGCAAGGACCTGCGCTTCCTGGGCGGCCCGGATGGGCTGACTGGTGGCGGTGTGGCGGCTGAGATCGCCGACGCCTTGCGGCTGCAGCGCGACGCTGCTCTGACTGCGCTGGTCCATCGCCAGGACGGCACGCCGTTCTGGGCCGACCTGATCGCCGCGCCGGTACGCAACGATCGCGGCGACACGACCCACTACGTGTGGCTGATCTCCGATGTCACAGAACGCAAGCATGCCGAGCAGCAATCCGATGCCCTGGCGCGCACCGAGAAGCTGCGCGCACTTGGCCAGATGGCGAGCGGCATCGCACACGATCTGAACCAGTCGCTCATGTTGATTGCGAGCTACAGCGAGCTGTCGCGCGAAGCGCTCGACCAGCAGCCGATCGACGTGCCCGAAGTGCGCGAGATGTTCGGCATCGTTAGCCGCGCCGCGCGCGACGGCGGCGAGACGGTCAAGCGCCTGCTGATGTTCACCCGGGCGCCGGCCGAGGCCGAGGTTCAGCCGATCGACGTTGCCGCCCTGGTGCGCGAGACCGCGCAGCTCACTGCGCCGCGCTGGCGTGACGCGACGCAGGCCGAGGGCCGGCCGGTGAGCCTGATCGTCGACGTCAAGGGCCAGCCGGTCATGCTCGGCTCACCAGCGCGCATGCGCGAGATCCTGACCAACCTTGTCTTCAACGCGGTCGACGCGCTGCCCGCTGGCGGAGCAATTCGGCTGAACGCTCTGGAACGCGATGGTCGAGCCGTCATCGAAGTCGCGGACACCGGCGTGGGCATGACCGATGAGATCAAAGCGCACATCTTCGAGCCGTTCTTCTCGACCAAGGGCGATGCCGGCACTGGCCTCGGTCTGGCGATGGTGTTCGGCGTCGTGGAAAGCCACCAGGGCTCGATCGACGTGGACTCAGCGCCTGGTCGGGGAACGCGCTTCTGTCTGAGTTTTCCAATGGCGGCGACGCCGCGGGTGGTTAGCGTGCGCAGCGAGTCGACTGAATCCACGCAGAGTCCGCCGCGCGCCTTGCGCATCCTGGCCGTCGACGACGAGCCGGCTATCGGCGCGTCCGTCAAACGTGCGCTGCGCTCGCATGGCCATTCGGTCGTCGTCGCACTGTCGGGCGAAGCGGCGCTGGAGCAGCTGGCCACTGAACGCTTCGACGTGCTCGTCTCTGATGTAGGTATGGGTGCGGGCATGAACGGCTGGGAGCTGGCCGCCGCGGCCCGTGGCAGCTGGCCCCACCTGCGCATTGTGCTCGCCACCGGCTGGGGTGCCATCATCGATGCCGAGGAAGCGCACGCGCGCGGTGTCGACGCTGTGCTGGCCAAGCCGTACGTGCCCGACGAGCTGCGCCGCGCCATCGCGGCTTAGTTGGTCAGAGCTCGAACGCCGCGCTCGGCTCGTAGCGCCCGTCGCGCAGCTCGAGCAGGCTGAGGCGATCGATCGTCCACGGCAGGTCGAAGCGCAGCTCGTGCTGAGCCAGCTCGAGCAGCGCCGCACTGTCGCGCTGGACGCCAAAGCGCACCCAGGTGATGTGCCAGGGCCATTCGCGGTAGCCGCCCATCTCGGCGTGGGTCGCGTCGAAGAGCCGCCGCCGGGCAAGGTCGAGCTCGGCCGTCTCCAGCACTTCCACGACCAACGTGCCGTCGCGATTGGGCAGCTGCGCGACGCCGCCCAGGCGCACGTCAACGGGCCGCGGGAATGCATGCCGCACCTGCGCCGCGATCTCCCCATCGGCCACGTACGGCGGCCGGTAGCACAACGTCAGATGTGGCGGCAGCAATCGCGAACGCCACTCGTCATGCGCCGCGCGCCAGGCCTGGATGCGCGCCCCCGCCTCGCCCGGCACAACCGCCACCAGCACTCGCTTCGGCTGCGCCGCTACCGCGTCAATCACATGAGCCCCCGGGCCGACCCGGCCGGATGCTGCCGCGCCGTTGGGAGGTGCCC
>DASXRR010000323.1:0-37695 GCA_036506475.1 Chloroflexota bacterium
GCTGAGACGCGCGAGCCGGGGACGGGTACCTCGCGCAGGACCTGCTCGACTACGGCGGTGGCGGTGGCGTTCCGCATGCGCGCTTCGGGACTCATGATCAAGCGATGCGCGAGGGCGGCGGGGGCTAGAGCCTTGACGTCATCGGGAATGACGTAGTCGCGCGCGTTGAGCATGGCGCGCGCCTGGGCGGCGCGCATCACGGCCAGGCTGCCGCGTGGGCTCGCGCCAAGGTACACATCGGGGTGATCGCGTGTCAGCCCGACCACGTGCACGATATAGCGCTGCACCTGCGGATCGACGTGAATGCCACGCACCGCGCGCTGCAGCTGCTCCAGCTCAGACGCGCTGGTCACCGGCTGCAGGTCTTCGATCGGGTGGCGCAAGATCTGGCTCTGCAGCACCTGCGCCTCCTGCGACGGCTCGGGATAGCCCAGGTGGATACGCAGCAAGAATCGGTCGAGCTGCGCCTCAGGCAGCGGAAACGTGCCTTCGTATTCGATCGGATTCTGCGTCGCCAGGACGATGAACGGCACCGGCAGCGGACGCGTCACACCCTCGACGGTGACCTGGTGCTCCTCCATCGCCTCGAGCAGCGCCGACTGCGTCTTGGGCGTAGCGCGATTGATCTCGTCCGCCAGGACCACATGCGCCACGATCGGCCCAGCGCGAAACTCGAACTCCGAGGTGCGCTGGTTGTAAATCGAGACACCAGTGACGTCGCTGGGCAGTAAGTCAGGTGTGAATTGGATGCGCTTGAACGTGCTCCCCGTGGCCCGCGCCAGCGACTTGGCCAGCATGGTCTTGCCCACGCCGGGCACGTCCTCGATGAGCAGGTGGCCCGCCGCGGCGAGCCCAATAATGGTCAGCTCCGCCTCGTGGTGCTTGCCAATCAGGACCTGCTCGATCGCGGCGAGCAAGTCCTTGAGCAGCTGCGTGCCGTTCAACGGTGTGCCAAGCGAGGCGTCACTTGCCGTGACACCGCTTGTACTTCAGCCCCGAGCCGCACGGGCATAGCTGATTGCGCCCAACCTTGTCGCCGACGTGAATGGGCTGACGCTGCGCCGCGCCATTGCTGCCGGCCGCGCGCATCGTAAGCGGCCGCCGCGCTGCTGCCGCCGCCCCGTTGCTGGCCGAAGCAGTCTCGTCGCCGTGATCCGGCCCGAGTTCAATGGTCGGCCGTGGGCGCGGAGGTGCCTGCTCGTGCGTAACCTGCAGCTTGTAGATCGAGTGCACCACCTGGGTGCGGATCGTCGCCTGCAGCTCGTCGAACATACGCGCCGCCTCGACCTTGTATTCGATCAACGGATCACGCTGACCGTACGCTCGTAGGCCGATGCCCTCGCGCAGGTCGTCGATCGCGGTCAGGTGCTCGATCCACAGCCCATCCATGACGCGCAGGATTCGCCAGCGTTCGTACTGGCGCATGAGGTCCGGGCTGCCGAGCTCCTTCTCCTTGGCGTCGTACGCTGCCTCGGCGAGGTCCTTGAGGTGGTCGACCACCTCCTCGCGGTCCATCAGCGCTTCGATCTCTTGCCAGTCGAAGTCTTCGGGCATCGGGAAGATGTGCTCGACTTGCAGCCGCAGTGAGTCGAAGTCCCAGGAGTGGCGGTCGCCTGCCAGCGTCTCGTCGGTCAGCATGACCAGCGTCTCCTCGACCCACTCCATAATCAACTCTTTGAGATTGGGATCGAAGAGCACCCGATCGCGGTCGCCGTAGATGACGTCGCGCTGCCGATTCAGGACGTCGTCGTACTCGACGACGTGCTTGCGAATGTCGAAGTTGTACGCCTCGACCTTCTGTTGCGCGTTCTCGATCGCCCGCGTAACCAGCGAGTGCTCGAGCGGCACATCTTCCTCGAGCCCGAGCTTGTCCATAATGCCGGCTATCGTGCCGCCGCCGAAGCGACGCATGAGCTCGTCCTCGAGTGACACGTAGAAGCGTGAGGAGCCCGGATCGCCCTGGCGTCCGGCGCGACCGCGCAGCTGGTTGTCAATGCGCCGCGCCTCGTGGCGTTCCGTACCGAGCACATGCAGCCCGCCCAGCAGGCGCACGCGGTCCGCATCGCGCTCAACCTGAGCGTTGGCTTCGTCCCACGCCGCTTTACGCTGCTCATCCGTCGCCTCGGCTGGAACGATGTCCTTGGCTCTGAGGTACTCGTCGACCAGACCGTCGGGGTTGCCGCCCAGCAGGATGTCGACGCCACGGCCGGCCATGTTGGTGGCAATCGTCACGGCGCTCGGTCGGCCCGCCTGGGCGATCACCCACGCTTCCCGTTCGTGCTGCTTCGCGTTCAGCACCTCGTGCGCGACGCCGCGTCGGGCAAGCTGCTGCGCCAAACGTTCGGACTTCTCGACCGACGTCGTACCAACCAGGACAGGCCGACCACCGCTGCTCAGGTCGGCAATCTCGTCGATCACGGCGTTGAACTTGGCGTCCTCGCTCTTGAACACCAGGTCCGACTGGTCGTTGCGGATCATGTCGCGATTGGTCGGGATCACGACCACATCCAGGTCGTAGATCTTCTGGAACTCCTCGCGTTCGGTCCACGCGGTACCCGTCATGCCGGCCAGCTTTTCGTACATGCGGAAGTAGTTCTGGAAGGTAATGCGCGCGAGGGTGACCGTCTCGCGCTGGACGTGGACGCCTTCCTTGGCTTCGATCGACTGGTGCAGGCCCTCCGAATAGCGACGACCAGGCATCAAACGACCTGTAAATTCGTCGACGATCACGATCTCGTTGTCGGGATTGACGATGTACTGATCGTCGCGATGGAACAGGTACTGGGCCTTGAGCGCGTTGTCGAGATAGTGCGTCATCTGCACGTTCTCGGGGTCGTACATGCTGCCCACGAACTCGGTATGCGCCCGACGCAGCCGCGCTTCGACTTTGTCGATGCCCTTTTCGGTAGCCGTGACGACGCGGAACTTCTCGTCGACAATGACGTCGGCGTTGGGATCGGGGTCCTCGCCTTCGGCCGGCTTGGGCGCCACCTCGAGGTCCGCGACTACTTTGGCGAAGACTTCGTACAGCTTGTTTGCTTCTTCGGCCGGCCCGGAGATGATCAGCGGGGTGCGCGCTTCGTCAACCAGAATGTTGTCGACTTCGTCGACGATGGCGTAGTGCAGCTCGCGTTGCACTTTGGCCTCGGGATCGAGCTGCATGTTGTCGCGCAAGTAATCGAATCCGAACTCGTTGTTGGTGCCGTACGTGATGTCCGCTCGATAAGCGTGGGCTCGCGGCACGGGCTCCCAGTGGTTGAGCCGATCGTCAGGGTGCTTGAGCTGGTCCTGGAAGTCAGGGTTATACAGACCGGCGAACTCGTGCGAGATAACGCCCACGCTCAGGTCGAGCGCATGGTAGATCGGGCCCATCCAGCCGCCGCCCAAACGGGACAGGTAATCGTTCGGCGTGACCAGGTGCGCGCCCCGGCCGGCCAGTGCGTTGAGATAGAGCGGCAGCGTCGCGACGAGTGTCTTGCCTTCGCCCGTCCGCATCTCGGCAATGCGGCCTGAGTGCAACACGGCTCCAGCCAGCATCTGCACGTCGTAGTGGCGCTTGCCAATCGAGCGCTTGGTTGCCTCGCGCACCGCGGCGAACGCGTCGGGTAGCAAGTCATCCAGCGTCTCGCCTTGCTCGAGTCGCTCGCGGAACTCGGTCGTCTTGTGGCGCAAGGCATCGTCGGACAGCGCCGTGTACTCGGACTCAAGGTCGGCGATCTGAGCGACCAGGGGTCGAAGCTTCTTGATTTCTCGTTCCGATGGGTCGCCGCCGAACTTGGTTAGGAAATTCAACATTAGTGGTTAGTGGTTAGTGGTTAGTGGTTGGTGGTTAGTGAGCAGTGGTCAGTATGCACCGATACACGGCCGTGGGCCATATTGTCCGGTATCGTGACCCAGCATGACCACTGAGGTTTCCAACCACTATCCACTCACCGCTAACCACTAACCACTGGCATGCGCCTGGTGGAGCGGGACGTGTTCGTCGAACGTCTGCGCACCTGGCTCGACGAGGCCGCGACCGCTCGGCCCGCTCCTCGACATCGCACCGTCCGTCGCGAGCGCCGGCCGCACCCAGGCCTTCAGTGACTTCCTGGCGCTCCTGGCCCAGCCAACGCTGGTCAGCCTCGAAGAAATGCACTGGGCCGACGAGGCCACGTTCGACCTGCTGCGCTTCCTCGGACGCCGCATCGCCACCACGCACGCACTCGTCCTGGCGACGTACCGCGACGATGAGACCAACACGAGCCATCCGCTGCGCCTGGTCCTGGGTGATCTGGCCACGACCCGAGCGGTAAGTCGTATGACCATCCCGGCGCTATCTGAAGCCGGCGTGTAGCGGATGGCGCATGGGCACGCCGTCGACCCACGCGCTCTGTACCGTCACACCGGCGGCAATCCCTTCTTCGTCAGCGAAGTGCTCGCCGCGGATCGCCCGGGCCGCATTCCGCCGACCATTCAGGATGCCGTGCTTGGCTCCTCGCGCGTCGAGTCATCCGTGCTCACCGACGTGGCCGCCTCCACTCCCGGTGACGTCGACGCAGCCGTGGCCAGCGGCATGCTCAAAGTTGACGCCGATGGCCTGACCTTTCGCCATGAGCTCGCACAGGTGGCAATCGCGCAGTCCCTCGCGCCGACCGAGCGGCGCCGGCTGAACCGTCGCGCGCTGGACGTCCTGCGCCAACTGGCGTCGGCCTGACGATGCGGCCACATTGGCCGACCACGCCGCCGCGATGCATCGCTGGCGGCAGCTGCAACGCGAAGCGGATGTCGCGAGACGTCAGACCGGGGCGCCGAACAGCGCCCCGACCGACTCGCCCGTGTGGATCCGCGAGATCGCCTCACCCAACAGCAACGACACGGACAGCACGGTCATATTCGGCAAGCGCTTTTCGACGGGCTGGTGAACCGTATCGGTCACGATGATTTCTTCGATGGGCGCGTTGCGCAGCCGCTCGACGGCATTCGCCGTCAAGAGCGCGTGCGTCCCCGCCGCGTACACCACGCGCGCCCCAGCCTTGCGTACGATTTCGGCCGCGCCGACGATGGAGCCCGCCGTATCGATCTCGTCGTCGATCACCACCGCTGACTTGCCGCGCACGTCGCCGATCACGCCCAGCGACTCGCTGCGGCTATTGTTGCCCAGCCGCCGCTTCTCGACAAAGGCGACCGACGCCCCGATCATGTCGGCAAAGTTGCGCGCCCGTTTGGCAAAGCCCAGATCGGCGGCGACGACCACCGGGTCGATCAGCTCCATCCCCGTCACGTAGTCGCGCAGCAAGATCGGCACCGCCGATAGCTCGTCCACCGGGATGTTGAAGAACCCCTGAACCTGGCCCGCGTGCAGGTCAATCGTCAGCACCCTGTTGGAGCCCGCGGTCTGCAGCATGTCGGCGACCAGACGGGCGGTGATCGGCACGCGCGGCTGATCCTTCTTGTCCGATCGCGCGTACGAGAAGTACGGCACGACCGCCGTAATGCGGCTCGCCGAGGCGCGCTTGAGCGCGTCGATCATGATCAGCAGCTCGAGGATCGAGTCGCTTACGTTCGGGTAGGTGGGCTGAATGACGAAGACGTCGTGCTCGCGCACGTTCTGATTGATCTTGGGAAAGATGTTCTCGTTGGAGAATTTGACGACCTCGGCCTTGCCGAGCGGTACGCCCAGGTAGCGGCAAACCGCGTGCGCCAGCTCTGGATGCGCGGTGCCACTGAAGATCGACAGGTCTCGATACACCATTGGCAGCCCTCTTCGAACTGGGTGCGGGGCCAGCCCCGCCACCGCGGCCGAGTGCATACAGCGGAAGTATAGGTTCAGTGGGTAGTGGTTAGTGATTAGGGGTTAGTCGCCGGCATTTTGAAATGCCGGCGCCCACTACCCACTAACCACTAATCACTGGCGGCCACTGACCTCTGACCACTGACCACTGAAGAAGATCCAGGCGGGCTTCTTCACGAACCCCAGCGCCTCGTTGATCGCGAGCATCGGCCGATTGGTCGACGCGTTGTCGGTGATCACCCGCCGAATGTGCGGCTGCGCCTTCGCGTAGTCGAGCGCGCGCAGCTTGAGCGCGAACGCGATCCCACGTCGACGATATGCCCTGCGTACGCCAGTGAGTCCCGTACGCAGCAGGTCAGGCTCATTGGGTGAGCTCCACAGTTGGCTCGTGCCGGCGAGCTGGCCGTCGACAAACGCGACGAAGTAGCCCTCGTCGAGCCGGCTGGGATGGTTCTGATAGTCGTACCATTCGTCGAAGCTCACCTCGGTGCGCACTTCGCCGGGCGGCAGCGGCATGTCGTAGCGAACCTCGCACCACAGGTCGAACAGGGCGCGATCGAGCCCTAGATCACCCTCCAGCTCAGCACGCGTCTTGATCTCGACACCATCCACGAGCACCGCGTGGGTGTACTTCTCGAATGGCCGCGCATCGTAGGTGGCCAGATCGAGCTCCGAGACCCACATGCGCGTACTCTCGGCGAAACCTCGGTTATCGAGGAAGCGCAGGTAACACGGCATGTCGTCGCGGCACCACGTGCTGAGGCGCGTCGGCCGCAGCGGTCGCAGAGCGTTGATCACGGTGTTGTAGAGCGCCGTCCCAATGCCTCGTTGCAAGTGCTCCGGATCGACGCCTATTTCGATGGCGAATTTGTGCGCGTCGAAGATAGACGCATGCTGATCAAACTGCGCGTACCCGACGGCCTCGCCGTCCTGTTCGGCAATCCAGCGCGCATGGCGGCAGCGTTGCGGCCGTTTGCTGTCGTCGAAGCGAAACTCGTCCACGGACTGAGCAAAATCGGTGAATACTGCGTTGTGAATGCGCGCGAATGCGTGGTAATCCTCGTCGTTGAATAATTTGATGATTGTCTTGGTAGTTGTTGTCACGGTGAGTTATCCACTTCGTTTCAAACGACCGGTCCGCTTGGCGAACCGCTCAGCTTCTCGGAAAATCAGGAGGCCGCCGGGCACCAACACGGCACCCATCCCAGCCAGCACCAGCAGGTCGCCGCCGACCGTGCCCAGTCCGCCACCTTCGAGCAGGCCGACGCGCACGCTGCGCAGGATGTACGTGATCGGCGACAGCGGCGACAGTACTTGCAGCCAGCCCGGCAGCACATCGATCGGTGCATACACACCCGAGATCAGCAGCAAACTCGAGTGGATGACGAAGGTCATCTGCGCACCGCGCTCGGTGAACAGCAGGGGCAGTACCGCGGCGACCATGGCCAGGCCAATGACGCTGATGCTGCCGACCACGATCACCGCCGCCGCGGTCAGCACGTTTGCACGCGCCAGGTCGATGCCGAAGATCAGCGTGACGATGCCGAACAGCAGCGTCGAGCGAAACACGGCGTAGGTCACGGCGAAGCAGCACGTGCCGAGCAAATGCAGATAGCGCGGTACCGGCGCCATCAGCGTGTACTCGATCGTGCCTTCCCAGCGTTCCCAGGCGATCGTCTCGGCGACCACGTCGAACACCGCCGACAGGTAGCTCCACATCGTGGTCCCGATAAGCAGGTACAGCACGAAGAAGCCGGTATCGACCGCTTGGCCGGTGATCCGCTCGGTGGCAGCGGCGATGAACAGAATCGTCAACGCGCTGACCAGCGAGTAAATAATCCAGACCACCTCCCAGCCGAGGTAGCGGCGGGTGAGGTTCCAATTGCGCTCGAAGAAGGCGTACGCCGTATTCGCCGAAGACAAACTCATCATCATGCCGCGTCCTCCTCTGGCTCATGCGTGAGTCGCATGAACACGTCTTCGAGCGACCCTCCGCCGTGTTTCAGGTCCGCCGGCGTATCCAAAGCAATGACCGCCCCGCGGTCGAGCACCGCCACCCGATCGCACAGCCGATCGGCTTCGTCCATGTCGTGCGTCGTCAGCACGATCGTGGCGTCATGCTCCTGTCTGAGACGCAGCACCAGGTTCTGCACCTCCTTCTTGGAGCGCGGATCGAGACCGGTGGTCGGCTCGTCCAGCAGCAGCAACACCGGCGACGTGAGCAGCGCGCGCGCAATCGCGACTTTCTGCTGCATGCCGCGCGACATGTGCTCCATCGGATTGAGTGCAACCTTGGTGCTGATGCCAAGCTGGTCCAGGATGTCCAGACCACGCTTGTTCGTTTCAGTTGCGCCGAGTCCGTACAGCCGGCCGGCGTAGATCAAGTTCTCCATCGGGCTCAACTTCTTGAAGAACGCAGCGTCGACACTGACGCGATTGATCAGTTGTTTGACGCGCAGCTCGTCCTCGACGACGTCCAGATCGAAGACACGCACGTGTCCGGCGTCGGCCAGGAGGAGCGTCGAGATGACGCGGATGAGTGTTGATTTGCCCGAGCCGTTGGCGCCCAGGATGCCGAAGATCTCGCCGCGCGGGACGTCAAACGAGACGTCGTCGACCGCTACCACACGGTGGCGTGCCGCCGTCGATTGCCATGGCAGACGCAGCCTGGGGGTAGTCGATCCGAAGTTCTTGGTTACCCCGCGCAGGCTGAGCGCCAGCGTCAGGCTGGGCAGCGCGCTGAGCGATACAGAGCGGCTTTCTACGAGTGCGGCGACCACGTTCACGGAAGGAAGACCTCATCGGAGCTAAACGACGGACGAACACGACGTTTTGGTTCGCGCTTGCGAACCCGACGAGGTGGGGAACGGGGTCGATCGGTGCTAGGTACTCAACGGTGACCGCTCCCCACCTGGATCTGGGCCGCTGGCGCGACACTACGCAACGCGCACCTCGTGAACACGAGTGCGCTCGCCATGCCGCTGTGCGTAATCGAAACCATGCGACCTCACAGGTAGGAAGCTGATTCACACCCTAGCGCGTGCCTGGTGATCTGTCAATCGCCTATCGTCGGTATCAATGAGGGTGATCGTCATCGGCGGTACGCGCTTTATCGGGCGCGCCACAGTTGAGGAGCTGGTCGCGCATGGACACCAGGTGCTGGTCGTGCACCGGGGTGAAACCGAACCGCTCGACTTCGTCTCCGTTGACCACCTGCACATTCCCCGTGCCTCATTGGCCGACGCCGCGGCTGCTCTTACAGCATTCCGCCCGGACGCGGCGCTGGACTCCGTAGCGCTCACTCGACACGACGCCGAGACCGCACTGGCCGCCTTGCCGTCAAACATCCACAAAGTCGTGCTATCGAGCATCGACGTCTATCGCGCCTACTCCGCCTTGCTGCACGACACCGAGTCTGACCCGCTGCCACTGAACGAAACATCGCCCGTACGCAGCGAGCGCTACCCGTACCGCGGCCAGCGCGCCGACATGGACGATTACGACAAGCTCGACGTCGAAGAGCTATACCTGCACGAGGGCGGCACGGCGATCCGCCTGCCGATGGTCTACGGTCCGCACGACCGCCAGCGCCGCGAAGAGTTCATCCTGCGCCGCGTCCGAGCTGGTCGACGCCGCATCCCATTCGGCGCCGGCACGTGGCTGCGCTGCGGCGGCTTCGTGGGCAGCATGGCCACTGGCATCCGTCGCGCGCTCGAGCAGCCCGCTGTCGCCGCTGGCGAGGTGTTCAATCTGGCCGATCGCCAGACGCCGACCATCCGCCTGTGGGCCGAGCACATCCTCCAGGCCGCCGAGTTCGAGGCCGAGCTGGTGCGCGTTCCCGATGAGGTCCTGCCCGACGATCTGCGCTACACCGGCACGGTCTCGCAGCACCTGCTCGCCGACGCCAGCAAGGCGCGTCACGTCTTGGGCTGGGACCCCGGCGATGCTCAGGCCGGCCTGCAACGTTCGGTCGCGTGGCATCTGGCCAATCCGCCCAGCGAGCCCGACTCTGGCTTCGACGCCGACGATCGCGCCCTGGCTTTGGCGCACGAATTAAGTACTCGAACCGAGTAGTTCCTCGGATGCCCCCCGCCCGGGCGCCGCGTAGCGTGTGCGCATCGTCGTTTCGAAGGAGAAGCGTGATGAGCTACGCCAACCCGATGGCACTGGTCTCGACGGAGTGGGTCGCGGAGCACCTGGAGGATCCCAACGTGCGCCTGCTGGAAGTAGACGTGGACACCGCTGCGTATGAACGCGGCCACATCTGTTGCGCGGTCGGCATCAACTGGCAGAGCCAGCTCGGCGACCGGATTCGGCGCGACATCATCTCGCCCGAGGCGTGGACCGCCTTGATGTCGAACGCCGGCGTGAGTCCGCAGACACGCCTGGTCTTCTACGGCGACAACAACAACTGGTTCGCCGCCTTCGCCTATTGGATCTCGCGTCTGTACGGTCACCAGCACAGCGCGCTGATGAACGGCGGCCGCAAAAAGTGGGAGCTCGAAGGCCGCCCGCTGATCACCGATCCCGCTCCGCACTCCGCCACCCAATACCCGGCCGTTACACCGGACCTGAGCGCCCGTGCCTACCTGCGTGACGTTCTGGAGTTCGTGCACACGCCGAACGGCGGCAGCCTCGTCGACGTCCGCTCGCCCGCCGAGTTCAACGGCGAAGTTATCGCCCCACCCGGTATGACCGAGACCGCCCAGCGCGCCGGCCACGTCCCCGGCGCCCACAGCATCCCGTGGGCCCAGGCCGCCAACGAAGACGGCACCTTCAAGTCGCACGACGAACTGATGACGCTCTACTCCGCCAAAGGCGTAACGTCCGACAGAGACGTGATCACCTACTGCCGCATCGGCGAGCGCTCCTCGCACACCTGGTTCGTCCTGAAAGAGCTCCTAGGCTTCCCCAAAGTCCGCAACTACGACGGCTCGTGGACCGAATACGGCTCCACGATCGGCGTACCGATCGAGAATCCAAGCGCATCATAATGGCCGTGTGACCGACTCGCTCGACGCAGCGCTCGCTCATTACTCACCCCATGGCAGTAACGAGCGGGCTGACGTCGGGCGGGTCCGGGCCCTCGTTGCGTCCGGCGACCCGTGGCCGCGCAGTTTGCCGCTGCATGTCACGGGGTCGGCGGTGATTGTGCATCGGGCTACGCGGCGCGTTTTGTTGAGGTGGCATGCGCGGCAGAACGCGTGGCTGCAGGTTGGGGGACATGGCGATCCGGGCGAGACGGATCCACTCCAGGTGGCGCTGCGGGAAGGGCGTGAGGAAACAGGCCTCGCGGATCTGGTGCCGTGGCCCAATGGAGGCATCGTGCACGTGACGATCGTGCCCGTGCCTGCAGCAAGGCACGAGCCCGCGCATGAGCATGCGGACGTTCGGTATGTGCTCGCGACGGAGACTCCGGAGTTGGCGACTCCGGAGAGTCCTGGCGCTGCGTTGCGCTGGCTACCGGTGGAGGAGGCCATCGCCGAAATCGAAGAGGAGAATCTGCGCGAGACGTTGCGCCGGGTACGCCAGCTGTTCGACTCCACTTAGTGCAGAATCCCGTAAGTGTCGTCTGGCGACCTCGACCAGTCAATACGGCGTGACCCAGGCCGTGCAGTCTGGCCGTTGGGCAAACCGCGTCCGCTTATCGAGCTATTGCTACGGGCCGACGACCTTACCCAGACGCCGCCGCCGCCGCTGCGCGTGCGCTTCCCGCCGACACCAGTAACGCCGAGCTAGCTCGCGGCTAACGCCGAATTGGGTAATTTCGATACCTAACGGCGGGGTCCTGTCGAAGCCGGGAGCGACCGAAATCCACTCGCCCCCGGAAGTTCGGGATTCTGTACTTTAGTGGCGCAGCCGGGCCTGCAATGCGGCGAGGGCTTGGTGGAACGGGCGCTCCAAGTACGCCTGGTGGTCGGGTTCGCCGTGGTGGTGCGTGGTGGCAGCGGAGCGATCGTGGGGCGCGATATGGCGAATGTATTCCAGGCTGCCTTCTACGAGCGTTTGCATGTAGTGCAAGCCTTCGGGGTCGTGACGCGACCACGAGTCCGAGCCGCAGGCGACGTAGATTGGGCTGGTGTGGGCGAAGACCCCGCGTTGCCACACGTCGTGGTGGCTGAGCTGCTGGTAGTTCGGGCCGCCGACTCTGGCGGCTAGCCAGCTGTGCTCCGTTACGCGGACGCGGGACCGCAGGGTCAACGAGCGGCTGCCGGCGGGTGAGTCGGAGTCGGTCTGGGCGACGACCTGGCCGTTCTGGACGATCTGGAGGGTATGGATGGGTATCGTGGAGCGGGCTGTGGTGCTCACTTCGACAGTGCCGCCAGCAGCGGGAAGTGACACTGTGTCGCCGATCTGAGCGCCTTCGACGGACAACTCCAGCAGGGGGCCGCCACTCAGGAACGTGCGGCCTGCCTTGAGGCCCTGGCACCACGAGGAATACGTGAAGTCCTCATCCTGAGGAATGTACACGTAGGTGCGGTACTGGCCGACGGCAACACCGCTGCTCATCTTGTCCGTGCCGCCGACCAGCGGCAGGCGATAGCCGGTGTTCAGGTAGCGGTAATACTGCGCGTGATTGTACGCAGCATTCCGGATCATCTCGACGGCGTCGATACGTCCCGTGGCGATCAGCGTGGCCGGCTCGCCATTGGGATTCGGAAAATGCGGCAGGATGACCGTGCCGTCCTGTGCGTGGCACGCGTCGGCCCATGCCGATAGTGTCGTCTCCATGGTGCCGCCAAGCTCCGCTTCGCTCGGCCCATCGGAGCACCACGGATAAACCGGCTGTCTCAGACCCAGCAAGATCATGTGGCCCATGAAGTGCTGGCGATTCTCCTGGTTCGCCCACACGATGGTGCGGCCATCGCGCGAGATTGCTGGCGCGCCGGTGAATTCCTCCGTGCTGGTAAACAAGCTGCCCCACTGTGACTGGAGCAGATTCACCACGTTCAGGTCCTCCGACTGGGCCTCGCGCAGACTGCCCTGCGTCGACAGGAAATGCACGTGCGTGTCGCCGCTGAACCAGCGCTGCTGATTCATGTTCGCCCAGCGGCGTAGACGCAGCTCCAGTCGCTGCTGACCTGGCGCGATCGTGACGCGCTGCCTGAGTGGCTCGTATTCGTATCCGCGTGCGACGTCGACGATCACCTCACCACGCGGCAGCCAGCCGGCGCAGCGACCGTCGATGTAGGCGTATGTGGCCTGGCCGAGTCGGAGATCGCCGCCGACGTCGATATGCCATGTGTCCATGTCGGAGAAGATGTGGCTGTGATGGCCATGCGGCTGGTACGGCACGCCGTGCGTCGACCTGAAATGGATGCGGCACGGGACAAGTTGGTTGGTTGCGTCGTCCACCACGACCGTTTCGACCCAGTTGCGGCCGTCTTCCACGATCTGGACTCGCACGTCGTTCGTTGCAACGGTGCGTCGCTCGAGCAAATCGCCCCAGCGGACTTCGCCGAGCGTAGTGTCAGCATGTTTGATCGCCAGGGTGGCCGATGGAATTGCCGCGACGTGGGCGTAGGCTGGACTGGCGGCCGGGTTAGCAGCTTCGCCCCAGCCTGCGAAGCCATAGTCCTCGGCGGACGGCACTGGCAGTTGGTACGTGTAGCCAGCCACGCCGCGGTCGACGTCCATGCGCAGGTCTCTGGCAGAAACCGTCTGACTGGTCAAGTCGATGCGGACCGGAACGGCGCCCTCGCGCACGAACGGGTGCTCGTTCGACAGGCCGAGGGTGATCGCGGCGACGATGAAGCGGGGTCCTGGGGCTCCCAAGCGGGCGCCAGCCCGCGCCGCGGGTCCGCGTGGTCGTAGCTCCAGGGATTTGACGGCGACGTCCGGAGTGGGGTTGGTCCAGCACCACAGGTAGTACGCCTTCGGCGAACCGGTGGCGACTTCGGTCTGGCGATAGCCAGTGCCGGACCAGTCGCCCGTCCAGCGCGAAAGCGTAGCATGCTTCTGATCGGCGACGGCGGTGAACGGGAGTTGGCCCCATTCGGCCAGTTCGGCGATCTCGAAGCGCTCGCGGATGGGGATCTCGTGGGTAGTGCCGTCCGCGAGGTGGAAGACGTAGTCGGCAACGGGCAGGCCGACCGGGCCGCCGTTGTAGATCTCGGAGCCGATGAGGCGATGGGCCACGACCACCGTGTATGCGACGGCGTCGATTGCGACCGTGATCGGAGACTCGGAGGGCGCGATGAATGCCTGATCCGCGGTGCCGATCTGGAAGGGCAGGCCCTGGAAGTGTTGCCGGCCGAGCGGTACCTCGGCGCCGTGGTCGCCGAGCAGGTCCGGGCCAGCGTTGCAGTAAGCGGAGAGGTCGACGGGGCGGTAGACGTCGCTCGTCATGCGCGCCATCCTAATACGACCGTGGCTCGGTCACGCGGCTGAGTTTTTCTCAAGACGTTGTAACCAGATCGTGCGCAGCTTGTGTGTGCCATCGCCAGGTAACGGATCCATACTGAGGAGACACATGGATCCAGGCGTACTGCAGACGGCGGGGTGGGTTCTGCTCGGATGGCTGGCGCTCGCAGCGATTACGGCGGTGCTGCTGTCGGCATTTCTTGCTGGCGCGCATCGGGCGGAGCGCGGACTGCCAGCCACCGAGGAGGGCCTGCGCGACTGGGTGCGGCGTGGTCAGCTCGCTGCTCAGCAGCCACGCCGCGGTCGGGCGCGACCGCCAGCCGCCTGACGCGCCGAAGCACGTTAGACGTCGTGTAACTCGGCTATCGCCCCCAGTAGCGGCTCGACCGACGCCACCGGCAGTTGATCGGGCGCCGCCAGGAGCGGATCGGGCAGCGCGTCGCCGCCCAGCAGCAGGCGGCAGACGGCGTCGGCCCCGTGCGCCAGCGCCCGCAGGTCGTAGCCGCCTTCGAGGGCGAGCACGAGTCTGCCCGAGCACAGCTCATAGGCGAGGTCGCGCGTGGCACGGATCAGCTTTGCGTACCCACTCACTGAAAGGCGCAGGGAAGCGAGTGGGTCGTTCCAGAAGGCGTCGAAGCCCAGTGAGACCAGGATGAACTGGGGTTGGAAGCGGCGCACAATGGGTTCGATCAATCGGGTTTGAACTTCAGCAAACACGAGATCGCCGGAGCCTGGGGGCAGTGAGATGTTGACCGTCGTGCCCACGCCGCGTTCGCGCCAGTGGCCGCTGCCGGGATAGAGCGGGTACTGGTGCGTCGACAGGTACAGCACGCGCGGATCGCCAGCGAAGGCGTCCTGGGTGCCATTGCCATGGTGGACGTCGTAGTCGAGGATGGCCAGGCGCGCTACGCCGTTTTGGAGCAGCGTGGCCGCGGCGATTGCGACGTTGTTGAATAAGCAGAAGCCCATGGCGCTGGTGGGCGTAGCATGGTGGCCCGGCGGGCGGCACAGGCAAAACGCGTTGTCGTTGGTGCCCTGTTGGACCCGTTGGACGGCTTCGACGACGGCGCCGACCGAGCGCAACGCAGGCTCCCACGAAGTCTTTGACACAGCCGTGTCTTGATCGACGTAGCCGCCGCGACTGGTGAGATCCCTGAGGAATGCAATGAGGCTGGGAGTGTGGACGAGTTCCAGTGTGGCCTCATCACACGCGGCCGGTTCCCATACGGCAAGCTCGTCCCACACGCCTGTGGACTGCAAGTGCGAGACGATCGACGTCAGCCGTTCCGGACGTTCCGGGTGGCCAGGGAACGTGTCGTGAGCGAGGAATGACGGCGAGTAGGCCAGGCCTGTGGTCACTTACTTCATTGTCATTCTGAGGCCGCAGCCGAAGAATCCGCTTGCAGGCCGGCCACCGGTCGACAAGCGGATCCTTCGCAAGCTCAGGATGACAATAATGCTACGAGGTGCTTGAGGCGGCGCCGGGCGACAGGCGCGGGACCGGTTGGACGGTCGGCCGCTCGCGCTGCGATTCGGTGGGCTGGGCCTGGGGCGGTTCGGCCACCGGGCCACCCTCGACGGGCGGCTCGCCGCGGAAAACGCGCTCCAGGTTATCGCCGTCGAGCGTCTCGAACTGGATGAGCGCCTTGGCGATGCGATCCAGCACATCGCGATGGTCCTGCAGAAGGGTGACGGCGCGCTGATAGCCCTCGTCGATGAGCACACGAATCTCTTCGTCGATCGCCTCGGCGGTCTTCTCCGAGTAGTTCTTCTGCTCGCCGATCTCGCGGCCCAGGAACACCAGCTCTTCCTTGTGGCCCAGGGCCACGGTGCCGAGCCGCTCGCTCATGCCGTATTCCTTGACCATCTTGCGCGCGATATTGGTGGCCTTCTCGATGTCGTTTTCGGCGCCCGTCGAGATCTCACCAAAGACCACGTGCTCCGCCGCATGACCACCCAGCGCTGAGGCAATCGAAGCTTTGAACTGGCTCTTGGTCATGTAATAGCGGTCCTCGGGCGGCAGCGAGCGGGTATAGCCGCCCATCATGCCGCGCGAGATGATGGTGATCTTGTGCACCGGATCATGGTTCTCGAGGAAGCGCATCGCGACGGCGTGCCCGCCCTCGTGATAGGCAGTCAGTTCCTTCTCACGATCCGACATGACGCGGCTCTTACGCTCGGGACCAGCGATGACACGGTCGATTGCCTCTTCGAGCTCGGACATGCCGATGGTTTTCTTGTTGCGCCGCGCAGCGAGAATGGCGCCCTCGTTGATCAGGTTGGCCAGGTCGGCACCCGAGAAGCCAGGCGTGACCTTGCCGATCACGTTCAGGTCGACGTTCTTGTCGAACGGCTTGCCTTTGGCGTGTACCTCGAGGATGGCCTTGCGGCCGTTGATATCGGGCGCCGGTAGGACGACCTGACGGTCGAAGCGGCCCGGCCGCAGCAGCGCCGGGTCGAGCACGTCGGGCCGGTTGGTCGCGGCGATGACGATGACGTTGGTGTTCGAGTCGAACCCGTCCATCTCGACGAGGATCTGGTTCAGCGTCTGTTCGCGCTCGTCGTGCGAGCCGCCCAGGCCGGCTCCGCGCTGGCGACCGACGGCGTCGATCTCGTCGACGAACACGATGCACGGCGCGTTGCGCTTGGCCTGGTCGAACAGGTCGCGCACGCGGCTGGCGCCGACGCCGACGAACATCTCGACGAACTCCGAGCCCGAGATACTGAAGAACGGCACGCCTGCCTCGCCGGCGACAGCACGACTCAGCAGGGTCTTGCCTGTACCTGGCGGGCCGACCAGCAGCACGCCCTTCGGAATGCGTGCGCCGAGGGCAGCGAACTTTTCGGGATATTTCAGGAACTCGACGACTTCCTGGAGCTCCTGCTTGGCCTCCTCGACGCCCGCCACGTCCTGGAAGGTGATCGTGGGTTTGTTACCCATGAACATCCGCGCGCGGCTCTTACCAAAGCTCAGGGCCTGATTATTCGAGCCCTGCGCCTGGCGCATCATGAACAACAGGATGGCCCCGAAGAAGATCAGCGGCAGCAAGTTGACCAGGATCCCTAACCAGTTGCTGATCTGCGGTGGCTCCTTGACCGTGTAGTTGACCTGGGCCAGGTCCTCGGGCGTCACGCCGAAGGCGCGCATGGCTTCGAGCACGTTGGTATCGCGCCCAACGCGGGTCGTGAAGCGCTGATCTGCTCCGCCCGCGGTCTGTGCCGTGGCCAGCACACGATCGTCGGTCACTTCGATTGACTTGATCTCGTGGCGCTGAATGCGCAGCGCGAGGTCGTTCAGTGCGATCGCCTTGACGTCGGGGGTCCCACCCTGCTGCACCACCGTAAAGAAGAGGGCGATGATCGCGACCAGGATAATGAGATAGACGAAGCTATTGCGGAGCCACTTGGTATCCATGCGCGGTGGGACCCTCCTGGGTGGTGGCATTATACGCGTGGGGCGGCGGCGCCCCTGATATTCGTACGAGCGCGCGGACGGGCCGCGCCGTGCAGCCGCAGCGTGAACGTCGCACGGTATGTAACCAACTCGACGCCGTACGGCAAGTGATACGCCTGACCGGCCTGACTGGATCGCACCAGATCGAGCGCATCTTCGATGGGTGCGGCGGGCACGTCGACCAGGGTCCCGAGCAGTGACTCGAGGCCGCGGCGCAGCAAGCGGCGCTGAACACCTCGCGGCTGCTGACGCCATGCGCGCAAGTCGTACTCGAGCGCATCGGCGGACGACGCACGGGCCAGGCTCGCGTGCACGGCCGAGACGACCTCGTCGAGCGCGGCCTCATCGTCGGCGGCGAGGTCGGCGGTGCGGGCGAGCACCTCGCGGATCGCTGGGTTGAAGCGTTCGAGCATGGGCAGTACATCGAGGCGCACGCGATTCCGCGTGTACGCGCGCGACTGGTTAGACGGATCGGCGACAAAAGAGAGTCCCGCTTCGACGCAATAATCGAGCGTGGTGGCCCTAGCGATGCGTAGCAAAGGGCGGGCCACGCGCACGCTTTCGGGCAGCGCGCCGACCTCGGGCACGGCCGGGCCAAGCTGACGTGGGTCAATCGTGTCGTCGAGGCGCATCCCCGCCAGCCCTTTCAAGCCAGTGCCGCGCATGAGATTGAGCAAGAGTGTTTCGGCCTGATCGTCGGCGGTGTGTGCCATGAGTAGCGCGCGTGCGTCGAGCTGGGTGACGGCAGCGGCGAGCGCCTGGTAGCGCGCGGCACGGGCAGCAGCCTGTACTGATTGCCGCCGCCGATACGCTGGGACATCCACCCTGAGAACGTGCCCGGGCACCCCGATTTGCACACCGAGCTCGAGCACGCGCTGCGCATCGGACGCCGATTCGGGCCGCAAGGCGTGGTCGACGTGGACCGCGATCAGGTCGAGGTCGAACCCACGCAGGCCATGCAGCAGGGTTGTGGAGTCCTGGCCGCCCGAGAAGGCGACGACGAGTCGCGTGCCCGGCGCAAAGAGGTCGGGCAGGCGCGCGCTGGCGGCGCGCAGGGCGCGCTCGACCGTTGCTCGCGCGTTAGCCAAAGAACAGGTTGAACCACTGCCGCCAGGGCGGCGGCGTTTCGGCTTCGCTCCGGATCGAGGCGACCGCCGCGGGCGGCACGCTCGGCGTGACCGTCCCGCTGGCAAAGACGAGCGCGTGGTCGCCCGGTTTGATCAGGCCAAGCTGTTCGCGCGCGATCGCTTCGATGGCCGTCTCGCTGCGCGCGAGCTCGATCTGCTGCTGCAGCGCGATGTTCTCAGAACGTAAGGCGATGACCTCAGCGCGCAGTCCGTCGGCCTCTCGATTGAGACGATAGTTGTCGAGCGCCTTCTGGCCAGTGGCGACGAGCGCGTACAACACGACCGGTACGGCGAGCACCGCGGCCAAGCGCACCGCCAATGGCGGCGGACCGAGCGGTCGGCGAACGACGACGTCCTCCACTTAAGAGTCGCTCCAGCTTCGAGCGAGCGCGACGCGTCGATGCAGCGCCGGATGACTCGCCAGCAACAGCTCGGCCCAGCGCGGCGGGCGGTACTCGACCAGGTTCTGGCAGCCGATACGCTGCATCGCCGCCGCGAACGAGCTTGGATCCTGCGTCAAGTCGAGCGCGAAGCGATCGGCGTGTGTTTCGAGCCGGCGCGACCACCAGTTCATCAGCGGCGCGATCAGCACGAAGTACAGCTCGGTCACGGCGAACACGACCGGATAGCCGGGCACGTAGTCGAGCCTGGGCAGGCTGAGTACAGGCAGCGCTGCCGGAGCAAGCCACGCCGCGAGCGCCAGGCCGATCCAGACCATGACCGCATTGCCCAGCAGCAGTTGTTGGACGTGCCGCTCGACATGGTGCCCGAGCTCGTGCGCGACGACCGCGTCGACTTCACCTGTGCTGAACTCCGCGAGCAGCGTATCCGCGATGACCACGCGGCGCGACCTGCCGATACCGATGACGGCCGCATTCGCCTCGGCGGTGCGGCGCGAGAAGTCGAGCGAGCACACGTCGCGCACGGGCGCTCCGGCGCGCTTAACGAGGACCTGGATGCGTTCCACGGTTGCAGTGTCGGCCAGCGGCCGCATCTTAAAGAACAGTGGCACCAGCACATACGGCGTCAGGAACACCAGCGCCACGCCAACCACGCTGACCAGCACGCCGAAGACGACCCACCAGGCCGATCCAAATACGCCGACGGTCCAGATGAACGCCGCGCCGATGGCGCTACCGAGGACTGCGCCCAGCAGCGTGCCCTTGAGCCAATCGACGAGCCACGCGCGCGGCGTCTGACGGCTCAGGCCGAAGGCATGCGCCAGCACGAAACCGCTGTAGTACGCAACAGGCATGAGCATGACGCTCAGCAACAGGTGAAACGCGCCGAGGAACACGAGCACGCGCAGCACAAATGGCAATGGCGTCGCCGCCAGCAAGAACCAGGCGTTTTCCCAGGCACCCGTCAGGTATGGCACCACTGGTGCGAGCAGCGACAGCATGGCGCTGAGCGCGAAGACGCGCCGACGTTCCGCGCCCAGGCGCGTCGCGGCCGCGTCCCGTTCGGGACAGGCGACCTCCTCGGACGTGCTACGGACCCCAGGAAAGGCCTGAACTAGCGTCGACATGCAGATCTTGGGTGAGCTGGCGGGGCTTGCTCGCGGTCCACGCCATGCCGCTGGCATCGGGCTGAACGTCGATCGTCCACACCTCGAAGTAGCCACTGCGACTCGAGACGTAGGCGATGTGCCGCCCATCCGGGCTCCACACGGGCGAGCGGGCAAGAAAACCATCCTGGGTCAGGCGTTGATCGCCGCTGCCATCGGGTTTAACCGCATGCAACTCCAGGCTGGCGCCGTCGTGGCCCGCGTAGGCGAGCCAGGTGCCGTCCGGTGACCAGGCCGGATCGAGCGCGCCACCAGGTGAGCTGGTCAGCACGCGACCCGTTTGACGGCCATTCGTGGTGAGTGGAATCAGCGCGACCTGACTCGGACCGGGCTCGTTGTAGAGCGCCACCGCGAGCTGCGCACCATCCGGCGACCACGCAATCGCGTCGACTGCGCCCTGCTGAATGCCCGGCGTGGCGAGCGCCCTTCGTCCGCTGCCGTCGACGGCGTTCATGAGCCACAGGACTGGCGAGAAGGATGCTCGATCCGAGACAAATGCGATCAGCTTGCCGTCGGGCGACCAGGACGGACGCAGATTCCAGTCGTTGTTCTCGAGGATGGTCGACTGAGAATCAGTCAGCCGGCGCTGGGCTTCGCCGTGATCGTCGGTGATGAAGATGTCGGCGAAGTTGGTGCCTCTATAGACGTAGGCCAGACTGGCGCCGTCGGGTGACCAGGCGGGCTGGCTCCAGGTACCGCCCGTAGCCAGCTGGAATGCTTGACCGCGCTGATAGACATACAGGTCGCCGTCCTTGACGAACAGCAGTCTGCCGGGCACATCTTGCGTCTGCGCGCTTGAAGTCCCACTCAGCAGCAACAACAAACTGAGGGCTGTCAACAAGGTGCGCATCGCTGGCTTCGATGCTAGCGACGCCCTCCGGCATCGGCAAGCAACGAACGTGTTACTAGAACGTCAGCGCTGTACCGATGGAAATCAGCACCCAGAACACCGCCAGGATGATGGTGAACTGGAACAACGTGCGCTCGAAGCCCCTGCGTGTGCGATAGATGGAGCTATCCGAAGAACCAAACGCCGAGAAGCCTGACCCGCGTGTTTGAAGCAGGATGGCACCCATCAGCACGACGGCCAGCAGGATCTGGATGATCTGAAACGCAGTGTGCATCTTGGCGAGCTTGTGGAGTATAGCGTTTTGGTTTTGGAAGCTAGTGGACGCGAACTGGCCCGTTAACGGATTTCGCCGTGTGGCGGTGCTCGAGGAAGAGCCGCATGATGACGTTGGCCAGCTTGTCGGGGTCGTGCCGCAGTGCGTGATCGTCGCGCACCACGTCGTCGACGACGAGCTTGGGGTGTGCCGCCAGGTCAGGCTCCGCGGTGACTAGTTGAATGTCGGCGGCAACGGAGGAAGGGTCGGCGGTATGCGTCGTCGCCACGACGAGGTCGAGGGGGTTCGCCTGGCCCGGTACGTGCCGCACGAGTGCGGCGACGTGCGCGGCCACGTCGTAGCCGTCGGTCTCGCCGGGCTGCGTGGCCACGTTGCACACGTACAGCTTCAAGGCGTCACTCTGGGTCAACGCCTTACCGATGCCCTCGACGAGCACGTTCGGGACGACACTCGTGTACAGCGAACCAGGCCCGAGCACGATCAGGTCGGCCTCGAGGATGGCGCGCACGGCTTCGGGATTCGCCGCCGGGTGCTCGGGTCGCAGGCGGATTCGTGAGACAGGCTTGCGCACCTCGGGAATGCGCGACTCGCCACAGACGTCGGAGCCGTCGGTGAACTCGGCGCAGATCTCGACCTCCTGGAGCGTCGACGGCAGGATCGTGCCCTGGACGGCGAGGACGCGACTGGTCTCACGCAGCGCTTGCTCGAAGTTGCCCGTGACGCCGGTCATCGCCAGCACGAACAAGTTGCCAAACGAGTGGCCGCTCAGCGCGGAATCACCGTCGAAGCGGTGCTGAAACAAGCGCGCCATCAACGGCTCGACCTCGGCGAGGGCGACGATGTTGTTGCGAAAGTCGCCGGGCGGCAGGATGCCGTGCTCGCGTCGCAGTCGGCCCGACGAACCGCCATCATCGCCCACGGTCACGATGGCGGTGATATTGGCGGTGTGGTGCTTCAGCCCGCGCAGAACCGTCGGCATGCCCGTACCGCCGCCGATGCACACAATGCGCGGGCCGCCCTGGCGGACACGGAAATCGTAAATGCGGTCGAGCAGGCTCTGACTCTGGTGCCCGGTCGTCGGCACGGCATCGTTCAGGGCGCGGTACAGACCGCGAAAGCCCAGTACGCACAGCACGGCGCCGAGCGCCAGGAAGAGGGCGGCCCGAACGAGCAGCGGCAGAAACTGGAGCGTGGCCAGGCTGACCCAATCGGGCACCGTTGCCGAGCGATACAGCTCGGTCAAGGCGTAGCCGATGCCCAGGCTGATGACGACCAGGCCGGCCAGCAGGACCCCGAACCAACGCTTGAGGTGCAGGCCCGGGTAGAGCAGCTTGAGCATGCTACTCAAGCGATCGTGACGCCACGAAGCTCACCACGCTCACCACTAATGCGCCCAGCAGTGCACCGCCGAAGTCCTGGACAGTGACGCCCACGGGGAACAGTTGGGCGACCCAGAAGACGATGCCGTTGACGACCAGGGTGAACAGGCCAAGGGTGATCAGGTTCAGCGGTAGGGTGAGCAGCAGTAGGACCGGCCTGAGGAAGGCATTGAGCAAGCCCAGTACCAGGGCGAAGACCAGCGCCGACGCAAATGAGTCGACCTGGATGAGTGGGCCGAACAAATAGCTCGCCAGCAGAACGGCCAGGGCCGTTATGAGCAGGCGTAAGACGAAGCGGCCCATGGCGTTTGTTGCCAGCTAGCGTAAACCGTTCCGCATTGGCGCGGTTGGACTTGTTTGGCGAACCGGACAGGCGTGCGGTTGTGCACGACCGCGACGGGCGGCGGCAATGCCGTGGTCTGAGGTGGCGGCGCGGTTACGCTTAGGATCGTGATCGCGAACGTTGCGCAGTTCTGGCGCTTGACTCGGGAGCTCAACATCGCGGCTTTGCGCGACAACTTCGAGCATCCGGTCAGCCTACGCGTCCTCGGCTCGGATTCATTGACGGCGGACAGGATTGCACGGCTCATCGACCCCGACCCGCTCACGGGCGAGATCAGCGTGGGCACCTTGTCGACGCCGGGGCGGGAGCGCGCTGACCTGTTTGTCGCGGCCATCGCCGGCCCGCTGGACGCCGATGCGCGACGCACGCTAAGCGACCTCAGCGTCAGCGAACGGCCACTGCTGCTGGTCGAAATTGAGGGCTCCAACGACATGGTGCTGCTCGGCGTGCCCGACGATCACGTCATCAGGCTTTCAGCCGCCATGCCAGACACCGACGCACGCGAGCGCCTGTTCGCGGCACTGGTGCGAGCCGCGCCCGAGGTCGCGCTGCCGCTCGGCCGCCGCCACCCGCTGGTGCGCGAGGCAGTCGCCGAACACGTCATCCGCGATACGGCGCGCGTGAACGCGCAATTCGCCGCCATATCGAGCCTGCCGGCGAACCTGCCACTGGTCGGTGGCCTGGTCGGTGACATGGCCGACATGATCGTGCTGACCAAGAACCAGGTGCTGCTGATCCTCAAGCTGGCCGGCCTGTACGGTCGCGATCTCGAGTTGAGCCGGGAGCTCATCGTCGAAATTACCCCGGTCGTCGGCAGTGCGTTCTTGTGGCGGACGACGGCGCGCGCCCTCGTCGGTTTGCTGCCGCCAATCCTGGGGTTGTTACCGAAGACGGTCGTGGCGTACGCCGGTACGTTCGTCGTCGGCGAGATGGCGCGCTACTACTACCGCTTTGGCCGCAAGCCGCCGCCCGAGCTGGTGCGCGACCTGCGCCAGGAAGGCCAACGGCTCGCGCGCGAGACACTCGCGCGGCTGAAGCGCTAGATCTCGATGGTCGCCTCGCGGGCCATCAGCTGGGCCAGCACATGGCGCACCTCAGCGCTCTCGTAGAGCACTGCGTACACCTGCTGGCACACCGGCAAGTCGATGCCAAAGCGGGCGCCGAGCTCGACGGCAGCGCGCGTCGCCGGAATGCCTTCGATGACCTTGGGCGTGCTGGCCACGATCTCGTCGACGGCTCGCCCACGGGCGATCTGCTCGCCCGCCCAGCGATTGCGACTGTGGCGGCTGGTACACGTTGCGATCACGTCGCCCAGACCGGCCAGACCGGCCACGGTGCGCGGGTCACCGCCGGCGGCAAGCACCAAACGGCCGATCTCCGCCAATGACCGGGTAATCAAGGCGGAGCGGGCGTTGTCACCGTAGCCGAGACCGTCGGATGCGCCCGTAGCCAGGGCGATCACGTTCTTCAAGGCGCCACACAGCTCGACGCCCACGACATCAGTTGAGGTGTAGGCGCGGAAGGTCGGCCCGTGCAACAGCTCCTGAAAGACGCTGGCTACCGCAGCACTGCCACTGGCAACCACGGCCGCGGCTGGCAGGCCACGGCCAACCTCTTCGGCATGCGTTGGGCCCGACAGCGCGGCCACTCGGTCAGCCGGCAAATACAGCTCGTCGGCAATGACTTCTGAGAGTCGACGCAACGACGGGAACTCCAGCCCCTTCGTCGCATGCGCTACCGGCGTATCAGCAGACACATAGGGCGCAATCCGTCGGGTGGTGTCGCGTAGCGCACGTGAGATTGGCACCAGTAGCACGGCGCGCGCACCGCCAACGGCGTATTCGAGCGATGCCGTGGGCTGCACACCCGCTGGCAACGTGATGCCGGGTAGATACGCCGTGTTCTGGCGTGACGCCGAAAGGGTCGCGGCGAGCTCGGGCCGACGGCACCACAGACGCACCTCGTGACCGTGGCCGGCCAACAACACAGCCAAGGCGGTCCCCCAGCCGCCGGCGTTGACCACCGCCAGGTGTCCGACCATGCCCTGCCTATAATGTAGAACGAAGGTCGACAGGGATCACCACCCTGATCACGTGGGAACAAGCGGCGGTTGCCGCGCTGGTCGGGTACCTGCTGGGGGCAATTCCCACGGGCATGATCGTTGCGCGCATCTACGGCAACATCGATCTGACCAGCCAGGGGAGTGGCCGCACCGGCGCGACCAATGTGCTGCGCACGATGGGCAAGGGTGCCGCGGCGGTCGCGTTCGCCGGCGACTTCCTCAAGGGGCTGCTGGCAGTGCTCGTCATTCGTTACAGCGTTGCGAATGGCAGCGCCTGGCCCGAGCTGATCGCGGCCATCGCCGCGGTGCTGGGCCACTCGTATTCGGTGTTCATCGGCTTCAAAGGCGGGCGTGGAGTGCTGACGGGCTTTGGCGCGACGATCGTCGCCGCGCCACTGCCGATGGTGCTCGCGTTCGCCCTCGGCGCGTGCCTGGTCGCGCTGACGCGCTACGTCTCACTGGGCAGCGTGGTCGGCGCGATCTTGGGCGGGCTGTTCATGTGCGCATTCGCCGTATGGACCGGCGATCCGGCCTGGGCGGTCTGGGGGGTGCTGGTGAGCAGCTTCATCGTCGTCGCTCATCGCGACAACATCGAGCGACTCCTGGCGGGAACGGAGCGGAAGCTCGGCGAACGCGTGACGTGAGGCTTGGCCTGCAGCTGCCGCGGTTCCATTGGGACGGCGGACCGGCCGGGATCCGCGCACAGCTCAAAGCCATCGCCCAGGCAGCCGAGGCGGCCGGGTTCGACTCGCTGTGGGTCATGGACCACCTGTTTCAGATCGGCAGCCTGGGCAAGGTCGACGAGGAGATGCTCGAGTCGTACACCGCACTCGGCTTCCTGGCCGCCTGTACTGAGCGCATCGAGCTCGGGACGTTGGTGACTGCTGTGAGCTACCGCCAGCCGGGCGTGTTGGTCAAACAGGTCACGACCCTGGATGTGCTGTCGGGCGGTCGCATGTGGCTGGGCATTGGCGCCGGCTGGTACGAGCGCGAAGCGCGCGGGCTTGGCCTGTCTTTCCCCATCACCAGGACCCGCTTCGAGCAGCTCGAAGAGACGCTCAAGATCGCGCAGCACATGTGGCGCGGCGACACGCGGCCGATCTATGGCAAGCACTTCATGTTGGCCGAGCCGATCTGTGCACCCCTTCCGTTGCGACGGCCACGTGTCTTGATCGGTGGCGGCGGCGAGCACAAAACGCTGCGTCTCGTGGCGCGCTATGCCGACGCGTGCAACTTCTTTGCCCGTCTCCCCGCTTGGCAGCTCCAACACAAGCTCGAGGTCCTGCGCGCGCATTGCGAGACCGAAGGCCGAGCCTATGCGGACATCGAAAAGACCGTGTTGATGGACCTGAACCCGCTGCGCAAGTCAGGCCAGCAAATCCGCGACGAGCTCGGCGCATTTCGCGCGCTTGGCTTCGACACGGCTATCGCTTCCCTCAAACAGGTCGAGACGCTGCGGCCGCTCGAGATTTTGGGCCGCGACGTCATTCCGCAAGTGCGCGCGCTGTAGGCCCGTAAAATCGGCGGTCGGTGCAGCGACGGAGCGGCCAGAGCCGCTGGTGGGCGGGTCTGGCGCTCATGGCCATCAGCATCGGCACGAGCTCAGGACCAGTCCGGGCGGCGGACGGGCCGGACCTCAATTACGCCAAGACCGTCAGCTGGCACCTCGACGGCGCACCGGAGCTCGGCGCGATGGAGCCGACTATCCGCTCGGTGCTGGACCACGTCCATACCATTTACCCGGGCGTCGACGGCCAGAAGATCGAGGGCTTCTATCCAGGGCCGACCTATAGCTACGCGCATATCCCAGGCTGGACGCCGTTCTACTTCTACATTCGCGACACGGCCACGGACCTGCCAATGGTCCGCTACTACTACGGCGCGCCGGCCCTGCGCACGACCATCGAAGAGTTCTTGCGCCTGCAGTACCCGGACGGCTCCATCTCGGCGACCGTCGGCCCGGACTTCAAAGTCGACAAGGCCACCGTCGTCTCAGACGAAGAGACGAGCACCGTTGTCGCCGCCATGGAGGCCTACGACATCCAGCCCGAGCCCGCCTGGCTCAATCAGAACGTGCGCGGGCAGAGTCTGGTCGAACGCCTCAATCGGGCAATGACGTGGGCCCTGGCGCAACGACGCGACCCAACGACGGGCCTGATCAAACGTGCGCACACCACCGATTGGGGCGACATCAAGTGGGAGCCCAACAGCGACCCAACCCACATGCGGCCCGGCGACCAATGGACTGTCTCGATTTACGACCAGGCCATCGCCTACGCCGCGCTGCGCGGTCTCGCTCGGCTCAATGCCGCGGCCGGCCGCGACGCAGATCGCGCCCGCTGGGAAGGCGAAGCCAACGAGCTGCGCGCCAACACCAACCAGACCCTGTGGTTCAACGAGCCGGAGCGCGGCTACTACCGCATCCACGTCCATCTCGCACCGGACAATGTCGAGCATTACGACCCTGAAGAGGACATCGTCGCCATCGGCAATGCCGCCGCGGTGTACTACGGGCTCGCCGAGCCGGACAAAGTGCCGCGCATCCTGGCGGCGCTGGAACGAGCGCGCATCGAAGCCGGCGCAGCGAAACCGGGCCTGACCCTGAATCCGCCGTTCGGCGGCTGGTACCAGGTGCAGATGGATCAGCGGACGTATCAGAACGGCGCGCTGTGGGACTGGTGGGCCGGACGCCAGATCTCGGGTGAGTTCTGGTCAGGCTACTGGCGGCTGGCGCGGATGCACCTGGTCCAGGTCGCGCAGGATTGGGCGCGTCATCCGGGTCGGGTGCGTGAGTGGGAAAGTCCGTGGTTGGGTCGCACTGGCGCCGACCAGGCGTATGCCGGCGCGGCCGCGGTCGTCGGCCAGGCTGTGGTCGAAGGACTGTTCGGGGTTGACTTCGCCGGTCGCGAAGTGCGCCTGACGCCGCGCCTGGACGACCTCACTGGCGGGGTGCGCGCCTACGAGCCGGCCACCGACCTGTACGCCGCGTACGAGTACGACGCCACCAATGACCGGGTGAGTATCCAGTACGGCTCGAACAGTCCGACGGCGCTCAGCGTGCGCTTACCCGTCCGCTGGAGCGATCCCAGCCTCGCGCGCCTCGACCAGCGTGACTTCCTGCCGATCACGTTCGAGCGCGTCGGCGAGATGGTCGTCGCCAACATGACCGTGCCCAGCGGCGTGCACCGTGTCGATCTGCTGCGCATCGCGCACCGCCGCGCTGCCTTCTGACACCAGCGGGCGCGCGTCACGTTTGACGGTCAACGAAAACACGTCCGGTCGCGCGTAGTGGCCGGCCACGTCGAGCATCCACTTCGGACCGGCCATCGCGGCCGGCTCGACCCGCGTGTACAGGATGCCTTCGGTCTTGTGCAGCGCCACCATTGGAATTGACCGAGGCACTGCAGCTTGGTTGCGCGATGACGCGCGGTTAGCCGCTCCGAATACCTACGGCTGGGCCGCTGCCAATCGTGGCAACCGGCTCGTGCACGCCCCGGCGCACTGTGGTCATCGCGAACGGGGCGTCGCGACAACGGCGGCGTTCGCGCGGCACCAACACGTCATGTCCAAATAATCCGCCAGTGCTGATTACGAAATCGGTCACCTCGTTTGCCTGGGGGTCGATGACGGCCCGCTGCACGCTGCCGGCCGGCTCGCCATCACGTGTTCGCACCTTTGCGTCCAGATCAACCCGCATCGTCCAGTCCTCCTTGTGGTTCCGCGGCTCCACCTTGGGGCACGCGTCGCCTGATTTGGTTAAACAGCACAACACGTTTCAGACGCGGCGCAGCTCAGGCACGCGGTTTGCCCGATCGATGCTGAAGTGCTGCAATGCGAGAATCGTCCGCCTTCGCGCTGATCACACGGCCGCAAGCGCCAGGATTCTTGCCAGCCTGAAACGGCGTCGATTGCCATAGCCCATCTGCATCCGGCCCGAGGCGAGCCAACCAGGCGGCAAAACGCATGGCGGCAAGCCGCAAGTTATCTCGCGCAGGGTCTCGCCCTGATCCGAGGCGCTCCGGGGCTGTATGTGCTGATCACGGTTGTGTATGCCATGCCTGCGCTCCTGGCTGGTGCTCTGGCAGGGTTCCTGCGTGACCCCGCTCTCTGGCAACAGGTAATCCTGCTCGCCCTACCCTGGCTCACCATCGTGCTCGGCACGGTCGTCGTCATGATCGTAGTGGGCTACCACGCGCGCGACCAGACGATTGACCTCGGTCGCGCGAGCCGTCTCGCCATCCGCTGGATACCGCGCTACGTGTGGACGAACGTGCACACCAGTGTTGTCTTCTGGATCCCCATCGGCCTCCTACTCGCGGTCCGCCAATGGCAGGCAGAGGCGCTGCCGCACACGGGTGCGGCCGACATGGCAATCGATGCGCTGTGGTGGCTGGCTCTCGCCGGTCTCGCCGTTTACCTGCATACGCGGACGCTGCTGGCACCATTTCTCGCGGTCCACGCCGACCTTCCTGGGACGCTCGCGGCCTTGGAGGCATGGCGCCTGGCGGGTCGGCGTTTTCCGGTCTGCTTGGCCACGCTTGTGGTGGGCAGCCTGCCGGTCGGGTTGCCGCTGGGATTGTTCGCGCTGTATATCGGCCGCAGCGTGTCCGGTGCCGCCTACGAGGCCGTGCAGTCCGCCACGCCGGATCTCATATGGGCGGGCATTCAGGCCATTCGGCCGGTGCTAGTCGCGGCCCTTTACCCGCTCTACCACGACCTATGGCAGGCCGAATGTGTTCGCCGCGAGAACGCTGGAGGAATGCGCGTACCAGGCGTGGCGCGCGCCCTGCTCGCGCTGACACGGCGTCTACCGAAACTGGGGCGATGGGAGTGAACACACACTCGCCACCTCGCCCCGATCGGCTACCAGGACCGCGATACTCTTGTGCGCCGCTCGATCACAGCAGCGATCAAGCCAGTCGAAGTGAGACGCTGGCACACGTCCTGCCGCTCCCTACGCAATGCGCACCCTGCGCATCCGCGCCTGGCCGCCGGCGCAGGCCGAGCCCAGTACATGGCAGTACACATTCAGCGACACCACGTCTGGCGCAATCCAGCAGCCGGGCGCGATCGGCGTGATCACCTGCGTCTCCACGTCAGTGACGAACGCACCCGTAACTTCTTCGTTTAGCAGCCTGTCGGCAACGAGCTCGCCATGATCCACTGGCCACTACAATTTTCAACCCGCCACCTCCTCCGCCGACTCCGGCGGCGACGCCTTCGTCGAATTCACCCGAGCTTCCCCGAAGAGCCGACCAGCGCCTCCCATTCCCGCTCGGCGCGCGCCTCCCGGTCACTAACAATGCCACGTGTTGCCCGTGCTATCTCGTCCAGCGGAAACTTGGGCGTTCGGTCCATGTACAGCAGTCCGTTGGCCTCCTGGTATGTGTCCGTGAACTGCGTGTAGCAGAAGCCTGACAGCGGTGCGAGGTCGCGTACTGTGGCTAATAACCTGGCGTAGGCCGTGGCAAGCTCGTGCGCCGATTGGGCGCGCGTGTAGCCCCAGGTGTGCGCGGCGTCCCCGGCGTAGCCGATGCCGCCGAACTCACTCAGCAGCACCGGCTGGCCGCGATAGGGGTAATCCGCAAGCACGAGCACGCGGCCGGCCGGCCGGATCCGCGCGAGCGTCTCGGCCAGCGCCGAGTAGTCGCCGTACCGGCGAGCGAGCGTGTCGGGATCGCTCGCGTAGTCGTGGATCGTGAGCAAGTCGGTGCTGGCGTGCTCCCAACCGTCGTTGCCGATGACCGGACGGCTGCCATCAAACGCCGAGGTCATGTGATAGAGCGCGTCTAGGAAGTGCCGCTGGGCGGGTGACATAGGCAGGTTTGGCACGCCCCACGATTCATTGAATGGGACCCACGCGATGATGCACGGGTGCCCTGCGTCGCGAGCAAGCGCTTCGGTCCACTCGCGGGTGACGCGAAGCGCTGCTTGCGGGGTGAAGCGGTACACACTGGGCATCTCCTCCCAGACCAGGAGCCCTAGCGCGTCCGCCCAGTACAGGTAGCGCGGATCCTCGATCTTCTGATGCTTGCGTACGCCATTGAAGCCCATGGCCCGCGCCAGGAGCACATCGCGGCGCAGGCTCGCGTCGTCCGGTGCAGTGAGTCCGCTGGTCGGCCAATAGCCCTGGTCCAAGGCAAAGCGCAGCGTCACGGGCCGCTCGTTCAGGAGTAGGCGATCCCCCGCCACACGCACGGAGCGCAACGCCGTATAGCTGCGGACCGCGTCCACCACCTCACCGCGAGCATCCAGCAGCGTAACCTCGGCCTGGAGTAGCCGCGGGACAGCAGGCGACCACAACAATGCTCGCCGTGCGTCGTCGATGCCGGGATCGCGCAGCGCGATGCGCCGCTCCACTTCGCCATCTCCGGCAACCTGATACGTATCGTCAGCCAGAACCTGCTCTTCGACAGTGAGTCGCACACGCAGTCGCCGATCATCGCGCCTGGCGCCAGCGATCCGCGCCGCGAGGCCGATCTCCCAGCGCTCGACGCTGCTCGTCCAATGCAGCGTGGCCAGCCACGCGGCGGGCACGCGCTCCAACCAGACCGTCTGCCAGATACCGGTCGTGCGCGGATACCAGATGGCGTGCGGCTCGAGCAGCCAGTCCTGCTTACCACGCGGCTGAGCAAGATCGGTCGGATCGTCGAACGCTCGGACCACCACTGTCTGCTGCGCGCCCGGCGCGAGGTAATCAGTGATGTCGGCGGCGAACGGAGTGTAGCCACCGGTGTGGTGGGCGACAGGTGCGCCGTTGATCCACGCCGTCGCCTCGTAGTCGACCGCGCCGAAGTGGAGCAGCAGTCGTTCGCCTGCCCGGAGTAGCGGGGCGTCAAAGGCGCGCCGATACCAGCACGCGCGATAGAAACTGGTGTTACCGATGCCGCTTGCGGGCGTCTCGGGCGCGAACGGGACGCGGATAGTCGTGCTCCAGGCGACCTGGCCGGGGCTGGTCCAGCTCGCATCCGGATCGAGTGCGAACTGCCATTCCCCGTCGAGAGACACCCACTCTTCACGCCGGAGTTGTGGGCGCGGGTAAGCGCCAATGTCGAGGCTCACGCGCCAATCACGGTTGCATTGATGGTAGCCTGGCGGGCTGGGCCGCCAGCGCGGGCCACGACAATTGCCGCTGACAAGATCGGAGCGCCGCCAAGGATCTGGAGCGGGGCGAGCGTTTCGCCGAGCAGGGCGAGCCAGCCTGGCACGCCAGGAGCGGCAACACGACGGCCGCGCTCGAGAAGCGCAGCGTGAGCAGCGTCCCAGGGTCGCCCCCAGACGCGTACACCACGCGCGCAAAGACGGGCATCGCGGCAAAGCACACCGCCGACAGGGCGATGAGCACCACCCCGATCGTTCGGCTAGACGGCACTGCTTATCAGACTAGCTGGCAGACAGCGCGAATGCGCGGCCGCTAATCAGTCTGGCTTGCCAGCCTCTATCCAGCGGCGAAACATCTCCATCTGCGCCTCTGGCCACGGCGCGTCGCACGGCATGCTGCCATCCTCGATGCGTGACAGGATGGCGTCCGAATGCGTGCGCACAGCCTCGACCTGCCACAGATCGAACAGCCACGACATCTCGTCGCGATCGCGCGCGCGGAACAGCGGACGGATATCTCGTTCGAAGCTCACGACTCAGGCGGCGCGCGGGACGAGCGCGACCTCCAGGCGTGCCAGTGAGCGCGGATTGAGTGACGCGCGGAATTCGGGTGGCGCTGCCAGCTCGATCGCTGTATAGCGGCGGGCGAGCTCCTCGATGAGCACCTGCCCCTCGATCAGTGCCATCGGCCGGCCGAGACAGTAGTGCGGCCCATGGCCGAATGTCAGAAGCTGCGGCGTACTCGGGTCGCGGTAGCGCGCCACGTCGTAGCGGTCCGGATCCGCAAAAACCTCGGGATCGCGGTTGCCCGCGCCCAACAGCGAGGCCACCTTTTCGCCGCGCGGTACGCGCACCCCTTGAAAGACCATGTCTTCGTGGAGATTGCGCTCGATGATCTGGCCGTTACCGTCGAAGCGCAACGTCTCCTCGAACGCCGACTTGGCCAATGTCGGATCGGCGACGACGCGTCGAAACTCGTCTGGGAAGCGCGCCAGCGAGAGGACCGCGAGGCCAAGTGCATCATGCGCAGTGCTGATCGCGCCACCCATAATCTGGACGGTCATTGCGACGACTTCGCGCAGCGTCAACCGGTCGCCCTGTTCCTCCACGATCGCAAGCTGGCTGATGAGGTCTTCGCCGGGATGAGCGCGGCGGTGCAGGATCAACGCTTCGATATGCGCGGCCGACGTCGCCGTATATTGGTCGAGCCGCTGCAAGTCTTCGGGCGTGAGATACGGATTGATAGCGCTGACGCCGCGGTCGGCGACGCCGCGATAGAAGGCGTAATCAGATTCGGGTAGGTCAAACAAGGCCTGAATCGCGCGCACAGCGAATTCAGCCGCGAATGTAGCGGTGACGTCGACCGTGGGACCAGCAGCTTCCGCATCGTCGAGCAAACGGGCAATCACCGGCCGCGTGAGCGCGTACAGCCGGTCCAGGCTGCGCGGTGTGAACGCCTTGCCGACCAGCGTGCGCAGCCGAGCGTGATCGTCGCCATCGCGCAGGAACAACGAGTCGCGGATTTGCGCCGAGGCATTCGGATATTGCTCGAGGTTGAACCACGGGATGGCCGCCGTAACGCCATTGGGCCCGATCCGGCGCGCCTCCGGGTTGCGGTTCACGCCGCTAATGTCTGTGTAGCGACTGAGCAGCCATCTGCCATTCCCGTCTTGCACGACGGGATAGAGCTCGCGCAGTCGGTTGAGTGACGGATACGGATCAGCAATGAACGCCGGATCGAGCGGCCGAAACAGCTCGTCAAACGTCGGTGCGCTGGTTGCCACCTCGATCGTGCTGGACATGGCGCGGATTCTACGCGCCCGGCCTCTATACTCGGTCGCCAGGTCTAGCTGAGCATGGCACGCGGTGGGTTGCGATATCTGGCTGAGCGCGCGGCTCACGCGGTCGTCGTTCTGCTCGGGATCTCCTTGATCGTGTTCGTCCTGGTGCACCTGACTGGCGACCCCTCGGCCGCCATGCTGCCGCCCGATGCGCCGGCCGAGACGCGCGAGGCGTTTCGGCGACAGGCCGGGCTAGATCAGCCGCTTCAGGTGCAGTACGTGCTGTTCCTCGCCCGCGCGGCGCGCGGCGATTTTGGCAACTCGCTCCGCGAACCGGTCTCGGCAATGAGCCTGGTGCTCGAACGATTGCCGAACACGCTGCAGCTCGTGGGATCGGGTCTGCTCATCGCACTGGTGCTGGGCGTACTCTTCGGCGCGATTGCCGCGGTTTCCCACCGATCGAGCGTGCGCGCAACGGCCGAGACGGCTGGTCTAGTGGGCCAGATGGTGCCCGATTTCTGGCTCGGCATCATGCTTATCCTGGTGTTCGCGGTCGGCCTGCAATGGCTGCCCGCATCAGGGCGCGGTGGGCCGCAGTTTCTCATCCTGCCCGCGTTAACGCTTGCGGCGTACCCGTTGGCCATGATCATGCGGTTGACGCGTTCGAGCCTGCGCGAGGTGCTGTACCAGGATTACATTCGCACCGCGTACAGCAAAGGGTTGAGCCGCCAGGCGGTCCTCGCCCGCCACGCGCTGAAGAACGCCGCCATTCCGGTAGTCTCGTACCTCGGCGTTCAGGCTGCGCACCTGGTTGGCGGCGCAATTGTGGTGGAAACCGTCTTCAGTTTCCCGGGCATGGGACTGCTCGCGGTGCAGAGCATCGCCACGCGTGATCTGCCCGTCATCCAGGCCTTTGTGGTGGTGGTTGGGGTCTTCGTCATCCTGATGAACCTGTTGGTAGATGGCGCCTACGCGCTGCTGAACCCGAGACTGCGCCACGCGTGAGCGCCGAGACGGTGTCGCGGGTCGCAGCGCTCGGGTCCGGCCAATCGGCGCCTGCCGCCCCATCACGGAGCGTGGGCTTGGACGAGCATCCGTCGAGGGCACGCCGATGGCGATGGCGCATTGGCCCACGATTTGTTATCGCCGCGGCCATTCTGACCGTCATGGCCATCTGCGCCGCTGTTCCTGATGTCATCGCGCCATTCGATCCGCTCCAGCCAGATATTGGCGCGCGGCTGACCGCGCCGTTCCAACGCGGCCACCTGCTTGGCACCGACACCCTCGGGCGCGACCTCCTGACCCGCATCATCCACGGGGCGCGCATCTCCGCGATCGTCGGCGTCAGCGCGGTCCTGCTAGCCGGTACCGTCGGCGTGCTGCTCGGACTACTTTCCGGGTTCTACGGTGGCATGGTCGACGCAGTGATCGCGCGCGTAGCCGACATCGCGCTGACGCTTCCGTACCTCGTGCTGGCGGTAGCGGTCGTCGCCGTGTTTGGCGGCGGGCTCGTCACGCTGGTCATGGTGCTGGCGCTCTCGACCTGGGTGACGTATACGCGCATCGTTCGTGGCGAAGTGCTCGTGCTGCGGCGCAGCGAGTTCGTCGAAGCGGCCCGAGCGATCGGCAGCAGCAACGCGCGGCTGATCCGGCGGCACCTGTTGCCCAATGTGAGCACCTCGATCATTGTCGTGGCTACACAACAACTGGCGGCGATGATCCTGTACGAGGCGGCGCTTAGCTTCCTCGGGTTGGGCGTTCGCCCGCCCACCCCTACCTGGGGCGGCATGGTGGCTGACGGCCGCAGCTATCTGGCCAATGCCTGGTGGGTGTCGACACTTCCCGGTGTCGCGATTCTCCTGACGGTGGTCGCCGTGAACTGGCTGGGAGACTGGTTTCGTGATGCGCTTGACCCGCGCAAGGTCAGTCCACAGGACTGAGTAGCGCGGGTCGCCCGCCGCCGTACAATGCGCGGCTGGTCTGACCATCAGGCACGGTCGCACGAGGAGCGGCGGCTGATCAGAGCGGAGGGTTCCATGTCCACCCGAATCACGACGGCGTTCGCGATGCTCAGCCTCTTGCTCGCGTCCTGCGCGCCCGCCGCCCCGCTGGCCGCACCTACCGCGCCCGCGGCGAAACCCACGGCCGCGCCCGCGCCCACCAGTGCGCCTGCGCCAGCAGCCAAACCGACTGAGCCCGCGAAGCCCGCCCCGACCACGGCGCCCGCCGCCGCTGCGAAACCGACCACAGCTGCGGCTGGGCAGGCCGACGCGCCCAAGCCGGTAGTGGCCGCGGCGGCAGGAACCCTGGTTATCGCCAACCAGAGTGACCTCGAGTCCGGGCATCCGTACCTGAACTACCAGCACAACGCCGAGTCGGTCATCCGCCACCTTTTCGACAACCTGCTCGAAGCGACGCCGGACGGCCAGCTCGTGCCCGGCCTCGCCGAGTCATACCGGATCGCGGACGACAAGACCATCGAGTTCAAGCTGCGCCGTGGTGTGAAGTTCCACAACGGCGAAGACTTCAACGCCGACGCCGTCAAGTTCTCGATCGAGCGCATGCAGGACCCCGAGACCAAGTCGGGTGTCGCCGGCGGATACAAGTCGATCGAAAAGGTCACCGTGGTTGACCCGTATACGGTGCAGCTCAACCTGTCGCAGCCCGACGCCGGACTGCTGTGGGCCCTCGCGTATCAACTCGCGGCGCTACCACCCAGGTACTACCAGGAGGTCGGTATCCAGGGCTTCGCGCAGAAACCGATCGGCACCGGTCCGTACAAGTTCGTCGAGTGGGTTCGAGGCGACCACGTCACACTGGAGGCCAACGAGAACTACTGGGAGGGCAGCCCGAAGGGCAAGCCCGGAGTGAAGACCGTCATCTTCAGACCGATTCCCGAGGAATCAACGCGTGTTGCGGCGTTGAAATCAGGTCAGGTCCAGATCGCCCGCAACATTCCGAGCGACCTTGCGCCATCCCTGGAGTCCGCGGAGACCGGAACGATGACGGTCGCGGCGACGACGCTCCCGATCATCCACCTGGATTCGAAGAACGACGGTCCAACCAAGGATCCGCGGGTGCGACAGGCGCTGAATTACGCGATCGACGTCGAGACGATCATGAAGGATCTGCGGCGCACGCCGGGCAGCCGGCTGGCCGCCCCTCTCTCGCAGTCGACGCTTGGTTATGACCAGTCGTTGAAGTCGTACACGTACGATCCGGCGAAGGCCAGGCAACTGCTCGCCGAAGCCGGCTACGCGAACGGTTTCGAGACGAAGCTCGACTACGCCGACCTGGAGCCGAAGCAGGTGGTGGAGGCGCTGCAGGCATACCTGGGCGCGGTTGGCGTCAAGGCGGAGCTGGTGCCATACGAGCTGGGAACGTTCAACCAGATTTGGGTGTCGCAGCAAGACAAGGTCGCGCCGCTGCGCTTTGGCACATGGGGCGGCAAGGTGGACCCCAACAACCTCGAGCTCTTCATCACCTGCAAAGGGCTGCTCTCACGCTATTGCAACCCCAGAGTCGACGAGCTCTGGACCCAGCAGAAGACCACATATGACCAGGCCCAGCGCGCAAAACTCATCGGCGAGCTGGCGAAAGTGCTGCACGACGATGCCGCG
>DASXRR010000324.1:0-5721 GCA_036506475.1 Chloroflexota bacterium
CCCTGCTGTGTAATGTCCTGTTCGACACGACGCTGACCGATATGGAGACGTGCTACAAGGCATTTACGATTGACATCGCGCGGCAGTTGAAGCTGCGCGAGCCAGGCTGGGGCTTCGACCCCGAGATAACTGCCCGCATCCTGCGCATGGGACACCGTATCTACGAGGTGCCGATCTCGTATGCCGGACGGGAGTTCAACGAGGGCAAGAAGATCTCCTGGCGGGACGGTTTCGTGGTGCTCGTGACGTTGTTGCGCTATCGCATGCTGCCCTGAGCCGAGGCACCACTGAGCGACCATCGGTGAGCGCGACCGCAACGCCCGCCGGACACTCTCGAGCCGTGGACTGGCGCGCCCGCCTCGCCGCGGCTCGAAGCCTGCCGTCGGACGCGGTCGCCGCGGGCGGCCTGATCGCAGCCGCCCTGGTCTTCTATTTCCCGCTCGTCTTTCAGGGTCGCGCACTGGTCGATTACGACGCGTTCGTCTTCTTCTACCCACAGCGCGTGCACCTGGCGCGCTCCCTGCTGAGCGGCCAGATCCCGCTGTGGAACCAGGACCTGTTTCTGGGCGTGCCGTTTCTGGCCAATCCGCAAACGGCGGTGCTGTACCCGCCGTCGTGGCTGTTCATGCTCGGGCCGGTGCACGTGGTGTACACGGCGCAGCTTGTCATCCACGGGTTCCTGGCGGCGTCGTTCACGTACCTGCTGGCGCGCCGTGCGTTCGGCGTCCTACCCCTCGCGGCCGCTGTTGGCGGGCTGGCCTATGCGTTTGGCGGCTTTGCCGTGGGGCAGGTTGGCCACCTGAACCAGCTCAGCGCCGCGGCGTGGCTGCCCGCCGTTCTCCTGGCGTACGACCGCTTTCAGGTCACCAGAAGCCCGCGCTGGATCGCCCTGGGCGCATTGGCGTTGACGCTGCAGCTGCTGGCCGGGCACCCCCAGGAGACGTACATGACGCTGATCGTCCTGGCTCTGTTCGGCATAGTGAGTGCGCCGTGGCGCAGGCCAGTGCAACTGGTGTACGTGGCCTTCGGGGGCGTGTTGATGTGTGCGTTGGGGGCTGCTCTCGCCGCGGCGCAGCTTCTTCCAACCCTCGAGCTCGCGCCGCTGTCCATTCGTGGCCAAGGCGTCGACTGGAAAGACGCCGTTGCTGGCTCGCTGCCCTCCTATCTGTCGATACGCGCGCTGTTTCCGCCGTTCTGGGTGCGCGTGCCGAATACCGAATTCCTGGGCTACGCGGGCGCCACAGCCATCACCCTGGCGTTGCTGGCGCTGATCGTTGGCCGCGCGCGGCCGGTCATCTTCGGCGCGCTGGTATGTGGGCTCGGGCTCTTTCTCGCCCTCGGCGAGAACAACGGCTTCTATCCGCTGATCTTCGCCAGCGTGCCCGGCTTCGATACGTTCCGTGTGCCCGCGCGCTGGCTGCTGCTGTGGGAGTTTGGGGCAGCGGTCCTGGCCGCCGTCGGTACCGACTGGATTGGCCGCGGCGCGATCGTATGGCTGCGCCGTCCGTCGGTCCTCACCCGCGCTGTCATCGTGGCCGTGATCGTGATGGCGGGACTGGCCTGGCAAGTGCACGAAGGCGAGGACTTCGCGCAGCGGCGCACGCCGGCCATGTGGGCGCTGCTCGCGGCGGCCACGCTCGCGGCTGGCGCGCTGCCACACCTTGGCCGGCCGACTCTGGCCATGCTGGTGGTGGCTGGTCTGGCCGGCGCTGAGCTGTGGGCCGCGGCGGACGCGTCGCCGGCCCGCCAGGCGCCGCCGGCGCTGTTCAGCGCGGGCGAGACCATTGACTGGCTTGCGGCGCATGGCGTCACCGACAGCGACCGCGTCGTAAGTCTGGCGCGGCCCGAGTACGTGCCGGTTGGTGAACCAGCCTTGCGCGGTGGGTTGGGCGATCTGCCGGAGCCACTGGTCTACTCGTTGATCGTCGCCCAGAAGTGGCACGACACGTTGACGCCCAACGTGCCGTTGCAATATAGCCTCAACACCGCGGATGGCTACGACGGTGGTGTGCTGCCGCTGTCGCGCTGGGTCAGCCTGGCTTCCTTGGTGGTCGCCGATCCGCGACCGGACGGCGTCCTGCTGTCGCGCCTCGATCGGTTACCTGACGATCGCATGCTGGACCTGCTGGGCGTGCGCTACGTCATCGCCAACAGCGGCTTCGCCGCCCGGCCGTCGCTGCCCGTCGCGGTTGACTTCGGTGACCTGGCCATCTTCGCCCGCCCGTCGGCCGTCCCACGTGACTTGCTGGTCTTTTCGGCGACAAACGCCCCAGACGATCAGCAGGCGCTGGCACGTATGCGCGAACCGTCATTCGATCCGAGCCGTGAGGTGGTGTTGGACGTACCTGCTTCAGCGCCACCGCGACCAGGCGATGCTCGGGTGAGCGTCTCGGTGCCGTTGTCTGGGCGCGAGCCGCTGGCGGTTACGCCTGACGCGGCTGGCCCGGGCGCCTGGCATGCCCACATTTCGATGCCCGAGCCAGGCATCTTGCTGCAGCGCGAGGCGTGGTACCCCGGCTGGCGTGCTCGCGTCGATGGTAGCGACGTGCCCGTACTACGAGCGGACGTGCTGTATCGTGCCGTGGCGCTTGGCGCCGGCGAGCATGATGTGGAGCTGTACTTCGAGTCGACCTCGTTTCAGCGCGGCTTGCTGGTGACTTTGGGCGGTCTAATGATTGTGGCGTTGCTTCTGGCGGCGCCTATAATTAGAACACGTGTCCGGCGCTGACTCTGCTCGCATTCGTCGAGGAGCCGTAGCCGACTCACCCCTGGTGCTGTTGCACCCGGGCGAGATCACCGATCGCGACCTCGCTGCCAACCTCGTGGCCATCTTGTTCGCTGCCGCTGGCCCGATCGGCTTTATCGACGCGGCGCACTTGCTCGACGTGCCCAACGATCGACTCGAGGACGTTCTGGCGCTGCTCGATCGCGAGCCACCGCTTGGGCTGGCCGTGCAGCGCCACGATGGGCGCCTGCAGCTGACCACCGCGCCGTGCGCCGCTTCGGCCGTCGAGCGCTACCTTGGTTCACCGCCGCCTGTACGCTTGTCGCGCGCCGCCCTGGAATCGTTGGCTGTGGTCGCGTATCGCCAGCCCGTCACGCGTGGCGAGATCGACTCTGTCCGAGGCGTCAACTCCGACAGCGCCGTCAGCACCTTGCTTGCACGCGGCCTGATCGCCGAGGTCGGCCGCCGCGAAACGGTCGGCCGCCCTACGCTGCTGGCCACGACGCCCGACTGCCTGCAGTACCTGGGCATGAAGTCGCTGGCCGACCTCCCGCCGCTGCCCGAAAAGACCGAGCCTACTGCCTGACCCGCGAGCCAGGTCTTGCCGTCCGTGTGGAGCCGCATGGTCTGCCTCGCGCTGCGCGCGCCATCCGGTCCCACAGGGTTCCGCCTGGCAGCGGGTGGTATCTGCCGAACGCGGCCTACCGAGCGGCACCGATTGCGCGATCCTCGCGTGCGCGGAGCGGGCGCCACGAAGCTCTGACGGTCAGGCAGCGCGGTGCGGGCCCGCCGCTAGGTGGAACTCTCTGGGCAATGGCGCCGAGAGCGAGTGAAGTATGTATACTTCGTGGGCCGCGTGGCTCCTTCAGCGCCCGCGGCGTCTTGTTGCGTTGCCATACGCGGCACGCGATGCCAGGAGCCAGACGGTCGGAGGCGGGTTCGAAGCCATGTACGCCATTGTCGAAACGGGGGGCAAGCAGTACCGGGTCTCGCCCGGTGACACGATTGCCGTCGAACGGCTGACGGGCGAGCCGGGCGAAACACTCGATCTGGAGCGTGTGCTGCTGGTCGGCGGCGACGGCTCCGAAACACGCGTCGGCGCGCCTGGTGTCGCCGACGCCGTAGTGCGGGCCGAAGTTGTCGAGCACGCACGCGGTGAGAAGATCATCGTGTTCCGCTACAAGTCCAAGGTGCGCTACCGCCGCAAGACGGGCCACCGCCAGGCACTCACCCGCCTGCGCATCACCGACATCCTGCTCGGCGGCACATCCGTGCAGCCTGCGCGTGCCGCTGAGCCGATACCGAAGGCCGCCCCGGCCGCCAAGCGAACAGCCGAACCTGCCGAACCAGCAGCCGAACCGGCCCAGAGCGCGGCCACTGCGACGCCCCGCCGGCGCCGAGCAAGCCCAGCCACGGCTGCTGAAGCCGAGACTGAGCCCATGGTCGAAGTAGAGCTGCCAGCCACCGCGGCCGAGGCTGGTCCAGCGCCGGCCGCCGAGGCCGAGGCCGAAGCGACCAAGGAGTAAGAACGCAATGGCACACAAGAAGGGCGTCGGAAGCTCGCGCAACGGACGCGACAGTCCCGGTCAACGGCTGGGCGTCAAGCGCGGAGACGGCTCGCAGGTGCGGGCTGGGTCCGTGCTCATGCGTCAGCGAGGTACGGTGGTCAAGCCTGGCCGCAACGTGGGAATCGGACGCGATCACACACTGTTTGCTTTGATCGACGGCATTGTCCGATTCGAACAAGCGACGAAGGAACGCAAGCGCATCAGCGTCTACGCGTAAGAGCACACCATGAAATCCGGAATCCATCCCAACTACAAGACGACCACCATTACCTGCGGCTGCGGCAACCGCTGGGAAACGCGCTCGACGAAAGACAACCTGCACGTCGACGTGTGTTCGGCGTGCCACCCGTTCTTCACGGGTGAGCAGCGTCTGGTCGATACGGCTGGCCAGGTCGAACGCTTCCAGCGTCGACTGCAGCACGCCAAGAACCGCTAGGTTCGCGCCGCCTCGGCGGGAAAAAGGCCCCAGCATGAGCGCGCTCGCCCCAGTCAAACCTGCTCCGACGCTGCGGACACCCAAGGTGTCCTATGGCGGCCAAGCGGTACTCGAGGGCGTCATGATGCGCGGCCGTGCGTTCATGGCCGTGGCGGTACGCGCGCCTGACAAGAGCATCGTCGTCACCTCGGAGCGGCTACCCAAGCACCTGTACGGCGGGATCATTCAGAAGATCCCGCTGGTGCGCGGGGTGACCATGCTGTGGGACTCGCTGGGGCTGGGCATGAAGGCGCTCATGTTCTCGGCCGACATCCAGATGCAAGGCGAGGAGTCCGATCCAGCCAAGGACGCCACACCGTCCCAGCCGGCCAGCCTGAGCAAACCGCTGGCGTGGACGACGGTTGCCCTGGCGCTGGTTTTCGGCATTGGCATTTTTTTCGTCACGCCGCTGGCGGTAGTCGGCCTGGCCGAGCAGTTCGTCGGCGCCCACACCATCTGGAGCAACCTCGCCGAAGGCCTGATCAGGCTGGCGCTGCTCGTCGGCTACGTGGCGTTGATTGGACTGATGCCCGACGTCAAACGTGTCTACGCCTATCACGGCGCCGAACACATGACCATTCACGCGTGGGAGCACAACGACCCACTCGAACCCGACTACGTAGCCAAGTATCCGCCGGCTCATCCCCGCTGCGGGACCGCGTTTCTGCTCGAGGTTGTGGCCATCTCCGTGGTTCTGTTTGCGTTGCTCGGCACGCCCGATCTGTGGCTGCGCATCCTGTCCCGCGTGCTGCTCATCCCGGTCATTGCCGGCATCGCATACGAGCTGCTGCGGGTGGGCGGCAAGCATCCGAACAGCCCGCTGCTGAAGCTCGTGGTGGCGCCCGGGCTGCTGCTCCAGGCGCTGACGACGCGCTACCCGGATCGGCCCCAGATGGAGGTGGCGATCGCCTCCATGAACGAGCTGCTCAGGCGCGAGAACGAGCTCGAGCCCG
>DASXRR010000325.1:0-5267 GCA_036506475.1 Chloroflexota bacterium
CGTCGCCCAGGATGGCCGCGCCGGACAGTCCGGCAACGTCACCCACGAGCTGGCCGAGCGGCTTGATCACGATCTCCTGCTCGCCAACGAGACCGTCGACAATCAGGCCGACCTGACGTGAATTCGTGGTGTGGACCGCGACGACCAGGCGGCTTTCGCCACCGATGTCCAGGCCGTCCTCAGCCACGACCGCCGGCATGCCGAAGACTTCGCGCAGCCCGATCAGCGGCAGCACCGTCCCGCGGAGCTGGATAGCTTCGCGGTGATTGACGCGGTGCACCTGATCTGGCTCGATGCGCAGGGTCTCGGTGACGGCATGGATCGGCAGTGCGTAGATGCCGCCCGCGACGCGCACCAGTAGCGACTGGACGATGGCGAGTGTCAGTGGTAGGCGAATCGTGAACGTCGTGCCCTGACCACGGCGGGTCCGAACTTCGACCGAGCCGTTGATCTTCTCGACGTTGGCGCGGACGATGTCCATGCCGACGCCGCGACCCGAAACGTCGCTCAACTTCTCGGCCGTACTCAAGCCAGGCGCGAAAATGAGCTCGCACGCCTCTTGCTCGCTCATGCGGTCGGCTTGCTCCTGGGTAATCGCACCGCGCTCGACTGCCTTGCGCTTGACGGCATCGGTGTTGATGCCGCGGCCGTCGTCTTCGAGCGTGATCAGGATGAAGCTGTCGGCGTGGCTCGCCTTCAGGCGCAGGCTGCCCATGGCGGACTTGCCCACCGCGAGGCGCTCCTCGGCCGGCTCGAGGCCGTGGTCGACGGCGTTGCGGATAAGGTGAACCAGCGGATCGCCGATCTCCTCGATCACCGAGCGATCGAGCTCGGTGTCCTTGCCTTCGACGATGAAGTCGACCTGCTTGCCCTGCTTGGCCGCGACGTCGCGCACGACGCGCGGCAGGCGGTTGAAGACGCTCTCGACGGGCAGCATGCGCGACTTCATCACCTGCTCCTGGAGCTCGTCGGTGATGCGGCCGATGTGCAGCGCCGTCTGCTGCAGGTCGGACAGGACGCGGTGATCGCCGAACTGGTCGGCCAGCGAGCCGCCCAGCTGGACCAGGCGGGTGCGGTCGATAACCAGCTCGCCGACGAGGTTGAGCAGCGCATCCAGACGGGTCACGTCAATACGGATGGTCTTCGAGCTGTTCGCCGGCGCCTTCGCAGCGGCCTGTGCCGCCGGCGTTGCCACTGGGGTCAAGCGTGGCGCGGCTTCGGTCTCGACGGTCGGCTCGACGGCTGCCTCTTCGACTTCCTCCTCGATCTCTTCCTCGACCTCGGCGAGTGCGCTGAGCTCTTCGACGGTGATCGGCCCAAGCTCGGGCACGCCGTTCAGCGCCGACAGGAGCTCGTCGGGCGCCTTTTCGGTGCTGACCAGGGCAACAATCTGACCACTGATCTGCGAGTCCTCAGCCTCGATCTCGCTCTGCGGCGGATCGCTCGAGATGACGCGGCCGTGCTCGCCCAGGGCCAGTAGCGCTTGCAGCGCGCGGACGGCGCTCCATGGGCTGGGCTCCAGTGTGATCGTGAAACGATGTGTCGCCGACGGATCCTTGCGCGACGCGACCTTCTTCACCTTCGCGGGCTTGGCCGCCTTGGCCGGCTCGGCGGTGTCGCGGTTGGCAGCGCGGCGCTCGACGGCTGACGCCGCGGCGTCGACGTCGACGTCGGCCGGCACGCGGGTCTCGACTTCGTCGCGCAGTACCTTCAGGACGTCGAGCGCCTTGAGCAGCGCCTCGATCAGGCCGGGCGTGACTGGCGCAACGCCCTTGCGTACGTCGTCCAGACGGGTTTCCATGGCGTGCGTGAGCGCCGCCATGCGGGTGTGGCCAATGGTGGCCGACGACCCCTTGATCGTGTGCGCGGCGCGGAAGATCTCTTGTAGGAGCGCCTGGTCGTCAGGTTGACGTTCCAGATCGACCAGTGCTTCTTCGACGCGCTGCAGGAGCTCGTCTACCTCGGCCAGGAACAACGCCTGATCGTCGGGCGTGAGATCGAATTGCAGCTCGCTCGACGGCGATTGGGCTGAGGTAGGGTGGGTCACAAGCAGGCGCCTCTCAGGCGGAAGGAGTGGATATACGCGATCATCGGCTCAGCGCGGACTGCGCATGAGTCGATGGCACTAACGAGTTCGTGATATGCGCGCTGCGCTCCTCCTGGACGCGGCAGCGCAGCAATCGCAGGCGGACGTATTCGCGCAGCGTGAACGGCCCGGGCCGATCGACCGTTGGGTGCACCTGGCCGAAGACATAGGGCTCGTCGTGGTCGCCTACCGGCTCGGGCGCCTGCTCGATCGCCGGCATCTTGATATGCAGCAAACAGGGTGTCGGCTGCCCAAGCTGGCGACTGACAAACAGACACTGGGGGCACTGAGCCTCGAACCACATGCTCGGATCATCGTCCGTGGGCAAGTCATTCCCAACAGGGGCGAGTACGGATCGCACAGGCGGAACGTACTGGTGTGCTCACGCCTGGCGGCAGCCTGGCCGACCGAGGGTACCATCGGCTCGATGCCGAATCAGGTCCAGCTCGTGGCCGAACGACTGTGCCACAACGTCGAGCGCGTCCTGGTCGGCAAACGCGCCGCCATCGAGCTGGCGATCGTCGCCTTGCTCTGCGAGGGGCACCTGCTGATCGAGGATGTGCCAGGCATCGGCAAGACCACGCTGGCGCGCACGCTCGCCCAATCCATCGGCGGCACCTTTCGGCGGCTGCAGTGCACGCCCGACCTCCTGCCGTCAGACGTGACAGGCGTCTCTGTGTTCGATCAGCGCAGCGGCGAATTCGTGTTTCGCGCAGGCCCGATTTTCACCAACGTGTTGCTGGCCGATGAGATCAATCGCGCCACACCGCGTACCCAATCGGCCGTGCTCGAGGCCATGCAAGAAGCACAGGTCAGCGCCGACGGCGTCACGCGCGGCCTGCCGCGACCCTTCGTGGTGCTGGCGACGCAGAACCCGGTCGAGCTCGAGGGCACGTTTCCGTTGCCCGAAGCCCAGCTCGATCGCTTCCTTATTAAGTTGAGCCTGGGTTATCCCAGCCTCGAAGACGAGGAGGCGCTGCTCGGACGCGGACCGCGGATTGGCGTTGAGGCGGTCGAAGCCGTGGTTTCGGCCGAGGACGTGCTGGCCACTGTCGACGCGGCCGCTGGCGTCAGAGTACAGGAGGACGTGCGGCGGTACATCGTCCAGGTGAGTCGCGCCACGCGTGCCGACACCGATGTGCGACTCGGCGCAAGTCCGCGTGCCACACTGGCGCTGCACCGGGCGGCGCAGGCCTGGGCAGCTATGCACGGACGCGATTTCGTCACGCCAGATGACGTCAAACACCTGGCCCGCCCGGTGCTCGCCCATCGGCTCATCACCAGCCTCGAGGCGCGCCTGCGCGGTCGCGACGCTAACTCCATCGTCGACAGCATCCTCGATAAAGTCGACGTGCCCGTCGAACCCGTTCGCCGCGGCTGATGGCTCGCATCGGAGGCCGCGCGCTTTGCCTCGCCCCCTCTGGGGAGAGGCCGCCGCAGGCGGGTGAGGGGTCGCCCCTCACCCCAGCCCTCTCCCCGCCAAGGAGAGGGAGTACCACTTTGGCGTATGGATTCACCTGAGGCGCGGGCGCCGTCCAACCCGCCTTGGCTTTTCGGCCGCCAGGGGCTGGCGGTGCTGGCCCTGGTCGCGGCGCTGGCGGCGACGTTCCTGGTCGTGGACCTGGCGTTCCTGGCCGGCTGCCTGCTGCTCGTCGGCCTGCTCGGCAAGGGCTGGTCTGCCGTCTCGCTCGTGCGTGTGCAGTTCGCCAGGCGCCCACTGGCCGAGCGGGCTTTTTGCGGCGACGACATCGAAATTGAAGCAACATTGGCCAACCCACGGCCACTGCCCCTGCCATGGCTCGAAGTCTGGGAGCGCTTGCCAGCCGCACTGGACCCCGAGGGCACCGTCGAGCGCTCCTTCGCGCAGCCCAACGCGGTCTGGGTGCAGCGCGGGCTAAGCCTGTGGCCGTACCAGCGTCTGCGTTGGCGGCGCCAACTCCACTGCCGCCAGCGCGGTGTGTATCGCCTCGGTCAGGTTCGGTTGCGGACCGGCGACCCGCTTGGCTTCTTCGAACGCGAGCGCACCGTCGATCCGCAGTCCGAGACGACACAGATCCTGGTCTATCCGCGTGTCGTGCCCGTGCGCAGGCTTGCCCTACCATTCCATCACCCGTCGCTCGACGTGACCAGTCCGCGCAGTCTGGTGACCGATCCGACACGCACCGCGACGGTGCGCGATTACCGACCCGATGACCCGCTGCGACTGATTCACTGGCCGACGACGGCCCGCCGTGGCGAAGTGCAAGTACGCGTGCTCGAGCCCGCCACCAGCCTCCACGTCAGCCTGGTCATGGATGTGCGCGGCTTTACCTTCGGCATCTATCGCGGCGAGCTACTGGAGCTTGCCCTGTCCGCGCTGGCGTCGATCGCTGTCTACCTGCAGGACAATGGCTTTCCGGTCGCCTGGTTCGCCAACGGCAATCCCCCAGTCGCGATTGCGCCAGGCGCGAGCGTGGCGCACTTGCAGCACGTGCTGGAGTCGATGGCGAGGCTGGAGCCTGTGGCTGGTCCGCCGTTGATGCCCTGGGCGTTGGCCGAGCTACCGCGCGGCAGCACGCTCGTGCTGGCCGCATCGGAGATGTCATCGGATCTTGCCCGCGCACAGAGTCAACTCGAAGCCGCCGGCTTGAGCACGCTCCTGCTGTTGGCGGTGAGCCGTTCGCCGAGTCGATCGAAGATGCACCGCGACGCGCTGTATCTCTCGCCCGGCGCCGACGTGGCCGCTACGCTGGAAGGCCGGGCATGAACAGCCACATCGTGCGTTCCGAGGTGGTCTGGGCCCTCCTGGGCATGGAAGCGGCAGTGGCCATGCCGATTATCGCCTTGACTGCGCCGGGCGAGGGCAGCATGCGCCTGGCCTGGACGTTGGTGCTGTTGTTGCTGTTGCCGGCCGGCTACGCCGCGGTGCGGCGCATCGTCGTGCTGCGCGATCCAGCCTGGCGTGTGTTGGCCGGATTTGTCCTGGTCGTGCTCCTGCGCTTGCAAGTGCCCCTGCAGGCCGGCGAGGGCGCGGGCGCTGCGCTGGCCAGGTTCATGCAGGCGATCGTGCCCGGCAGCCTGGCGTTTGCCCTGTGGTGGCGTGGCGGCACGTTCGTCGAGGCGGAGCTAACGGCCAGCGAGGTCCACCTCGAGTTCCTGCTCGGCGGCGCCGTGCTGCTCGTAGAGCTGGTCATCTTCCGCG
>DASXRR010000326.1:0-11208 GCA_036506475.1 Chloroflexota bacterium
AGTGGCTGCCTGGCCGATCCGCAGCGCCTGCAGATGGCGCGGCTGTTCGACACGCTCGTCGACGCCCGGTTGGCGTTGAGCGAGCAGCCGCCGCGGCTCGATGCTGGCTGTGACTCGGTCGGCGACGTGAGCTCGCGCTTGTCTGGCGAGCCCGGCCTGGTCGACGTTCGCCCAGCCTGGCCGGCGTTGCGCGCAGCCGCCGATGCGCTGCACGCCGTCTGCGGTCAGCAGCGACTGCTGGAGCAGCCATTCGAGCCGACCGGGGCCATGCTCGCTGCGCGCGTGCGCTGGCAGCGCGGCGTCGCATTTGAACTTGCGTCGGCGTGCCGCCACCTCGTCGATGGGGCGGCGGCGCTTAGCCGCACGGCGCCTGTGTGCTGAAACTGCAACTTGTGGAGCGCACACTGCGTCATAGTCCCATAAGGCATGGAGCGACTCATTCGATCGGCATATCCGCGATCTCTGCTGGCACTAGTTCTAGCGCTGAGCCTGGTGACGACGGCGTGTTCGGGCACCACCAGCGCGGCACCCTCGCAACCGGGACAGTATTCGGTCCAGAAGGACTCGGTTCACTTCGATGGCGAGCGCTACGTGCTCTACTGGGCCGATAGCGCCAATGCGCTGCATCGCTTGGAAACGCGCAACCTGAAGATGGTGCGCGATCCCGAGCGTAACTTCCTCGAGGTTTCCAGCGGCGGCGGAGACCCAGTGCTGCACTTGCGCGAAGACGAGCCGATCACCGTCGACGGGCGCGACCGCGAGGGCTCGTTCGGCTCGCCGTGGTTCCCATTCCTGGCTGGCGCCATGATCGGCAACATGTTCGGCGGCGGACGCGGACCAGGTCCGGTGATCATCAACAACCCGGCGCCGGGCGAGTCGCGCACGTACACCCCGGATGCGGCGACATATCGCTATCCACCGACCGGCACCTTTGGTCGGGGCGACCAGCTCAATGGCAGCCTGGACTCGAGTCGCGCCCAGGCGCCCGACTACACCAGGGTGCAGCCGTCGCCGTATGCCACCTCGGGCAAGAGCTCAGGGACCGGTGGCGGCGTCGCGGCCTCGAACAAGTCGACCGGCGTCGGTGGCGCGACCAACGCAACTAGCGGCCAAGGTGCCGGCACGGGCGCGGGCACAGCGGCGTCGAGCAAGGGCGGCTTCAGCAGCGGCAATCAGGCATATAGCTCGCCCTCGGGCGGTGCAGGCTCGAGTGGCGCGCTGAAGGGCGGCGGCTCGAGCGGTACGCTGACCGGCAAACCAGGCACGGGGACCGGCGGCAGCAAGGGAATTGGCGGCGCTCGCTCCGGCGGCCGACGGTAAACTCGACGGCAGAGAGGCCGAGAATGTTCGATCGCCTGAATCGCGCCCTGCAGGGTGCGCTCGATCCTGACAAAGTCGCGCCGCAGGGCGGCCGCCAGCCGACGCTCGAGTCGCTTCTGCCGGGCGACGTCGTGAGCATGTGGGACTATGGCGACGGTGTCGTGCAGGCCGTCCTGGAGTGTCGCGAAGAGCTCAATCGACGCGAAAGCCAGTGGCGCTGGAACATCCTTGATGATGGCCGCATGCTGTCCGTCGCACCCGAAGGCAACGTGCTGTACGAGAAGACCGCGGTGTTGCGCCAGGACTCGGCGGAATTCGAGACGCTGACCGCCGATCCCGAGCAGGGCGGCGTGCTCAAAGCGTTCGAGGCGCGCGTCCGCGAGGGAACCGCCGCGCGCAATCCGACGCTCTTTGAGTACGACGGTCGGGTCTATCGCGTGGTCTCGACGGGCATCTTCGATGCGCAGCCCGTCAGCGGCTCGCCGCGCGTAGCGGCGGCCTATCCGAAGCTTGAAGTGTGGCGCGACATCAATCGCACCAACCCTGGCGACAACGTCTATTTTGAGCTCGAGCCAACGGAAGACGTGCCCGTGGACGAAACCGGCAGTGAGGTCCTGGGCATCTGGACGACGCATATTGCGCTGCTGTTCGGTCGTGAGCTGAAGCCGGCCGACGTCCAGACGATCTATCCACGCGCCGAGCAGGAAGGACCCGCGCGCTGATGTCCGACGACATCGTTCGGTTCTTGCAGGCTCTGGGCTCGACGGTGCTGTGGAGCGTCGTCTCGATCGTCATCGTGGCCGTCGTGTTCGAGGTGCTCGATCGACGCTATCGGCTGATGAAGGAGATCTTCGACGAAAACAGCACCGCCGCGGCCGTGCTCGCCGGCAGCTTCGTGCTGGGCATCTTCTATACGGTCGCTCAGATCGTCATTCACTGACGAACATGCCGATTACGCCAACGTTCGGATTCATCCTGGAGTACGTGACTGACGTCGAAGCGGCCAAGCAGTTCTACGAGCACGTGCTCGGCCTGAAAGTCGAGCGCTACCACCCGACCTACGTCCAGTTCGAGCACTTCGCCATCGCCAGCGACGAGTCGCAGACGGGCACGAACGAGCCCGAGGTGTACTGGATCGTCGACGATGCCTCAGCCGCCCTGGCTGAGCTATCGGCGCACGCCGACGTGGTCATGCCCTTGACGGACAAGCCGTACGGCAAGGTCTTCGCGATCAGGGATCCCGCCGGGCGGCCGCGCTACATCGTCGAGTGGGCGCGCGAGCGCCCCAGCCAGGCCGTCTAAGTCGAGGCCAGGGCATCCGCCTGCACTAGACTTTCGCGAACCAATGGCATCCACGACGGTGTGGCTCGCGCGGCATGGCGAGGTGCACAACCCGAACGATCTGCTCTATGGACGAATGCCGCGCATGCGGCTGAGTCACGAGGGCGTGCGCCAGGCGGAAGAGCTGGCCAAGTTTCTCGAGCCACGGCCGCTGGGCGCGGTCTACAGCAGCCCGATGTTGCGGGCGCGCGCGACGGCGACGACGATCGTCGAGCGCCAACGCCTCGTCGATCGGGTGCGCATCGATCGTGACCTGGTAGAGATCAAAACCGGCTGGCAAGGCGAGCCACTCGCGTCGCTGGAGCGCATCGACTGGGACTTCTACGCCCACCCGCGCGGACAGGATGACGAGACGCTGCAAATAATCCACGACCGCATGCAGCGCTGGCTCGAACGGATGCTGCGCCGCCATCGGGGCGGTGAGGTCGTCGGCGTGAGTCACGGCGATCCGATCCTGATCCTGGTCGGCACGCTGCAAGGCCGACCGCTCGATACGCGCATCTTTCCGCGGCCATATATCCCGACCGGCACGGTATATTGCCTGCGCTTCGCGTTGGACGGCACTGTGCGCGACATCGACGACTTCGTGCCGCATGCCGAGGCCGCGGCTTGACCACGCTGCGCGCCACGTTGTCACTGGTCGACTCGGCCGTTCTGGCGCCGGTATACCGCGACCCACAAGGCCGCTTGCGCCTGGTGTTCATTCGTCGCTCGCCACATGGCCGGCACGGTGGGCAGATCGCCTTTCCGGGCGGGCGGCGCGAGCCGGAGGACGCCACATTGCTGCAGACCGCTTTGCGGGAAGCTGAGGAAGAGATCGGGCTTCCGCCTGCCCAGGTTGAGGTGCTGGCGACCCTGCCAGTCATCGACACCGTGGCTACTGGATTTCGCATTGCGCCGTTCCTGGGAGGACTGGCTGGTCCGCCACCCGCCTGGCGGCGTCAGGAAACGGAAATCGAGGAGATCCTCGAAGTGCCGACCGACGATCTCCTGGCACCCGAGGCGCACGCGGTCGAGGAGTGGCAGCTCGCCGGCTGGCCGGGACCGAGGCCAATCCCGTTCTACCGCCTCGGCCCGTACAAGCTCTGGGGCGCGACCTATCGCATCGTCGAATTGCTGCTGCCGCGGCTGGTCAACGGCGAATGGGATATCTAGCGGCTAGTGCCCTTCGGGACGAGGATCATGGCCAAGGCAGCGCCAGCGGCCATGCACGCCGATACGGCCGCGGCCGCTGAGAGGCCGATCGTCTCGGCCAGGAGTGCGATCGGCGTGACTGCCACGCCGCCCAGGCCGATCGAGACGCCGAGCAGCAGCCCGGTGACCATGCCGACCGAGCCAGGCACGCTCTCCTGGCCACGCACCGTCGTCACCACGAACGAGCCATTCAACAAGAGGCCAGTCGCGGCAGCGGCAAAGGCGAAGTCCCAGCCGAGGGTCGGCACTAGCGCGACGTAGATCCCGAACGGGACGCTCAGCAGCAACGAGATGACGATGGTCCGGTCACGTCCGGCCCGATCCGACACGTAGCCGCCGAGCAGTCCGCCAACGGCCCCGGCCAGGAGGTAGGCAGTCAGCGGCAGCGTCGCCTGGTCCAGCGTGGCACCGCGCTGCGTCGCGAGTAGAGGAATGAACGTGACAATGGCCGCGCCCGACAAGGCGCGCAATACGCTGACCAGCACCAGCGCCGAGAGCACCCGACCATAGCGGCGGACCGTCTCACGCAACGGAACGTTGCGTTGGGTTGGCGTGCGCGAGCGTGGGGCGAGCAGCGCGACAATCGCCGTGACCACCAGGCCGGGCAGCATGATCGGCCAGATGCGCGTCACGTCGCCGTCGCTGGCCAACTTGCCAATCGCCCACGGGCCGAACGCCAGACCAAAACTGCCGGCCGTCACGTACAGTCCAAGCCACCGGCCACGCGCGTTGGCAGGCGCGCTCGCGCCGGCCATCGCCGCGGAGACCGGATGGAAAATCGCGGTGCCGATGCCGCCGGCGATCAGCAGACCAAGCAGCGCGAGGTAGTTCGGCGCCAGCCCGAGCAGCCCGGCCGCGACGCTCGACAGGGCAATGCCGGCCCAGGCCGGCCAGCGCAGCGCTGAGCGATCGGCCAGATAGCCAACCGCCGGCTGGATCAAGGACGACGTGACCTGGTACAGCGACACCAGGCCGCCGGCCATTCCGAGTGTCAGGCCGAGGGTAGAAATGACCGCGGGCAGCACCGCCTGGAGCACGTACGCGTACGAGTCATTAACCGCGTGGCCCAAGGCGAGAGTGGCAACGCCGCTGATTCGCCGTCCGACGGGAATGTCGTCTGAGTCGGAGGCGATGTTCACGTTTGACAACGTAGCGCGTTATCTAAGTTGCGCGTGGGCCGGACCGTTGGAGGCGCGCCGGTCGGCCCACGGGCGCCTGCAAGCTACACATTCGGGCGCCGCTGCGGCGGCACCCTCAAGGTGCAACAATGGTGCGCACTGGCACGTCCAATGCGAACGAGAAAGCTAATGGCTGGCGAGAGCAGCGACGCACCCCGCAACGAGGCCGCTGCATCGACCCAGCGTGGGCCATCCGCGAACGGCCAGCGACCACGCCCGCCGGGGCCGAACGACGCCCAGTCCAGCGCCAACAAGAATGGACCGGCCGGGCTGGGTGGTATGCGCCCCCGACCGTGGTGGCTGACCTTCGTGCTGGTCCTGCTGCTCAACTACCTGCTGGTCCAGTTCTTCCTGCCCGAACAGACCCAGCAGCGCATCGACGTGCCCTACACCTCCTTCAAGGAGCAGGTCGTCAAGGACAACGTCAGCGACGTCACCAGCCGCGCCGACGTCATCCAGGGCACGTTCAAGCAGCAAGTCACCTACCCGCTCGACAAGCCGGACGCGAAGACCTCGAACGTCTTCCAAACCGTGCGGCCCGAGTTCGCGGATACCGGTCTCGAGTCGCTGCTCGAAGCGCACAACGTCATCATCAATGCCCGACCCATCGAAGAGCCGCGCTCGTGGTGGATGACGCTACTGCTCAGCTTTGGCCCGACGCTGCTGCTGATCGGCGGGTTCCTGTGGCTCTCGCGCACCGCCGCGAGTCAGCTCGGCGGTGGCGGTGGCCCGTTCGGCCTGGGCCGCAGTCGTGCCAAGCGCTACGACCAGGCTGAGGAAGGCACGACGCGCATCACATTCGTCGACGTCGCAGGTATCGAGGAGGCGGAAGCCGAGCTCGTCGAGATCGTCGACTTTCTGCGCGAGCCGCAAAAGTACACCCGCCTGGGCGGCGCGGTGCCCAAGGGCGTGCTGCTGGTCGGCGCACCCGGCACCGGCAAGACGCTGCTGGCGCGCGCGGTCGCTGGCGAAGCAAATGTGCCCTTCTTCAGCATGGGCGCCAGCGAATTCGTCGAAATGATCGTCGGCGTCGGCGCCAGCCGCGTACGCGATCTGTTCAAGCAGGCACGCGAGGCCGCGCCAGCCATCATTTTCATCGACGAGCTCGACGCGATCGGCCGTTCCCGCGGCACCGGCGCGTTCGGGGGCAACGACGAACGCGAACAAACGTTGAACCAGATCCTGACCGAGATGGACGGCTTCTCGAGCCGCGAGGGCGTGATCGTGCTCGCCGCGACCAATCGCCCCGACGTGCTCGATCAGGCGCTGCTACGGCCGGGTCGCTTCGATCGACGCGTGACTGTCAATCCGCCCGACAAGATCGGCCGCGAGGCAATCCTGAAAGTGCACACCAGGGGCGTCCCGTTGGCCGCCGACGTCGACCTCAGGATTGTGGCAGCTTCGACGCCGGGTCTCGTCGGCGCCGACCTGCGCAACCTCGTCAACGAGGCCGCGCTGATGGCTGCCCGACGCAATCAAAACGAAGTGCATCAGAGCGATTTCCTCGATGCGCTCGAGAAGCTGGTGCTCGGTCCCGCGCGTGCGCTGGTCATGTCGCCGGCAGATCGCGAACGGGTCGCCTACCACGAGGGTGGCCACACCGTGCTCGGCCTACTGGTGCCGCAGGCGGACCCGGTCAATCGGGTCACGATCATGCCGCGCGGGCAGGCGCTCGGCGTGACGTACCAGCGACCCGAAGACGATCGCCACAACTACAGCGAGGAGTACCTGCGCGCGCGAATAACCGGCGCCATGGGCGGCCGGGCCGCCGAGGAGCTCGTGTACGGCGGGCGCACGACAGGGTCCGAGAACGACATGCAGCAGGCGACCGACCTGGCGCGCCAGATGGTCACCCGCTGGGGTATGAGCGATCGGCTCGGTCCAGTGACGCTGGCGCCGCGCGACGACCCGTACCTCAATAGCCCGTTCTCCGGCTTTGGCGGCTCCAAGCCGTATAGCGAGGCGACCGCCAAGCTGGTCGACGAGGAAGTCGAGCGCATTCTGCAGGAGTGTTATCGGGATGGCTTGAAGCTGCTCGGCGAGCACCGTGATGCACTCGACCGACTCGCTCGCGCACTGCTCGAGAAGGAAACGCTCGACGAGCAGGAAATCATCACGGTGACCGGCCTGAAGCCCGCGCCACGCAGCGCCGAGCACACGGTAGCCATCGCCACCGCGGCGTTCTCGAGTAACCCCGCGGGCGGTTAGCCTGGCTCGTCGAGGCGCTGGAGCAGGCGGTCGTCTTCCTCGGGCGAGCGCACGGACAGTCTGAGCCAGTCGTTCAGCCGCGGGTGGCCAGCGTAGGAGCGCACGATCAGGCCGCCTTTTTGCAGCCACTCGGCCACATCGGCGGCTGGCGTCGGCGGCGTGGCCAGCAGAAAGTTCCCGTGCGAGGGCAGGCTGTGCCAGCCACGACGCTGCAGCTCGCTGGTCAGGCGTTCGCGTTCGGCAATGATCGCCGTCACCCGGATGGCCAGACCGTTTTGATCGGCCAGCGCGCGGGACGCGGCAGCCAGGCCAAAGGCGGTCAGGTTCTGCGGCAGGCGGATCGACTCGATCGTGCGCGTGACCTCGGGCCGCCCGACGAGGTAGCCGACGCGTGCGCCGGCCAGGCCGTAGCCCTTCGAGAACGTGCGCACCAGGACTGCGTTGGCGTACTCGCGCAACAGGTCGGCGAGGGTGACGCCGCTGATCTCGTAGTAGGCCTCGTCAATGCACACCAGCACATCTGGCGCTGCCTGCAACACGGCCTCCACGAAGTCGCTCTGCAACAGCCGCCCGGTCGGGTTGTTGGGGCTGCACAGCCAGGCCACGCCGACGTCGGGCTTCTGGACCGCCTGGATGGTGGCGTCTAACGGCAGGTCCCACTCGTCGTCGACCGGCACTTTGAGCATCCCTGCGCCGACGCTTTCGCTGACTACGCGAAACATCGAAAAGCTCGGGTCGGCGACCACCGCCAGGCGCCCTGGTCCGAGGTAGGCGCTGGCGATCACGAAGAGCGCTTCGTCGGCGCCACAGGTCACGACGACCTGTTCAGGTGCCACGTGCAGGCGGTCGGCCAGTGCGGAACGGAGGGGCTCGTTCGAGGGGTGCGGATACTCGTGCACCGGTAAGCGCGGAACATCGAGCACCGTCTGTTCCCAGGCCACCGGTGGCCAGGCGCTGGTGTTGGTGTCGAAGCGAATGACGTCCGACTCGCGGATCCCGGCCGCGGCGGCGACGTCACTGGCCATCGCCTCCCACTCGTAGGGTGTCAGCTCGGCGATGTGCGGTCTGGGGCGAGGTGCCACTACGCGCCCAGCAGGCGCAGGCTGGTGCGCAGAAACCACGCCAAGAGGAAACACGCCGGGATCGTCAGTACCCAGCCCATGACGATCTGGCCTGCCACACCCCAGCGCACGGCCGATAGCCGCCGCGTCGCACCTACACCCAAGATGGCTGAGCTGATGGTATGAGTCGTCGACACCGGCACGCCGAGTCGGCTGGCCGCCTCGATAATCGTCGCTGCTGTCGTCTCAGCTGCGAAACCGTCGATCGGCCGCAGCTGGACCACGCGCAGGCCGATGGTGCGGATGATGCGCCAGCCGCCAATAGCGGTGCCCAGGCCCATCGAGATCGCCGCCGCCATGATGACCCACAGCGGGACTTCCCAGTTGCTGCCGCCCCAATGCAGATAGCTGGCGAGGGCCATGGTGATCACACCCATCGTCTTCTGCGCGTCGTTCGAACCGTGCGAGAACGCCATCCAGGCGGCGGACAACAGTTGAGCACGCCCAAAGAAGCGCGTGACGGTCGCCGGGTAGGCTTTGGCAAACAGGTTCAGCAAGATGATCATGACCACAAAGGCCGAGAGAAAGCCGAGCACTGGCGAAAACACCAGGCCCTGAAAGGTCTTCTCGAGCCCGTTGAGTTGAATCGCGCCCCAGCCGGTGCTCGCGACGCCCGCGCCGACCAGGCTGAAGATCAGCGCGTGACTCGAGCTCGAGGGCAGCCCGTAGTACCAGGTCAACAGGTTCCACATGATCGCCGCGACGAGCGCGGACGCGACCAGCGTCTGCGTCGACAGCTCGGGCGGGATGATGCCTTTGCCGACCGTTGTGGCCACCGCGGTGCCCGACAGCGCCCCGACGAAGTTGAGCACGCCGGCCATCAGGACCGCCCGGCCTGGCGACAGTACGCGTGTGGCGACTACGGTGGCAATGGCATTGGCCGTGTCGTGGAAGCCGTTGATGAAGTCGAACGTCAGGCCGAGGACGATGATGACCAGCAGCAGCCCGAGCTCGAGACTGGGGGTCAGCTCAGGCATGCTTGAGCGCGATGTTGCTCAGCGCCGTGGCCACTCCTTCGGCTTTGTCGGTGGTGTCTTCGAGTAGCTGGTACAGATCGTTCCAGCGCATGGCTTGAATGAGGTCAGGGACCTGGGTCACGCCGTCGTACAAGTTGGTAATGGCCTCGGCGAGCAGGTCATCACCCTCGTTTTCGAGCCGATGGATCTCCTGCGTAGCGCGCTCGAGAGCCTCTACGTTTTTGCGCTCCTCGAGCAGTGGCACCGCCTTGGCGATCTGTTCGCACTGTTCGAGGATGACTTTGCCGAACTGCCTGGCGATCGGCGTCGGCTGGTCGATGCGATACATGAAGATGCGCCGCGCGATCTCCTCGACCCAGTCGATGACGTCGTCGAGCGCCGATGCGAGATGGCTAATGTCTTCGCGATCGAGCGGCGTGACGAACGTGCGATGCAGCGCGCGAAACACCTCGTGGGTGATCTCGTCGCCAGTGTGTTCAATGGCCTTCAGGTGGCGCGCCTTGCGATCGACGTCGACATAGTTGACGAGCAGATCGTTGAGCAGTCGTGCGCCTTCGAGGTTGTTCTCCGCGCTGCGATTGAAGAGGTCGAAGAAGCGATCGTCCTGGGGAATGAGCCGCAGTCGAGCAAGCATGGCTTTGCGTGTCAGTATGGCGCCTTGTGCGCCAGGATCGCTTCGATGGCCTGCAGCACGTTCAGCACGCCGGCCAGATTGCGCTCGACGTCGGGGTCGAGGTGGTCCCACAGCTCGACTTCGACGGTCGGGATGCCCAGGCTTTCGCACCACTGGGCGAAGTCGCCGGTGACTGGGTAGTAGATCCACTCGCGATAGACATAGCTCTGGGTGCCGGCCAGGTAGGCATCGACGAGGCCCAGGCTCAGCGCTGACGAGCCGCCCATGACCAGGCCGCCAGCCGAGTGATAGCTGAGCACGATCGTGGGCTGCGTACTCAGGATCCAGTTGGCGAGCGTGACCGTCTCGGGCTCGGACATCGGCGCCAGGCCACCGCCGCCCTGCTGCGGACCGTGCGGTCCGAACGACGAGGGCGACCAGTCCGGGGTGGGCCAGTTGCGGTTCAGGTCGACCCCGTCGGCAAGCTCACGTATGCCGTTGGCGAGCCCGTCGGGGTTGGCTTCAGGCAAGAAGAGCAGGGTCATGTCGCCCGGAACGAACTCAGGCTGCGTTTCGAAGTAGTGCATCAGCTCCCACACCAGCCAGGCCGAGTTGGCTTCAGGGGCGCCATGCATGCCGCCGATGAAGGCTATCTTCATGGGGCCAGTGCCGAGGCTGTAGGCCATGATGTCGCGCAATTCCTGCGAGCGGCCAATAAGCGTCGCCCGGAGCGCGTCATTATCTGGTCGAGCCGTGGCTGTCGGGACGGGCGTGGCTGTCGGCCGCGGTCTGACCGTTGGCGCTGGCTGCGGGGTGCCCGTTGGCCGTGGCTTGGGCGTGGCCGTGGCCACTGGTTTCGGCGACGGCGTCGCGCGTGGCGTAGGCGTTGGTGAGGCCGCCGCGAAGAGGAGTCCAACGAAGCAGCACGCCGCCGCGAGCGCCGACTCCACACCTCAGTATGCGGCCCGAACGGGATTCGGTGTGCGGCGCTTACGCAAGCGGCCAACACGAAACTCTCACGCGCATCACAAGCCATTCGGGCCACGGGTGCACAGCGGACCCGACCGTACAATCCGACGGATGCCCGCGCTGCCGCGCACGCCCGACGCCGACGCACCGACCGACTCAGAAGCGCCCAATAACCACGTACTCGATGTCTACCTGGACGGTGGCAAACTCGTCGAAGTCCTGCTGGACGGCGAGTCGGTCCACCCCACGTGGTTCAAAATTGAGTGGAAGGAAACTGGCGAGGTCTC
>DASXRR010000327.1:0-4017 GCA_036506475.1 Chloroflexota bacterium
CGATGGGTATCGGGCGCATGCGTTGGAAGGTGGCCTTGAGCAAGTCATTCAACAGCTGGGCGCCGCCGATGACCACGACCACCAGCACGCCGGCGCCCCAGCGGCGCTGCCATGCGAACAGTGCCGCGAGTATGACGGTCAAGCCGAGCACGAGCTCCGAGCCGAGGAACGACAGCGTGCGCATCAGCACGTCCACCGCTGGCGACTGGTAGCGCAGGATGAGCGCGCTGGCCGCGGTGTCGAGCGCCAGTGTTTGCTGCTCGAGCACTTCGTCGGCGAGGCGTATGAACGCGTACATCGCGGCGAGGCCGAGCACAAACGCAAGCCCGATGATCGCCCCAAAGCCAGCCACGCGCTCGGGGCGGCGCCCGAGCTGATCGAGCCAGCGACGCCACGCTGCCTCGGACTGGCGCGCGATAACTGGATCGAGCTCTTCGTCCGGCGGTCTAGCCACCGTTGCCATCGTCGGCGGCGAGCGCAGAAGTCGTGCCCCAGTGCGTCGTGCGCTCGATATCGATCGCGACGATCGGCCGCTGCTCGAGCGCCATGGCCTCGTATTGCTGGTACTTCGCTCTCAGGACCCGCACCGCTTCGTCGTGTTCGTCACCAGCACCGAGCACCCGCGCCAGGCCCTCGACCAGCACGAATCCCAGCTGTGACCAGTCCTCACGGTAGACATCCGCCACCAGTGCCACCCGCGGGTTCTCGAGGATGTTCCGTACCCGTCGCAGCTGCATTGGCACGGCGCGTTTGGGCTTCTCGTCAATGGCGATGTACAGCCGCTGTTCGATGCGCGCGAAGCACACCGGCACCACATGGGGCCGCCCGTCGGCCGACGCCGTCGCCAGGTGCGCCACCCGCTGCCCATCGAGAAACGTCGCAACCTCGCTGCCGATACGACCACGCTACCGCACCACCCTGTTGCTCTTGCGCCACCACCCCTCACCCGCGCTCCGCGCGGCCTCTCCCCGTTAGGGGCGAGGCTTAACCACTACTCCCTCGCCCGCAGAGGCGTTGCGGTCCGAACTGGCTCCCTCGCCCCTCAGGGGGAGAAGGCGGGGGTGAGGGTGAGCGTATCGAATAGATCGACAAGCCAGAACACAAAGTTCCCGCTGCGCTCAAGCTGGCCGGCGCGGCGCTATCCTGGCGCCATGGCCGACCAATTGTCCATCGGCTGCTCGCTGCCGACCAGCGGCCCGGCGGCCGACCCGAGCGCCCTGGGCGCGCTTGCCCAGGCCGCCGAAGCACTGGGTTTCGATTCGATCTGGCTCTCCGACCACGTCGTGGTCCCCGAGCGCATCAGCTCATCCTATCCGTACAGCCCGGACGGTCGGTTCCCCACCCGGCCAACACAGCCCTATCTAGAGCCGCTCACCAGCTTGAGCTACCTGGCCGGCATCACCAGCCGCGTGCGCCTCGGCACACACGTGCTCGTCCTGCCCTATCGTCACCCGCTGCTCACGGCCAAGATGATCACTACGCTCGACAACCTGTCGGGCGGGCGGATCGACCTGGGTATCGGCGTCGGCTGGATGCGCGAAGAGTTCGAAGCCCTCGGAGCACCCAGCTACGAACGTCGCGGCGCCGTCAGCGACGAACAAATACGAGTCATGCAAGCCGTCTGGACGCAGGACGTGACCGGGTTCGAAGGCGAGTTCTACCGATTCGAGCCACTCGGCGCCCATCCGCGTCCCGTCCAGCAGCCGCATCCGCCAATCTGGGTCGGCGGCCACACCCGCGCGGCCCTGCGGCGCACCGCCCGCCTGGGCGACGTGTGGCTACCGATCGGTGCCCGACCGCCAGCCGACCTGCCGCCACAGCAGGTTGCCGAGTTGTTCAGCGGCATTCGCGCCGAGGCCGAGCGCGCCGGCCGCGATCCACAGGCACTCCAGGTCTGCTTCAGCACCGCGGTTGGCCTCGACGCCGCCGAGCGGCGACCCTTCAACGGCACCCTCGAGCAGGTCGTCGACGACTTTCGCGGGTACCAGCAGGTTGGCGTCGCGCGCTTCATCGTGTCGATGGGTGCACAGCCGCCGGACGAGTACGAACGTCGCCTGCGCCGCTTCGCCGAGGAGGTTCGCCCGGCGCTCATGGCCACGGCCGTCGCCTGATGCTCCTGGCACAGCCAACGCTGTCGGCCGTCGAGGAGGCAACCGGCTGGCACGTGCGCCCCGAAGGCCTATGCCGCGACGACGTCTGCCTGCCCCTCCCGTCTCTTGACATAACATCAGTCGTGTCGGCGCTGCGCAGGCCGCTGGTCCACGATGCGGTTGAAGGGCTATGGGTGCTCGGCCCCGCCGCGGGCGGCCAATCCCTGCAGACTGCGACGGCGCCGCCGCTGGTGCTGCCCGACCTGGACGGCAAGCCCTTTGACCTGGCCAGCTTGCATGGCAGCAAAGTACTACTGCTCGCCTGGGCCTCCTGGTGAGGCTGCCGTCACGACCTGCCCGTGTGGCAGGCCCTACGCGAGGAGCTGCATCCGTTCGGCTTCGAGCTGGTCACCGTCGCCCTCGATATCGCTGGTTCAGCCGCGGCCAGGCCGTGGATCGAGCGCGCCCAGCCGCGTCATCCGTCGCTGATCGACCAGGCTCACGTTCTCGACACGCTGTTCGGCATCGTCAATGTGCCCAGCGGGGTGTGGATCGACGAACGCGGGACGATCGTTCGGCCGCCCGAGACGGCCTACCCGCGCCGGCCTGAGTTCCTCGACCGCGCGCCTCGGCCGGACGACGCGCCGCATGTCGTCGAACGTCTCGCGCTGGTCAAGCAGCTGCGTATCGACGCCGAGCGCTACGTCTCCGCCCTGCGCGACTGGGTCGCGCTCGGCTCGGCCAGCCGCTACGTGCTGTCCGAAGCCGAAGTCATCCAGCGCAGCCGTGGGCGGTCTATCGAAGATGCCACCGCGGCCGCGCACTTCGAGCTCGCCCAGCACCTCGTACGGAACGGGCGTCACGATGCCGCCATTCCCCACTTCCGCGCCGCGCACGCGCTCCAGCCCGACAACTGGACCTACAAACGCCAGGCATGGAGCCTGGTCGATCCCACCCAGGGCCCAACATCGGTCTACGAGGGCGATTGGCTGTCGGACGTCAAGAAGATCGGCGCCGAGAACTACTACCCACCTTTACGCTTGTCATCCTGAGGCCGCTGCCGAAGGATCCGCTTGCTCAGGCGCATCAGCAAGCTGGCACTTCGCAAGCTCAGGATGACAACAGCTTGATCGCTTCGACGACGCGGTCGACCTGGTCCTCGTTGGTCAGCAGGCCCGCCGCCAGGCGCGCATACGACGTGGCGTAGGGCGTCACGGTGGCGATGATCTTGCGCTCGTGCAGTCGATCGACCACGGTCTGTGGCCGCAGGTTGCCCACGTCGAAGCACACGATGCCCGCCGACAGCTCGTCGCCCAGCGGCGTATAGATCCGCACACCAGGCACCGCCGCAAGCCCCTGTTTCAGGCGCGCGCTCAACGAGTGGATGCGCGCGCCAATGCGGTCGCGCCCGACCTGCTGGTGCAGGTCGAACGCCTCACGCAGGGCCCAGCGATGCTCGAACGAGTGAAAGCCACCCGGCGTATGCCGTGAGCCCTCCGATCGGCCATCGCCAAACGTCGGGATGGTCTCGCGTACGTTGGTCCAGGTGCGTGCACCACGACCCCACACCAGCCCGGTCCCGCGCGGGCCAAACAACCACTTGTGACAACCCGTCACAAAGAAATCACACCCGAGATCGGCGACGGCCACGTCCTCGACGCCGAATCCATGCACGCCGTCGACGCACAGCAACACCCGCGACGCTTCGTCCCGACCCGCGTTCACTTGCGCCACCACGTCGGCGATCTGCCGGATGGGCAGCTTCAGCCCCGTGCTGGAATGTACCCACGTCACGGCCAGCACGCGCGTGCGGTCGCTCAGCCCGTTGGCAACCGCCTGCACGATGTCGTCGACTGTGGCGCTCTCGGGTCGTTGGTACAGCGCGATGCGGCGCAAGATCGCTCCGGTGCGGTCGGCGGCCAACTGG
>DASXRR010000328.1:0-9491 GCA_036506475.1 Chloroflexota bacterium
GCGCTGAGAATCGCGTCAGCACGCGCGACCGCGTCCTGGACCGGCAGTTGCTCGCGCAACACACCTGTGCGACCGCCTCGCGGCACCTTGGCGCCCGCCAGCTCGCTCAACGCATCGATGCCGGCGCGCGCGATGCCTGTCGCGGCCACGCTGTGGTGTGGCCCAACGATGGCGTGGATCGGTAGCGCGTACAGCGTGCCCGGCCAGCGCTGCCACTGATTCACCAGTAACCGGCCGGGCACCTCGACCGTGCGCTGCTGTGGGACGAACGCTTCGGTGACAGTCCAATCGTGACTGCCGGTGCCGCGCATGCCGGTCATGTCCCAGGTATCGAGAACCGTCGTCGTCGAGGACGGCACAAAGAAGCGATACAGCACGCGCTCGCCGTCTTCGACGATGTCGAAGTTGGCCATCATCCAGTCGCTCTCGCGACAGCCGCTGCCGAACGTCCAGCGACCGCTGACCACAAAGCCACCCTCGACGCGCACGCCCGTGCCACCACCGGGCACCGCGGTGCCAGCCACGATGGCATCTGGTCGATCGCCGAAGATTTCGGCCACGCCCGCTTCGGGCAGACTCAGCGCGACCAGTTGGCCGACTGCGTTGTTACCGAGGTTCCAGCCGACCGACCCGTCTGCTTCGGCCATCAGCTCGGCGGCGCGCAGGTAGGTCAACACGTCGACTTGCAGACCGCCCAGCTGGCGCGGCACGACCATGCTGTACAGACCCGCGGCGCGCAGCTGCTCGACAAGAGCGGGCGCGATGCGCTTCTCACGCTCCGTGTCCTCCTGGTAGCGGCGGGCGACCGGCTGCAACTGCTTCACGGCGTCGAGCAGCTCGTGCATGCCCTGGGCAGAGTACCGCGTCGGCGCCGCTCTACCATGGCGTCCACATGTCTGAACGTCTTTCCGACGACGTGCTCGCGCTTGCGAAACGGGTGAGCACGGCGACGATCAGCAGTCAACTGCAGAAGCATGGCTTCATACGCTGCTTCATGCTCGGGGTCCGCCCGCTGCGACCTGACTTACGCCTGGCTGGGCACGCGTTCACGCTGCGCTACATCCCGATGCGCGAAGACCTCGAACGGCCGGGTGAGTTCGACAATCGGACGAACAAGCAGCGCATCGCCGTCGAGTCCGTGGGCCCTGGCGAGGTATTAGTCATCGACGCCCGAGGCGATACCCGCGCCGCTACGCTCGGCAACATCCTGGCCACGCGCATTGCGCAGCGCGGCGCGGCCGGCATCGTCACCGACGGTGCCTTTCGCGACACGCCCTCCATTGAGGCGATTGATCTGCCGACGTACGCCGGCGGACAAAGCCCAGACCTGTCGACCGCTATTCACCATCCTTCAGAGATCAACGTGCCAATCGCGTGTGGCGGCGTGGCCGTGCTGCCTGGGGACGTGATCGTCGGCGACGGCGAAGGCGTGCTCGTGCTGCCGCTCACCATCGCCGAAAGCGTGATTCGCGCCGCGTACGAGCAAGAGCAGCGCGAGGAGTTCATCCTCGAGAAGATCCAGGCCGGCAGCAGCATCCTTGGCGTCTACCCGCCCGACGAGGCCACACTGCGCGAGTACGAGGCCTGGCGGCGGCGCTAGCGCTCGATGCGGAAGATGGGGTGGTTGGGCGAGATGCGCCGGAGCTCAGTCTCGGACGCGCCGGCACCCACGCCTTCGAAGAACGCGCCCACTTCCCACGACCACTTCTTGAGATAGGCGCGCAGGATGTCGAGCTTGTCGGCATCGGCGATCTCGGTCACCCTGATCGGCTCGACGAGTGAACCAAGTCGCAGCTCCCCGCCACCGCTGACGCGGATGTTCTTTACCCACTGAGTGATGCCGCGCGGCGCGACCAGGTAGCGCTCGCCACCGTACTCGAGCAGGTTGACCGGGTTGGTGCGCCACTCGCCGCTGGCGCGTCCGCGCACGGCCAGTACGCGCGAGCCGTACACGCTGATACCCAGGCTGGTCAGCCAGCCGACGAACGGATTGAAGATGTTGCGCGTGAACCAGTCGGGCTCGATGTAGCGCTCGGCCATGCGTCAGGTGGAATACACGGCGAATTGCTGTGTTGTGGCACGCGCTTTCCAGTCGGTGACGACGTTGACCACGGCGGGGCAGCCGGAGGCGTAGGCGCGCTCGAGGGCGGGACGAATCTGAGACGGGTTTTCAACTTGTTCGCCGTAGCAGCCGAGGGCCTCGGCCATCTTGTGGAAGGCGGTATAGCCCAGGTCGCGGCCGGGCTTGGAATGCGTCGGGTCAGCCGTCCAGCCGCCGTTCAAACTGATCACCGTCACGACCGGGATGTTGAACCGCGCAGCGGTATCGAGCTCCATCGCGTTCAGTCCGAACGAGCCATCGCCGTGCAGCACGAGCACCTGCGTGTCCGGTTTGGCGACCTTGGCGCCGATGCCGAACGGCAAACCAACGCCCATTGTGCCGAACGCTCCTGAATTCAAACGGTGCCGCGCCACAAACGTGGGAATCGACTGGCGCCCGTAGTTCAGGATTTCCTGGCCATCGACACACAGGATCGCGTCGCGATCGAGGAAGTCGCGTACTTCCTTACACAGGCGCAGCGGATGAATAGGCTGCTGGTCGGTGCTCATGGCTGCCTCGGCGTCGGCTCGCTTACTCGCCTCGACCTCAGATAGGTGCTCGCGCCAGCCCGCAAACCGCCGTCGATCGACTGTGCCATCAGCACCGTCGAGCAACTGCCGCAACACCGCGCGCGCATCGCCGACTATGCCGACGTCGGCGGGCCGATTGTGACCGATCTCGGTCGGGTCGACGTCGACCTGGATGAGCTTGGCCTGGGCGTTGAAGCGCGGCGGCCCAAGCTGCGAGATGACATAGTTCAGGCGGGTGCCGATGACGATGAACAGGTCTGCCTCGCGGAACGCGGTCGAACGGGCGGCCGGATAAGACAGCTGGTGGTCGTCCGGTACGACGCCACGACCCTGAGGCGTCGTGTAGAACGGTATGCCCGCCAACTCGACAAAGTGCTCGAGCTCGGCTTCCGCCGCGGACCACAGGATCCCACTGCCGGTGATGACGACCGGCCGCTCGGCCTGGGCAAGCAAGCGAATCGCATCGTCGATCAGGCCGGGATCAGCCTGCGCGCGTGGCAGCTGGAAGGGGCCTGGATACTCGACCTCTGCTTCGTCGACCTCCTTGTAGAGCACGTCGCCGGGCATATCCAAATAGACCGGCCCGGGCCGCCCAGCGAACGCGTGCCGCACCGCCATACTCACGTACTCAGGCACGCGCCGCGGATCCACGCAGCGCTCGGACCACTTGGTGATCGGCTTGAACGCGGCAACCTGGTCCATCTCTTGAAACGCGCCGCGACCCCATTGGCCAACGGGACTCGACCCGCCAATAGCCAGCAGCGGCGCGCAGTCCGCCCAGGCGTTGGCGACGCCCGTGATCAGGTTCGTCGCACCCGGGCCGGACGCGGCCATACACACGCCGAGCCGATTCAGGACCCGACCATAGGCGTGCGCCATCATCGCCGCCGCCTGCTCGTGACGCACGTCGATGCCGCGCAGACCTTCCTCCATGCTGGCTGACTCGGCCGCCATCATCGGCCCGCCCATGATGTAGAAGAAGTGCTCCACGCCTTGACGGCGCAGGGCGCGGCCGAGGATCTGCGAGCCGTTGACCAGGCTCATATCGCGTGCTCCGCGCGTAGCTCGTCGAGCTGCTCGGTCGAGCAGCCCAGCAGCTCGCCATAGATCTGGTCGGTGTGTTGGCCAAGCAATGGCGCCGAGACAACAGGCACGTGCGAGTCAGACATATGCACCGGCCAGCCGGGAATCGTGACCGGCCCGCGCACGGGGTGGTCGATCGTCGCGAACATGCCCCGATCGCGCAGGAATGGATCGTTCAACAGCTCGTTGGTGTCGAATACAGCGCCGGCCGGCACGCCCGCTTCGCCTAACGCTTGCATGACCTCGGTCTTGGTGCGGGCGGCAATCCAGGGCATGATCGCTTCGTCAACCGCGTCGTTGTTGGCATAACGATCGCGATTGGTCGCGAAACGCGGATCGCCAATCAGGTCCGCTCGGCCAATGACCTTCAGGAGCCGCTCCCACTGGTGATTGCCGGCCCGCGTTGTGTAGATGTAGCAGTAGTCATTGGCTCCGCCACCTTTGCACGGGTACGCCTCGCTTGGCGCGTTGGTGCCGACAACCGAGCGATTGCCAACGCGCGGCGCGGGCTTGTTCCACAGCAGCTGGCTGGCGTAGGCGATGCGGCTGAAATTGATCACCGCCTCCTGCATGGCCACTTCGATGCGTTGGCCGCGGCCCGTGGTCTGGCGCTGATACAGCGCGGCCAGGATGCCGATCGCCGTATGTAGCCCGGTGCCGGTGTCGCCGATAGTCGCGCCGGGCTTGAGTGGGCGCCCGTTCGGCTCGCCAGTGATGCTCAAGGCGCCGCCGACTGATTGCGCAATCATGTCGAATGCGAGGTATGAGCCATACGGGCTATCGGGTGCGAAGCCTTTGATCTGGGCGTAGATGATGCGCGGATTGACACGTTTGACTTCTTCATACGCGAAGCCGAGCCGTTCGATGACGCCAGGACCGTAGTTCTCGATGAACACGTCGGCATGCTCGATGAGCTTGCACAGCAGCTCTTTGCCACGCGGATGTTTCAAATTGCAGGTCACGCTGCGTTTGTTGGCATTCAGGAGCAAGAAGTAGAAGGAGTCGACACCCGGCTGCTCGCTCGAGGCGACCCGCCCCTGGTCGCCTGAGGTCGGCTCCTCGACCTTGATGACGTCGGCACCGAGCCACGCCAGAGTCTCGGTACAGGAGGTGCCTGCCTCGAACTGAGTCAGATCGACGACGCGTACGCCCGCCAGGGCCGGCCGGGCGTCGCCATTGCTCGGCTGCATCGCTGGCCAGTGTATTAGCCATTGGTAGCCCGCGCCGCGGATGACTTTCGACCGCTCCGCCTTCGGCAGTTACCGAGCGTGATAGTGGCTGCGAAGAGCCACTTTCGTAAGCAACCTGTAGCGTGCGCTTGGCACGCCAGGCTTTAGGGTGGAGGCGTGGCTCGGCGACCCCCGCAGAGCGAGCCGTCGGAGCAGCATGACCTCGAGGAGCAGCTGTTCGAGCCGCGCATGCCCGACGATGGCTCACCCGGGCGAATCATCGCCACGATGGTCGGCATCGTCGGTATCCTGCTGCTCGGCAGCCTGTTCTGGTCCGCCGTCGGCGCGTTGTTTGGCGCGCTCGGCGCAGCGTCCGAGGCAGTGCCGTTCGTGCGGCCCGCGCCGACGCTGGTGCTCGGACCACCGCCTACCGCGCTGCCGCCGACAGCCGCACCAGCCGCACGCCCTGTCGAACCAACGCGCCCCGCACCCACCGCCGAACCGACTCAACTAGCCGAAGCGACGCCTACCGCCCAACCACAAGCCACACCGACCGCTGAAGCCGAAGGTCGCGCGCCATGGGTGCTACTGCCGCTGCCTGCGCCGGGCAGCAAAGTTAGCCCTGGTCAGGTCACACTGGAAGCCCGTGGCCGAGGCGACGCGGCCATCAGCAAGATCAGTCTGGAGTTTGATGGCGCGGCAGTGCCGACTACTGTCGAGCAGCGCTCAGACAGCATCTGGCGCGGCTTTGCTGCTATTCGCCTGAGCGCAGGCCAGCACAGCGCCAGGGCGACCGTGGTCGACGAACGCGGCCGCAGCGGCTCCTTCCGCTGGACCTTCGAGGCCGCGCCCTAACGTCCGACCGGCTGGCGCGCGCGCTCGAGCAATATCACCGTCGGCTCCGACGGCAACCCCGACGGCGTCACACTCAGCCGATTGCGGGGCGACACCTCGCTCGCGCCAAGCTCGCGACAGAAGCGACTTACTTCGTCGAGCTCGAGTCGGCCACGCGTTTCGTCGGTCGCGTAGTGCATCGGCACGATGATCTTCGGCTCGATCTGTGCGACGACCTCGGCCGCCTGAGCGGCATTGATCGTGCAGTGGCCGCCGACTGGCACGAGCAGAACATCCGAGTCCTTGATGCGCGTGAGCTCTTCCGCGGTCAGCGGCGCGTTGGCCAGATCACCCAGGTGACACACCGTCAGCTCTTCGAGCTGGATCACGAAGGCCGTGTTCTTGGCCACGCTCGAACCGTTCTCGGGCGCCCGATGCGAGGTACGCACGCCCCAGATCAAGGCACCGCCGATCTCGTACTCGCCCGGTCCGCGCAGCACGCGTGGCTGACCTTCGACGCCAGACAGGCCCGCGTGATGGGGGTGCGCGTTGGACACCGTGACCACATCGGCCGGCACGGACAACGGCGGATAACTCCAATCGTCGCCGCCGTACGGATCGGTCAAGATGGCGACATCACGGCCGCGCAGCCGAAAACAGGCATGGCCAAGCCAGGAGATGTCCATTGACGGAGTTTACCAAGTCTCAACCGCCTTCTTTGCGGGTCGCTCTGGCAGGGCTGGTATAACCGCCCTCGGTACTCAAGATGACCTCGCTTCGCTCGCTTCTCGTTTTCATCGTTCTGCTCTACGGCGCAACTGCGAGCGGTGTGGTCAATGCGCAACCGGTTGGCGCAACGCTCGCGCCCATCAGCGCGCCCGCCGAAGACAGCTCGACGCAGCTGCAGGTGGTCGAAAACGCGTTCAACCTGCTCATGGATCGCTTCGTCCATCCGATGAGCTCGGCCGAGCTGCTGCAGGCGGGCTGGGAGCAGCTCGACAAGGAAGCGGGCGGGCGCGGTCTCAGGCTTGGGCCGGTGCCCGATTTCAGCGGCGAACGTGGCGCTGACCTGGATCGAGCGCGCACCGCGCTCAGCACGTTTCTTGCGCAGCCGCAAGCGACTCAGGAAGGGTTTGTCGCGGCGCATTCGCTCGTGCGCGGCATGGTTCACTTCGCGGACGAGGGGCATACCTACTTCCTCGATCCGCAGCAGTACCAGGACTATCAATCGTGGTCGCGGGGCGACAACCGCTATGTTGGCATCGGCATCAGCGTCAGTGCGCGTGGGTCCGAGCCACGCATCGTCGAGGTGTACGAGGACACGCCCGCGCAGCGGGCAGGCTTGAACTCAGGCGACATTATCATCTCGATCAACGGCCAGCTCGTCTCGGGCCTGGCACTCGAGGAGATGACCGGCCTGGTGCGTGGTCCAAGTGGCACGACTGTGGAAATGGTCGTACGGCGCAGCGACGTTTCGCTCACGTTCAAGATGACGCGAACGGAGATCCACCTGCAGTTCGTCAAGCAGCGCGTGGTCGCCGACGACATCGGCTATCTCAGTCTGCGCGGATTCCCTGAGCCGTCCGTCGTCGAGTCGATTGAACAGAATGTCGCCACGTTTCAGGAGCAGGGCATTCGCGGACTCGTGCTCGATCTGCGTGGCAACTCGGGTGGCCGCATCGACGTGGGCACTCGGCTGTTGAGCCACTTCCTACCCGCGGGCTCGACCGTCTACGAGGAAACTGACCGATCGGGCGAGAATCGAATGCACTTCTCACGCGCGAGTAATCAGTACGGGTTGCCACTGGTCGTATTGGTCGACGGCGGGACGGCGTCGATGGGTGAGATTTTCGCCTCGGCCGTACAGGAGCACGGTGCCGCTACGATCGTCGGTACGACCACGGCTGGCAGCGTCGCGGCCGCACAGGTTTTTGGGCTCCCGGACGGGACAGGCCTACAGGTGACGGTGTACGAGATTCGCTCGCCCGAAGGAAAACAGCTCAATCGAGTCGGCGTCGTGCCCGACGAGGTCATCGAGAGCGATCCGACGCGCATCGTCGGGGGCGACGATCCTGTGCTCAGCCGCGCGATCGAGATTCTGCACGACGCAGCCTTAACATAAGAGGTGTGATCGAACGCGCAGACACCCGCGAGCTGCAGCTCGCGCAGGTGATGCTGCCCGAGGATGCGAATCCACTCGGCAATGTGCACGGCGGCACGCTGATGAAGCTCGCCGATACGGCCGGTGGCACGTGCGCCACGCGCCATGCTCGGCGACCGATGGTGACCGTGGTCATGGACTCGATGACCTTCGAGCAGCCGGTCTATGTCGGCAACCTGGTCGTGCTGCACGCGTGCGTGACCTGGACGGGTCGCACCAGCCTCGAAGCCGAAGTCACGATCGACGCCGAAGACGTGCTCACGGGTGAGGTGCGGCACATTTCTACGGCGTACTTCGTGTACGTGGCAATCGACGAACAGGGCCGACCGACGCCCGTTCGGCCGCTGCGGGTCAGCTCCGACGAGCATCAACGACGCTGGGATGCCGCCGAACAACGACGCGCAGCGCGGTTACGCAGGCCCAATGGCGCAATGCGCGCCTGAGCCCCTTTTTTGACACCAGCAACGTCAAATCGACTGTCGACGGCGACGCTGCGCACGCTCGACGACTATGCCGAGCAGTTCCTGGCCTGCCCGCCGGCCGTTGCCCGCGCTGGCGGGGTCCACCTCTTGTCCACGGCCGCGCGGGGTCTACCGAGCTGGCACGGTTATGTTTTGCCCATTGTCGGATTGGCATTTGCACCAGGCGCCGTGGTTGCCTGCCGGCCAGACTTGATGGACACCTTGCGCCGTCAGCTTGGCTCGGACAGTGCCTTGCCGTATCTGGACGGGCCGGCGTTTCGGCGGCTGTTGCGGGCGATCAGACAGACGGTGCCGCACGCGTTCACACTGGCCGGCGACATGCGCGCCGCCGATCGAGCAACCTTCGTCCCCTATAGCTCGAGCGCGGAGTTGATCCCGGAGCATGACAACGCTGCGCTGCACCTGCGCACGCGCTTCGACGGCGCAATCTTTGGCGTGCGTGGTCCCCACGGCCGGCTCGTATCGTGGGCGGCTTTGAAGCTGAAATCGAATCGGATCTGGGAAGTAGCAGTCGCGACCGAAGCGGACTACCGCGGCCGCGGCTTCGCCCGCGACGCTGTGTCGGCGGCGACGCGCCACGCCATCGAGCAGGGCAAAGTCGCGCTCTATATTCACGATCGCGACAACACGACCTCCGCCTTCGTCGCGCGCGCACTCGGCTACCAGATGTACTCCGAAATAGTTTTTAGCGAGTACTGATTCGGGTCTGCCGTCGACCGTCTATCGTCGATCGTCCGTGTCGACCGTTGGTAGCCGCCTGGTCGGCGCGAATGCGTCCAGGCAACCGCAGAAGGCGGAACCCTATGGAGCCGGCCGGCGCGCGAAGCGCGAGGATCGTGGACGGTCGACGGTAGACTGGAGACCGCACATATGCGTTTCGACACCCTGGCGGTGCACGCGGGCACGCCGAGTTTGACCTTTGACGGAGCGCACCCGACGGCACTGCCGCTGGTGCCCGCTTCGAGCTTCTGGTACGAGTCGGCCGATCAGCTCGACCGCGTCCTGGGCGATCAGGAGCCGGGCTTTTCGTACGCGCGCTACGCCAGCCCGACCGTGGTGGCGTTCGAAGAGGCGGTCGCTGCGCTCGAGGCTGCGCCCGCCGCGGTCGCCTTCGCGTCGGGCATGGCGGCT
>DASXRR010000329.1:0-68118 GCA_036506475.1 Chloroflexota bacterium
TCGCATGCCTCGAGCACCAGACCGCAAGAGTGCATACGCAATCACCTCGGCCACAACGAGCAAACCAGAACACTCGGCCTGTCAGGCACCGGAGCGTCTCCTTCGCAAGTCCCACGACTACGTCAAGAAAATCCTCAATTACTGGTGGATCAACGGCTACCTCTGGGCTCAATAACACTGGCGGACGGGCGCAGGCCTGAACCGGGTGCTTGGCACCGCTTTGTCAGCGCAATGCGATCGAGCTGTTTTCAGCCACTGCGACCCGAAGCCCGGCTGGCGCCGACCACCTGAAGCTCGATCGTTGTGGAGTTGCTATGCTGCGGTCATGCAGGCGTCTGTCGAGGCAATCTGCGTCGCGCGCGCAGCCAGCGCACCCATGGAGTCGCTAACGTCAGTTGAAGCGATCGCAGGTGCGGGTCTCAGTGGCGATCGATACAGTGCGGGCATCGGCTTTTATTCGCAACGTCCGACCGATTCTGGCGCTCGCGAGGTGACGCTGATCGAAGCCGAAGTGCTGGATCGACTTCGACAGGAGCACGGAGTCGAGCTTGGCACAACGGAGCACCGTCGCAACCTGACCACGCGCGGGGTGCGCTTACGCGAGCTGCTCGGGAGGCGCTTCCGCATTGGCCAGGTCGTGCTGGAAGGCGTCAAAGACTGTCCACCGTGCGAGCATCTCGAAGGGCTTGTCGGCAAGCCGGTCATGCGGCCGTTGGTCGACAGCGGCGGCTTACGCGCGCGGGTCCTCGTGGGCGGCACCATGCGCGTTGGAGATCCGATCGAAATCGTGTCCGCGGCGGTGCTCGCACACTCGTAGGCCCGCCTGAACACGACTTTCAGACTGGTGAACGTCGAGGCATCCGAAGCGTCGTTCACCCAATCGAGCCACATTCTTTACAGAATAGGTGATTGCCTCGAGCGGCTTGGACTTCTACGCTTGACAAGCCGATGTGGACCAGGGGTGGAGGCCCCCGGCGTGGGCGCGCGACGCCGGTAGCCGTGGTGCTGGCTATCGTGGCGACGTGTTCGTGCGTGACATGGCCACTGGCACGACCGAGCGCGTCTCAGTCGCAAGTGGTGGCGTGCAGGTCATGGACTCGAGCTGGGGCCCGTCGATCAGCGCCGATGGGCGCTGGATTGCGTTTGAGTCCCGGGCTTTCGAGCTCGCGCCAGGCAACCAGAACTCGAACCTGCTGCCTGACGTCTACGTCCACGACCGGCAATCCCACACCACCACGCGCGTGTCCACCGACATGCAAGGCGATTCAGCGGGTGGCAGCCAGCCCTCGATCAGCGCCGACGGGCGGTACGTCGCGTTCGCCTCCAGGGGTGTATTGAAGCCCGAGGATCTCAGCGGCGTGGCCAAGATCTACGTGCGCGACCTGCAAACGTCGACAACCACGCTCGTATCTGTTTCGACCAGTGGCGTGCCTGGATTCGGGTACGACTCCGGCGCCCCGGCGATCAGTGGCGACAGCCATTTCGTGGCATTCGCATCCGATCGATCGTGGCTGGTGCCTGGCGGCCGAATAACCGCGGACGTGTATGTGCGCGACCTGGTCACAGGCGTTACCACGCTCGAGTCGGTTAACAGTGCCGGCGGCCACGCCAATAACAACTCATCGCCGCCGAGCATCAGCGACGACGGTCGTTACGTGGCATTTCACTCGGATGCGACGAACCTCGTGCCAGGCGACACGAATACGAATCCACTCACCTTTGGGCGCACTTTCGATGTGTTCGTACGCGATCGCGCAACGGGCCAGACCATGATTGCGTCCGTCACGTGTGACGGCTCGTGGTCGAACGGCGACTCGAAGAATGCACGGCTCAGCCGCGATGGGCGAGCGGTCGCGTTCGCGTCGAAGAGCAGCAATATCGAGGCGAGTGACACCAACACGCTGAGCGATGTGTTCTTGCGCGTGATGGCCACGCCGCCGCCTGGTCCGACTGCGACTCCGACGCCTGTTGCAGCCGCCACCGCTACACATACTCCGACTGCAACAGCCACCATCGCCACAGCCACGCCGACAGCAATGGCAACTCCCACCCTGACGGCGACCGCGACGGCAACACCAACGCCCACACCCAGTGCCACGACGGTGGTCACCTTTGACGAACTGGCCAGCCCGAATCGGGTCCTGAGCGGCGAATTCCCCACCGGCGTCATCGATTGGGGGAGCAACAGCTGGTATTTGTCCGCCCCGTGGCGCCAGTTCACGACCAACAGCGTCGGGTTCAACGGTGCTGGGCCGACAGCCGCCAATCTGACGTTCGTCACGCCGCGGCGCCTGGTGCGCCTCGACGCCTACAACGGCGGCTCCGGCGCCAGCACCATCAGCCTCAGTTGCGATGGCCAGTCCACAATCACGTTCGTGCTCACGGCCGGGCAGTTGCAGACATTGTCGACGAACTGGACCAACGCCTGCCAACGCGTGACCATCGGCAGCTCTAACGGATGGGACACGAACTTCGACACTCTCGTCCTGGACACCGGAACGTAGCGCAGCCAGGCCGCGCCTGGATGATCAGCTTACCGACGGCGTCTCGTTCGCCGAAACCCGCGACCACGTCAAGAAATCCTCAACGACTGGTGGATCAATCGCTACCTGTGGGCCACATGACGGCATCAGCGCTTCTAGGTCCCTGACCCGCGCCCGTCGCTGCCGCAAACGTTCCGCACGAGCCAAGTCCTGGATCACTTGGCCGGTCCAGCCAGCGATGCTGGGTTCGACCTCCGATGCCTGCCAACGCCGTCGGGGCCGGGCCGCAGGTGCACCCCGCGGAGCGAGGACTCCCCCGACCCAGATATGCCGCCCGACCCGAATGCGCGGCAATCTGCACCCGAGTAGTCGTTCGTTTGCCTCGGCGACGGTCGTGGTTGCAGACGTAGCGCCGGACATGGCCAGGGTGCACACTGTGCGGCATGGTCTGCGCTCGCTCATGCTGAAAGGACTTGATCCGCTCCTGAACGCCGAGATCCTGGCCGCGCTGCGGTCCATGGGTCACGGCGATGAGCTCGTCGTTTCCGACGCGAATTTCCCGGCTGATTCGATTGCGCGACAGACGGTGCTCGGGCACCTGCTGCGGATGGATGGCGTCGATGCCCCACGGGCAGTCCGCGCAATTCTGTCGGTTTTGCCGTTGGACAGCTTCGTCGAGCATCCGGCAATGCGGATGGAGGTCGTGGATGCGCCCGACGAGACTCTGCCAGTCCATCGCGAGGTGCAAGCAGAAATCGAGCGCGCGGAGGGCAAGACCTTGATGCTGGCGGGGATCGAGCGCATGTCGTTTTACGAGCGCGCGAAGGGTGCGTACTGCGTGATCGCCACGGGTGAGCGTCGCTTCTATGGCTGCTTCATTCTGAAGAAAGGCGTGATCCCGCCAGCGGAGGAGCACAGCCGCCATGCCTGAGTCGTTTCGAGTTGGCCTCACGCGCGACTTTCTCAAGCCGAACGGCACGCTGGCCTTTGGGAATATCGGCCTGGATCTGCTCGACGGTGCGCCAGGCATCACTCGGGAGTTCCTCGAGTCTCACAGCCCGGAGCTTCAGCCCGAACAGATCCGAGGCTTCGACGCGCTCCTGGTCATGACGCCAAGCGTGACCGCCGCCACATTGGCCGGCGCCGACAGGTTGGTGCTCGTAGCGCGTTTCGGAGTCGGTTACGACAACGTCGACATCGCAGCCTGCACGCGGGCCGGTGTTCTGGTGACCATCACTCCCGATGGCGTGCGCCGGCCGGTGGCCACGAGCGTGCTGGCGTACATGCTGGCGCTCAGCTTGCGGATGTTCGACAAGGATCGGTTGACGCGCGCCGGCCGCTGGGCCGACAAGCTGGACTTCATGGGTACGGGTCTAACGGGCCGTACCCTGGGCATCATCGGTCTGGGCAACATCGGGCGCGAGATCGTCCGGCTGGCGCGTCCACTGGGCATGCGCCACCTGGCGTTCGACCCCTACCTGTCAGCTGCCGACGACGTGGAATTGGTCGATCTGGAGACGCTCTTACGCGCATCGGATTTCGTGACGATCAATTGCGCTCTCAGCCCGGAGACCCACCACTTGCTGAATCAACAGCGACTGGCGCTGATGAAGCCGACTGCGTACCTGATCAACACTGCCCGTGGACCGATCGTCGATCAGCGGGCCCTGACGACGGCGCTGGCTGCTCACCGCCTGGCCGGGGCTGCGCTCGACGTGTTCGAGACTGAACCTATCGATCCGGACGAGCCCTTGCTGGCGCTCGACAACGTTATCCTCGGGCCCCACGCGATCTGCTGGACCGACGAATGCTTTCAGGGCATCGGCGAGAGTGCCTGCCGCGGCATCGTCGACGTCGCTGCCGGCCGCGTGCCGCGCTCGATTGTCGACCGCGCGGCGCTGTCCCATCCGCGCCTGAGTGCGCGCTTGCTCGAGGCCGAGACGGCAGTGCGCCCGTGATGGCCAATCGCGTGAAGCGCGTCCTTGCAGAAGGCGGAGTTGCGCTGGGCACCATGGTGTTCGAATTCGCCACCAGTGGCATCGGGCGGATCATCGCCAGCTGCGGGGCCGACTTCGCGATCTTCGACATGGAGCACAGCGGCTGGAGTACGGAGACCGTCAAGTCGCTCATTGCTTCGTGCGCTGGAACGGGCCTGGTCCCTATGGCACGCGTGCCGGCTACCGAATACCACCTGATCGCGCGCGTTCTCGACGTTGGCGCGATGGGCATCATGGTGCCGATGGTTCAAAGTGAGGAGCAGGCTCGCCTTATTGTGCAGTCCGCGAAATATCCGCCACTCGGCCGGCGGGGCGCCGCATTCGGTGTAGCGCACGACGACTACAGCCAGGGCGACGTCGCCGAGAAGATCCGGACCGCCAATACGGAGGGCCTGTTGATCGCCCTGATCGAGACGGTAGGGGGAGTCGAAGCCGTCGAGCGCATCGCCGCGGTCGATGGCATCGACGTTCTCTGGATCGGGCATTTCGACCTGACCAACTCACTCGGAATTCCGGCGCAATTCCAACATCCTTCTTACCTCGAGGCGGTTGAGCGCGTCCTGGCCGCCTGCCGGAAACACGGCAAAGCCGCGGGCTTCATGGTCGCCAGCCCTGAAGAGGCCGAGGCCAAACTGGCGCAGGGATTCAGATGTTTAGCGTACTGGGGCGATATCTGGCTGTATCAGCAAGCGCTCACCAGCGGGCTGGAGCGCACACGTAGCGCCACCAATCGCTGACTCTGGCCGCGGCCGTTCGGGCCAGGTCCGGTGACTGCGTCAGCACCATCTACCGGCGTGGTGACGTGCTCCCGGTGATCGCCGACTTCCGCACTTAGGGCAGCACGTCCACTGACAAGTCGGACTCGCAAAGCTCCCTGCCCATACTCACGACTACCTCAAGACGTGCACTTCATACGCGCGGAGTATGGGCGCATGCACGCTACGTCAGATCGAGGGCCCGGCGATCCATCTGACGGCCGCGCCGCCCGAATCCTGTGCGCCCCGACCGCCGGTCGCAGCTGCTGCAGGTTCCCGATGGCGCGACCGAACTCACGTTCCGGGTACGTCGGAATGGCCCTGGTGCCGTACACCTGCCCATCGCAGTAGTAGACGGTTGCGGCACCTGGCAGACCTTCGTGGGGACCGGCGCGGGCGCCTTTTTTGTCAGCCCGGCGGAACTGATTGATTAAACGCCAACCTGAACAGCAGACCAACTGACGTGCGCCTTTTCTTCGAGCAGCCTGGCGATCCAGTCAGTCGTCGAAGAGTATTTCGGTAAGGAATGTATTTCGGTGGTAGGGGAGGATCAGCGCCACTAGGGCCGGCTGGCGCTGATCAGGGAGTAGTAGCCGTAGGTATGCGTGACGGTGCAGTTCTCGAAACCCGCCTCGCGCAGCAGCCCGAACAGCTCGCCCAGTGCGAATTGCTTGCCACGCGTGTTGAGCATCATCACCGAGAACAGGGCCGGCGTCAGTGGGCCATCGGAGTTGTCATTCAGCAGCATCTCGTGGATATAGACGCGGCCGCCGGGCGGCAGCGCGGTGAAGCTCCGCAGCGCCAGATCGTGGCGACGCTGACGGTCCCAGTCGTGGAAGACATTGCTAAAGAAGATTGCGTCGTACCCGTCGGGCCAGCGATCGTCGAACATATTGAAGGGGTGCGTATCGACGCGGTCTTCGCACCCGTACCGGCGGATGTAGTTCTGTGTGTCCGCTGTAACGGATGGCAGGTCGGCCACGGTGCAATGAAGTGTCGGGAGCCGCAACGCCAGAGCGATGGCATAACAGCCCGACCCGCCGCCGACGTCGAGGAGCCGGTGCACGCCTCGAAAGTCCCCTGCGCGCGCTACGCCGAGGGCAGTTGGGAATGAATGACTGTGAAACCGCCGATTCGCCAGCCGCGCTTCTTCCGCACTGATGCCGCCGCGCTCCCAACGCAGACTGATGCGATCTTCCGGACCCAGGTTGTCACTCCGCAGCTGGTCGAGGAGGGCCTGGGCGGCCGCGCCGCCAGTGCCAACGTCACGCAGCATGGGCACCCAGAAGAATGGGCTTCCCGGCAGGAGGTAGGTGCGCGCGACGTCGGTCAGATGGAATCGGCCCTGGCGCTTGACGACGTAGCCCAATCCGCACAGGACCGCCAGCACCGCTTCCATCGATCTCGTGCCCAGGCCCATCTTGGAGCAGATCGCCTCGAGGTCGGGACTGGCAGATTGCATGAATTCAAACAAGCCGAGCTCGGCGCCGATCAGCACGATGGGCAACTGGTATTGCGATAGCCAGAGGTCCCAGATTGCACGGTCGTCGACCGTCGGAGGCTCGATGCTCACCTGCATGGGAGGATACCGGCGGCCGCGAGCTGTGCCGAGGTCGATGCCAGCTGATACTCGAGGGCCGGCCCACTGTTATGCTGGACAATGTCTGGTACCGGGTGCAGCTGCCTGGTAACGCAGCGGTCATGTCGTATCCGCACCGAAATGTGCAGCCATCCAGTGCCGCGATTCGTCTCCACAACGGACCGTGGCACACTCGAGCATACGGCCGCCTGGTCGTGGTCCCTCGGTCGACGGCTAGCGGCGATGGAGTGGAAGGAGACTCATGCGTCCGCGATCTGCAATGCTGACGCGGCGGTCGATGCTGACGACCGTCCTAAGTACGACGGGTGCCCTGCTGGCAGCCTGCTCAGCACCGTCGACGCCGCCCGTGCCGGCGACCCCGGCCGCCGCCGCCAAGCCGACCGCGGCGCCGCAACCTGCCGCGACTACGGCTCCAGCGGCAGCCAAGCCGACCGAAGCGGCCGCACCCGCGGCGACCACAGCTGCCGCTGCAGCGCCAACCCCGGCCGCGGCCGTGAAACCGGCGACCACGCCCGTCATCACGGGCAACTACGAAGTCACGTTCTTGACCACCCAGACCAATGCGGCGGACGTGGCCATCTACGAGCAGTTGGCCGCTCGGTTCAAGGAGCTGAATCCGAACCTGTCGGTCAAGGTCACGGCCGAGTCGGGCACGAACATCGACCAGAAGTTGCTCACGTACATCACGGCGGGCACGCTGCCGGACATCGTTCAAACGAGCGACAACTTCGCCAAGCCCTACAAGGACAACGGGGTCACCCAGAACATGATCCCGCTCGCCGAGAAATACGGCTTCCCGTGGAAGGACTTCGACCCGACATTCCTCAACCTGGGCATCGTCGACGGCGAGCTGCACATGCTGCCCAAGCAGGGTGATGTCATCATCCCGTACATCAACCTGAGAATGGCGAAGGAGGCAGGCGTGACCCCGCCGCTGGACTTCGACCCGGCCAAGGATGCGAATGGTTGGACGTGGGCCGAGTTCGAGACGATGTACAAGCGCCTGACGGTCGACCAGAGCGGCAAGCGCGGTGACGAGCCCGGGTTCAATAAGGAAAATGTCGCGGTCTATGGCGCGGCAATGAACGCCGACCAGTGGTACATCTATGTGCCGATGGTGCTGGCCGAAGGCGGCCAGTTCGTCTCCGAGGACAATTCGAAGTCGATGCTGAACTCACCGGCTGGTATCTCCGCGTTCCGCAAGCTGACCCAGCCGATGATCGACGGCTATTGGGCACCGCTGACCCTGATCCAGACGATGAACAACCAGGCCGGCAACGTGTTCGCGTCTGGCCAGGCCGCCATCTCATTGATGCAGCGGCTCTGGTGCACGACGCTGCGCGCGAACCTGACCGACGATTTCGACGTGATGCACTTCCCGAAGGGACCAGCCAGGCGGGTGGCCGGCATGGGCACGTTCGGCTTCGCGCTGTCGGCCAAGGCCAAGAACCCGGACGCGGCCTGGGCGTTCCTGCAGTTCATGTACGGCGAGGAGGGCATGCGCATCATCACCTCGTCCTACAGCTCGGTACCGGCAATGCAGCGCTTCTACAACAGCCCATTCTGGCGTGACTTGCCCGGCCCGCCTCACCACAACAGCGTCTTCGTCGATGCCTTTCAGTACGGCACCACACCGCCGCGGATCCCCTTCTACTCGACCGGGCCTTTCCGCCAGGCGGTCACGGACGGCATCGTCGCAATCGTGCTCGGCAAGGGGAGCGTCGAGGAGGTCGTGGCTAATGTTGACAAGGAGCTGAACACCATCCTTCAGGCGCGGCGGTAACTCATGAGCGTCAGCGTCACTGAGGCAGGGCAGACGCGCGTCGCGCGGTCGGCCACGCGACGGCGCATCCGCCGCGACTGGGCCTGGGCGCTGCTCTTCCTGGGGCCGAATGTTGTGCTCTTCCTGTCGTTTACCTTCGTCCCGATCCTGTTCGGGTTCGGCGTCAGCTTCTTCCGCTGGACGATGATTGAGCCGCCGGTCTTCGTCGGTCTCGACAACTACACCTACTTTCTGTATGGCGATCCGCTCGCGGCGAAGGTGGTGCGCAACTCGCTGATCTACACGCTGGGCGCGCTGCCGGCGTCGGTCCTACTGCCGCTCGCTCTGGCGTTCCTCCTCAATACGGGGCTGCGCGGCACCAGCTTCTTCCGCAGCCTCTACTTCCTGCCGCTGGTCACGTCGGCCGTCGCCACAGCCACCATCTTCAAGTGGATCTATGGTCGCCAGGCCGGTCCCATCAACCAGCTCACGGGCCTCTTCGGACTGCCGCGCCAGGATTGGCTGTTCGACGAGCGGCTGGTACTGCCCGCCTTGATCATCGCTACGATCTGGCATCGCGTGCCGCTGAACATCATTTTCTACCTGGCGGCGCTGCAGACCGTCCCGCGCAACCTGTACGAAGCGGCCGCGATCGACGGCGCCAACCGCTGGCAGCAGTTCCGCCACATCACCTGGCCGCTGGTGACTCCAACAACCTTCTTCGTCCTGATTATCACGACGATCAGTCTGCTGATCGGCGCCTTCGACATGGTCAATGTGATGACCTCAGGTCAGGGCGGTCCGCTCGACGCCTCAAACGTGTTTGTGTTCAACATCTACCGGACCGCCTTCACCTACTTCCAGATGGGCTATGCCTCGGCGATGGCGTACATCCTGTTCCTGGTCGTGCTCACGTTTACGGCCATTCAGTGGTGGCTCCAGAAGCGGTGGGTGCATTACTGATGGCGGCCCTCGCCCGTGGATTAAGCCTCTCCCAGAGGGAGAAGGGGTCTGGCCGGCATCTGGATCGCTGGGCGCTGATCGTCTACTTCGCCCTTATTGTCGGCGGCTTCTTCATGATCATGCCATTCCTGTACATGCTCTCGACCTCACTCAAGCCGCCGAACCAGGTGTTCATCTTCCCGCCACGCTGGATTCCCGACCCGATCGTCTGGAACAACTACGTCGTCGCGGCTGGCCGGCTGGGCATCGGCGCCTTCCTGAACTCCGTCGCTTTCACGGCGGCCATCGTGCTGGGCCAGGGACTGGTGACGACGATGGGCGGCTTCGCGTTCGCACGCTTGAAGTTTCCGGCCAAGAACGCGCTCTTTGTTGCCTACCTCGGCACGATGATGATTCCGTTCGTCGTCACGATGATTCCGACCTTCGTGATCGTCGCCCGCCTCGGCTGGCAGGACACCTACCAGGGCCTCGTCGTGCCAATCATGGCCCAGGGCGCGTTCGGCACGTTCCTGTTCCGCCAATTCTTCATGGGCATCCCGGAGGAGCTCGGCGACGCCGCGACGGTCGACGGCGCGAACCCATTCCACATCTATTGGCGGATTTACCTGCCGCTGTCCGGGCCCGCGCTTACCGCGTACGGGGTGATTACGGCGCTCGCGGCCTGGAACATGTACCTCTGGCCGCTGATCGTCGTCCAATCGCCGTCGCTACGACCGCTGACCCTGGTGATCGCCCAGTTCTCGGGCGCGATGAATTCCGAGCTCCATATTCTGATGGCGTGTGTCACGCTGAGCCTGGTGCCGATCTTTCTGCTGTACGTGGTTGGCCAGCGCTTCTTCGTCGAGGGTGTGGCAATGACCGGCGTGAAGGGTTAGCAACGCGGGCATCCGTCTCGTTTCGGCTTCAATAGGCGCCATGAGTATGCCCTTGGCCGAGCTCGAGATGATCAAGCAGTTTGCCGCGCAGACCACGCGCGCGGTGCTCGTGACGCGTAGGAAAGACGATGGCTTGCAGTCATCTCCGATGAGCGTGATTGCCGACGAGGACGGCAACGTGCTGACCGCAACGCGAGCCAGGAACGCCAAGATCTACAACCTGGCGCGCGATCCGCGTGTGACGCTGTGTTTGTTTACCGAAAAGTGGCCGGGCCCATGGATGCACGTCGAGGGCGACGCCCACATCACGCGTCTGCCTGACGCCATGCCCTTGCTGGCCGCGTACTACGCGCGCCGCGGACAGGACACCAGCACCGACCACTTCCGCCAGCGCATGATCGACGAGAATCGCGTCCTGATCCGCATCACGCCGCGACGGGTCGTGCAGCGAGCATGAGCACGTATGTGTTAGTGCACGGCTCGTATCAGGGTGGCTGGATCTGGAAACCGGTTGCGGAGCGATTGGAACACGCAGGTCATCAGGTCTATCGACCCACGCTGGACGGCTCGGCGGAACGGAGGCGCAACAGCGCCGCCGGGCTCACCCTCGAACAGCACGGCGCCGAGCTGGCCGACCTGCTGTTCTACGAAGACCTGCAGGCGGTGGTCCTCGTTGGCACCAGCATCGGCGGCATGGTCGTTGCGCAGAGTGCGCCGTCAGTGCACGACCGTATCCGGCGCCTGGTCTTCATCGACGCGTTGGTGCCATTGCCCGGTGAATCAGTGCCGATCGTGAATTCGCGGCCGCCGCACGATCGACGTAACGGCGTGTATGGTCCGCCGCCCGAACAGGCGCGCACGACGATCTTCGGCGACATCGCCGGTGAAGTAGGCGACTGGGCAGCCGCGCGCTATACGCAACAGGCGATCGGACCGACAGACGATCCAGTTGACCTACGCGACTTCTGGGCACGCAGGTGGCAGGTCGACGTGCTGCGCTGCACGCGGAGTCCGCTGCCGCCAGAAGCACATCAGCGGCGGACTGCCGAACGACTGCACGGCAGTTACGCCGAAATCGACGCCGGCCATTACCCGATGCTGTCGCATCCGGAGGAAATTGCGAACTACCTCCTCGCGCGCTAGGCCGGCCGCGGCTGGGTGGGGAACCCAGCACGCGCACCGGCCCCCGAGCAGGGCTCGGGCCGGCCGGGGTCTCGTCGAGAACAGGGGGATCTGTTCTGTCCGATCCACGCGCGCCGGGCCGACAGATTGCTCGAGGTCGATGCACGCCAGGTTGAGCTAGCGTCTGACGGCGGTTGACGGTGTCGGTCGGGCGGCCACTATCCTGGCAGACACATGGACACACCCCTCGCCGGGCGCACGGCACTTGTCACAGGTGCGGGCATGGGCATTGGCCAGGCCATCGCCATCGAGCTCGCCCGCCAGGGAGCCGATGTGGCGATCCATTACGCCAGCAGCGCCGCCGGCGCGGAGGAAACCACTGCGCAGATCAGCCAGCTTGGTCGGCGCACGCGCGCATTCCAGGCCGACCTCGGGCAGGTCGACGAGGCGCTGCATCTCGTCGACGCTGCCGCGGACGCACTGGGCGGGCTCGACATCCTGGTCAACAATGCCGGCGTTACACGCACACTTGATTTCGCCGAGACGACACCGGCGATCTACGACGCGGTCTTCAACCTCAATATGCGTGGCTACTTCTTTTGCGCCCAGCAGGCGGTTAGCCACATGCAACACCGTGGTAAAGGCGCCATCGTGAACGTGACGTCGGTCCACGGCTTCGCTGGGTTCCCGCGCCACGCGGCGTACGCGGCAACCAAAGGTGCAATTATCGCCTTTACGCGTGAGCTGTCGATCGAGCTCGCTCCACAGAACATCCGCGTGAATGCCGTGGGCCCTGGATTGATCGAAGTGCCACGCTATTTCGACATCGCCGGCTACACCAGTGAGCTGGGTGGCAGCATGGTCCCCTGGGGACGTGTTGGCCACCCGCCCGACGTTGCACCCGCGGTCGCCTTTCTGGTGTCCGACGCAGCAGACTTCATTACGGGTCAGGTGCTGTACGTGGACGGCGGGACGACCGCGCGCATGGGTCTCTGGTGGGACCAGGGCCGTACTACAGCGTAGTCGTCGTGCGCATGAAAATGCCTGGCGGTTCAGACTCGCAGCAGAGTGGCTTGCGCCTCTCCGCAGCCCCTTCCAGCATCCACATACTGGCACGCACCTTTCGATGCGTCGGAGCGGGAACCGGTGTGCCCTTTCGGGTTGCGTCTGTGGCGGCTACCGATTCCGTCGCGTTGTCTGTCTCACCAGGCGTTGCCAAGACTACGCCAATTTCGAAGGGCGCGCCAAGCAGCGCCGGCGGCGCGTTACGGCGTGTGTGTGCACAGTTGCCCACCAGCAGCGAGGACGCCTGAGCATCGGCGCGTTTAGGTACTCGAGTTAGGTACATCGGCCGATTCGCGGATGCGCTGGGCTGGCGCAACGCCAACACGCAGGTGACGCTGACCCCCAGCGCGTCGAGTGCGGGTGTGCAATCGATCACATTCAGTGCCAGCGGAGCGAATCCAATCACGACGACGACAGTCTCCGGTTCGACTGCGTCCGTGGCGATTTCGAACGAAGGCGAGACGACGCTGGTCTACGCGGCGGTCGACAACGCCGGCAACACCGAATACCCGAAGACGTTGAAGATCAAGGTCGACAAGACGCCGCCAACCACCCTCGGGTACGTCACGGCCGACCCCAACGGCACGCAGCATGTGTCGCTGCAGGCGTGGGATCAGTCGAACCTATCGGGCGTCAAGAACATTCAGTTTCAGGCGAGCGGGGCCAATCCGATCGCACCGACGACCACTCCGGGTGCGAGCGCGCACTTCGACATCACCGCGCCTGGTTCGACAACCGTCCACTATTGGGCGGTCGACAATGCCGACGGTTTCGAGGGACCACACAGCCTCACACTCAAGCCGATCGCGCAGTTCACGCCCACATCGTTCCAGGTGAGTGCGCCGGTGGGTGGCACCGTGACAAAGACGGTAAGTATCAAGAACACCGGCCAGACCGCGCTGCCGTTCTCGTCGCTCGCGGTGATCGACTCGAGCGGCTTCACGTCGTCGGTGTTCAAGGTCAAGTACACCTCGTCGCCGCCGTGCACGGGCACCCTGTGGCCGAATCGCTCGTGCGCGGTGGACATCGAGTTTTCGCCGTACGGCGTCGGCACTTCCAATGAGAAGCTCGTGCTCAACGGTAACTCGTGGAGCAATCCGGACTCGGTCGGTCTCACCGGCACGGCGACCGGCCTGCCCAAAGCGACGCTCGGCACCCCTGGTGCATGACGGCGCGGCGGTGCTTGTACACACCCTGGCCATGCTGGCTGTCATGGGCGTGGTCGCGCTGGCCGTCTACGAGAAGTTGGGCGTCGGCATCCTGCGCCACGCCTGGCTCAATGTGGACCTGCTATGAGCGCTCGCCGTGGTGACTGCCGGCCTGGTCACGCTCTTCACCTGACATGCCGGACGCGGGCGAGCGGCTAGCATGGGCACGTGCGGATCCTGCTCGCGGGTATGGACGGCGCGCTCGGCGACCGACTGAAGGGCGCGCTCAGCGCTCAGCACGACGTGGCGACGATGGACGGCGATCCGCGCGATCGCGACACCGCTGCCCAGGCAAGCGCAGGCCGTGACGCCATCGTGTGCGGGGTATCGCAGGTCGATGTAGCGGACCCGCTGCCCGCGCTCGACCGCGCCTCACGCGGCGTGTTCAACCTGATCTCGACGACGACAGCGACGCGCTTTGTGCTGCTGAGCTCGCTACGGCCGTTCGAACGCTATCCACTCGACCATAGGGTGACCGAGTACTGGGCACCGCGCCCGACGACCGATCCGTTGGACCTCGTGCCGTACACCGCCGAAGGCGTGGTGCGCGAAGCGGCGCACACGCTGCCGCTCAAAGCGATCTGCCTGCGCCTCGGGCCGGTCGTTGACGACACAGCCGGCGATCCGCGCGCGGTCCACGTCGACGACGTCGTGCAGGCCGTCGAGAAGGCGCTCGCGTTCGACAAGCCGCAAAACGGCTGGTCGGCGTTTCACATCGTCGGCGCGGGCACGACGCGCTTTCCACTCGGTATGGCGGGCGGCGCGGACCGCGCCAGCGCGTTGCCGATGCCGATGCTCGGCTACACGCCCCGTCACGACGTAAGCGGCGGGCGACCCCTCGACGCACGCGATGCCCCGCCCGCGCGCAGCCTGCGCGACATTCCTGGCGGCGGCGCGCGGCGCGTGCTCATCTTCGGCGCGGGCGGACCGCTCGCGGCCATCTCGGCAGCCGCGCTCGAACGGGACCACATTCTCCGTCTGTGCGATCTGCGCCCGCTCGCGGACATTGTCGCGCATGGCACGCCGCAGTCGCGTGGCGCTCCGGTGCCGAAGCTCCTTGGGCCGCCGCACGAGACGCGACCGGTCGACGTCACCGACTACGATCAGGTGCTCGAGGCCACGCGTGGCATGGACGCGGTCATCAACATGACCGTGATGCGCCACGATCCGGTCGAGGCGTTCCGCGTCAACACCCTGGGTGCCTACAACGTCGTCAAGGCAGCGGTCGAGTGCGGCATCCGCCGGATCGTGCAGACCGGGCCGCAGCAGGTGACCAACACGATGCCCGGTGGGTACTGGTCGGACACGGATTTGCCTTCGGACGTCCCGCCCAGGCCGGGTGTCGCGCTGTATTTCATCAGTAAATTTCTGGGCCACGAGATCGTGCGCATCTTCGCCCAGGAGCACGATATGGAAGTGCCGACGCTGGTCTTCGGACCGTTTACCAACCCCGACGACTGCGAACCGGATGAGCTTGGCTGCTACCCGTTCCTCGTCTCATGGGCCGACGCCGCCGAAGCAGTCCGCGGCGCCCTGCGCGCACCGTCCTTTCCGCGTCCATTCGAGGTCTTCCCTATCCTGGCTGACCTGCCCCACGGCCGCTATCGGACCGACCGTGCCAAAGAGCTGCTGCACTGGCAGCCACGCGACAACCTGGACGTGCACTGGCGCAGGCACTTGCCCTGACTGCGCTAGGCTGGGCTGAGGGCGATCTGCCAGCCGCACGCGGACTGGACGTCCAGGTAGTACTCGCCGGGCTCGAGGTTGTACACGTAGCTCGCAGCGCTCGCACCGGTCGCTGGAACGTGGACGAGCTTCGCCAGATCGGTCACGTGGCCGAGCGACGAATCGCCATTGGCGGGATCAACAGCCTTCAGCTCGGCCGAGTGGGTGCAAGGCGGAAACTCGGGGGCCTCCCCCCAGGCGGCCCACTCGGTGCGGTAGGTGCCACCAGCCAGGTAGAACGGGTCGGTGGACTGGCTGTAGATGCCCGTGCGGATGATGGGTGTGCCGGTGGTTGGTTTTCGCTGAGGACTGTTGACATCGCCGTCGAAGCCGCGGCCAAGCCCACGCCAAGCCAGCACCACCGCGACCAGCGCGAAACCGCCGATGACCAGGAAGTCGGGCCAATGCGCAGCTCGTCGTGCGGAGCTCATTCCGCGCCATGGTACGTGCCATTCGTGCAATACAGCGCACTCGTGTTCGTTAGCGTTGTCCCGGTCGGGGGGCCGCAGGTGCACCGCGGAGCGAAGCGGAGCGTGGGTGCACCCCGCGGAGCGAAGCGGAGCGCGGGCTCCCGCGACCCAATGACGTAGCGGACCGGGGTAGGTCTATAGGCGTTACGGCGCGGCCTGGAAGATGGTCACCCCGAGCGCGCGATACTTCGGCCGATCGTCGGGCGTGGTCGCGGTCCCCATGGCGATCCGGATCCCGGTGCCAGCAAGCTGCTCGGCCACGTTCTGCATGCACGCCTCGACGGTCTTGAGCGGGTACTGCGGATGGAGGTCGAGCGAGAACTCGAGGTCGTTCGGGCCCCAGGTGACATGGGTGATCCCCGGCCTGACGAGTCGAGCGATGTTCGTCACCGTCTGGACTGATTCGATCTGGATGCTGAGCAAGACGGTCTCGTTCCACCAGGCGGCGTACTCGCGTCGGGCAGTTGGGGCGGTGCGGCTGCGCAGGCCAAGTCTGTTGGCGCCGCCCCAGCTGCGCCGCCCGAGCGGCCCGTAGTAGGCAAAATCGAGGGCGTCCTGCACGGTCGACGACTCCATCACCTCGGGCACCAGCGCGCCGCTGACGCCCAGGTCGAAGAAGCGGCCGACCTTATGCGCGTCGCGCGTATGCGGGATGCGGAGTTGCACGGGAATGCCCAGCTCCTCCGCCGCGCCGGTGAAGCTGACCAATAGATGATCGCTGTACGCCGAGTGCTGGGCATCCAGCCAGATCAGGTCGCATTGGCCGCCGCCCTTGACCGCCGCCAGTTGTTCCTTGCTCCAACCAATGTCTCCGCGTACGGCGACCAGCTCATCGCCGGCGGCGATGCGCGCGCGCAGGTTGCTGTGGCTCGTCACGTTCGTGATTTCCTCATCGTGTGCTGATTGGACTACATCCTCATGGTGCGCTGCCGTGAGCGAGCTAAACGGCAGCCGGGCTAGCCGGGCGCGCGTTCAGATTTGCGCATCTTTGGCGCACTCGATGCGCAGCGCGCGACTTGCAACGAGTCAATGATGGACGTGCATCACTCCGCGGGGCCAACCGATCGACGCGGGGTGATGTGACGAAGGAGGAACTGATGTCCACGCAATCTATTGGTCGCCCGGCGACCGCGATGGTCGTAGTGGGGTTGTGGATCGTCCAGATCTTGCTGGCGGCCGTCTTTGCCTTTTCGGGCGCGTTCAAACTCATCACCCCGATCGAAGAGATGCCGCTGCCGTTCGCGCTGCCGGGCGTGTTCATTCGCTTCATCGGAACCTGCGAGGTACTGGGCGCGCTCGGGCTGGTGCTGCCTGGCCTGGTGCGAATTCGACAGAGCCTGACGCCACTGGCGGCTGGCGGACTGGTGGTGCTCATGCTCGGCGCCGCGATGTTTACCCCGCCTGACGCGCCCGCGTTGGTGCTGATGCCGGTGGTGATTGGGCTGCTCGCGGCCATCGTCGCTTACGGACGCTGGCGGGTGGCACCGCTATGAACTACCCATTTACGATCGAAGACGAGATCGACGTCGATGCCACGCCTGAAGAGGCGTGGCAGGCGATCAGCGTCGGGCCGCGACTCGACTCCTGGTTCATGGGCCGCAGCGAGATCGAGCCGCGCGTTGGTGGAACCGCGCGGATCGACTTTGACGGCTTCGCCATGGAATCCACGGTCACCGAGTGGGACCCGCCAACGCGGCTGGTGTATCGCTCCAGCGAAGACCCGGATGGAGCATTTATGGAATTTGGCTGGCGGGTCGAGCAACGTGCCGGCGGCGGCGCGACGCTGCACTTCACCCACCGCGGCTGCCTGGCGGGCGACGACAGCGAGGCGGAGTACGAGGCGCTCAAGAGCGGCGACCCGATGTACTTGCGCAAGCTGGCGCACTATCTGGAGTTCTTCAATGGCCAGATTGCAACGCGCAACATTGCGGTCCAGGGACCGGTCGTCGCGTCGGCCGACCAGTTCTGGTCGGCGCTGCGGCGGGCGCTCGGGCTCGATCAAGGTGCCGGAGTCCGCGAATGGGATGTGGTGCATGCTGCACTCGACGGACTTGGAACAGTCGATGGAGTCGTGGACTATCTCACGCCCGCGTTTCTGGGGGTGCGCAGCAGCACCGCTCTGTACCGCTTCCTGTACGCACCGGGCGGCGTGGCGATGGTCGAGCACCACGACTTCTCGTCCTCGCCAAATGGGCACACGAGCGCCGACGCATGGCGGGCCTGGCTTGCCAAGGTGTTCGAATAAGCAGCGTCACGGAGAGTCGCCGTAGCCACGGCGACTCTCGAAGCTGGGGATGCGCGTACCCCATCTGGGGGACTTTGTCCTGTGGAGCGCGATCTCGAGGCTGCACAGGCTAAATGGCTGCCACTGACGTACCGATAGTCAAACTGCGAGCCAGGTAGCTCACGCTCCGACCGCCTCACGTCCTCAGGAGGGCACGATCCATGAAGTTCCACATCAAGTGGGAAACCCCAAAGCCACGCCTCTCGGCTGCTCGCATTCGGGCAAGCCTGATTCTGCTCGGCATCACGGTTCTGGCCCTGGCTGGGTCGGCCGGCCAAAAGTGGTCGGGCCAGTAACCCGGGACTCTAGCGAACAGACCGGATCGCGGGCGGTGCTCGCCGCCGCCCGGGTCCGATCGTCTTTGCACGAGCTATGGTCGCGCTGATTGCGCTGCCAATGTTGGCAGTCCTCCTCGCACTGGCCTTGGGCGGCTCGCTGGCCGGCTGGGCCCGACACGGCATCGCGTGGTGGCAGCTTGCGGCGGCCGCGCTGGCCGTCCAATTGGTGCTCTACAACCCCCCACTCGACGAGCAGCCGTGGGCGATCGCGTGGGGCCCGGCGATCTGGATAGCCAGTATTGCCGCCATGCTGCTCGTGCTCGCGCGCAACGGCATGGTGCGCGGCCCCGGCCGACCAGCTTGGTGGATTGCCACGCTGGGCACGTCGATGAATCTGGCGGTCGTCACATTCAACGGCGGCTATATGCCCCGCGCGACAGACCATCCATCGTTTTATTCAGCGGCCTCCCAGCTGACCAATGTCGTTCCTCTGGGCGAGCACACACAATTAGCCTGGTTGGCGGACGTCATTCAGCAGCCGGCCTGGTTGCCACTGGCGAATGTGCTCAGTATCGGTGACGTGCTGCTTGCAGGCGGTCTCGCGTGGTGGGTCTTTGCCATGACGATGTCGGGCCGTACCAGAGCATTCTCTCTGCGGCTGTCGAGCGATAGCGCACCCTCGGGACGCCGGCAGGCGTCGAGCGCTAGCGATGCGCGATAGCCTCGTTCGTGGCTACATCGGCCTGATCTGTCTCACAGCGTGCGGCACCCTCGCGCTCGGGCTTGCTCTACCCGCCGAGCAGACTGAGTGGACGTGGTGGGGTCCAGCGCTGCTGCTCGCCGCAATCATTCTCGCCGAGCACCTGGCGATTCCGCTGCCCCGGGCAGGTGAAGTATCGGTCGCGACCATTCCTCAAGTGGTCGCGGCGCTGCTCCTGCCGCCCCCGCTCGCCGCGACCATCGCCGGACTCGGCATGCTCGTCGACCAGGTGCGCCACCGTGCACCGCTGACGCGGCTCGCATTCAACGCGGGCGCAAGCACGGTGACCGTTGGCGCCACGTCCTTGCTTGCTCAGCAGCTCGGTCTTGTCGGCACAATTCATGGCGCCAACCACACTGCCTGGGCATTCACGTTCTTTCCGGTCGCCATTACCTACTACGTCATCAACGTACTCCTGGTCACTGGAGTCGTCTCCTTGTCGACAGGCGCGGGCTTGCGCAGCGTCCTACGTGAGAATGGCCGGTTCGCCGCCGCGGCAGAGCTCGCCGCTGCAGTGATCGGCGGCCTCGTGGCGTTCGTATGGGTGAAGGATCCCTTCTGGCTGCCCGTCGCCCTGTTTCCTGCGCTGATATCACAGCTCACGTTGCGCTACATCGACGCGAGCGCTCGAAAGACAGCCGAGCTAGAGCATCAGGCGCTCCACGACACGTTGACCAAGCTGCCCAACCGCAGTTTCTTGCAGCGACGTCTCGGCCAAGCGATCGAGGAAGCGAGGGACGAGAATGGGCCGCTGGCGCTGCTGATGCTCGATCTCGACCGATTCAAGGACGTCAACGACACATTCGGCCATCACTACGGTGACGTGCTGCTTCAGGAGACCGGACTGCGACTCGTCCGAGTTGTGCCGGATGGGGCAACGATCGCCCGCCTGGGCGGGGACGAGTTCGCCGTGCTGCTGCCGAAGTGCACGCTCGAGCAGGCCCGTACGACGGCCGAAAGAATCATGGTCGTTCTGGAAGAACCGTTCATCCTGGAGGAATACCAGGTGAGCATCGGAGCCAGCGCTGGTATAGCTGCCTTCCCAGATCAGGGTGCCGATGCCGAGACGCTTCTGCGACATGCCGATCTGGCAATGTACGTCGCCAAAGGCTCCGAACTCAGTGTCGCGGTCTATGCATCTGAACAGGACCGGCACAGCCGAGATCGGCTCCAGCTCGCCGCGGACCTGCGGCGTGCTGTTGACCGTGGCGAGCTGCGACTCGACTACCAGCCCATCGTCTCGCTCGAGACAGGCTGCCTCGAGGAGGTCGAGGCGTTGGTCCGATGGCAGCACCCGGAGCGCGGGCTGCTTGGACCGGGGCAGTTCATCGCGCTCGCCGAAGAAACGGGCATGATCGTGCCGATTGGTCGCTGGGTATTGGAGGAGGCATGCCGCCAGGCGGTCGCGTGGCGCGAGCGCTATCCGGCGCGCCGGTCTCTGCTCATGAGCGTGAATCTCTCGGCCAGGCAGGTGCAGCAGACCGACGTACCCGCTGAGGTGAAACGCATTCTTCGGGCGACTGGCATGGACCCGCGCTCGCTGAAGCTCGAGATAACAGAGAGTGTCGCTATGGGCAATGCTGAGATGACCATCGCCACACTCTGGCTGCTCAAGGCAACGGGAATTCGTCTTGCGATCGACGACTTCGGAACAGGCTACTCGTCGCTTGAATACCTCAAGCGATTTCCAGTGGATACGCTGAAGATCGACAAAGTTTTTGTCGACGGGCTCGGGGTGTATCCCGAAGACGCGGCGCTGGTCGCGGCCATCATCGCGTTCGCGCATGCAGTTGGGCTCACGACCACCGCCGAGGGCGTTGAGGAAGCCAGCCAGATTGCACACCTGCGCGACTTGGGCGCTGACCATGTGCAGGGCTACTACTGTTCGAGGCCTGTGCCGGCCGAAGTGGTCGAGCAGCTCTTCGCTGGGTCACAGCCCTTGATCGAACGCGACAACTTGCGACAACCCCAATCTGCGGCTGCTAATCGGCGACGATTGCCGAAGCGGCGCCCAGCGCGCGCCGCCTGACGCATCGCCAACGCGTGGCGTTAAGTACGACACGAGCGAGCGGTTCGCGTTGGTACGGTGCATCGCATCTCTCACGCGCGCCTGAGTTATCTCGCCTGGGCCGTTGGGACCGCGGTCTTGACCGCGGCCTTCGGCCTGCTCGCGACCTACAACCTGGAAAATTATCGCCCCGTCACCAATGACGAGGTGGAGCTCATGGCAGTCGGCTACAAGTTAGCGAGTCAGGGTGTGCTGGGCTCCGACTTGTACGCCGGGTTCTACGGCGCTGACCAGCACTTTTTCATCACGCTGCCCCTGCAGCACGGTCTGCAGGCGATCAGCTTCCACCTGTTCGGACCCGGCGTACTCCAGGCGCGTGGTGTCTCCGTTGTGGCGGGCATGTCGATCGTCTGGCTGGTCGGGCTGCTTGCGTATCGCTGGTACGGGCTCGCGCCTGCCGTGGTGTGCGAGCTGCTGCTGGTCGCCTGGCCATCAAATCTGACAGCCGCCTCCAACGGACTACCACTGCTCGGTGTAGCGCGTACCGCGCGCTACGACGTTCTTGCCGTGGCCACTGGTTGGATTGCGATTGCCCTCCTGGATGCCACTGTCCACAAACCGCGCGCTATTCGCGGCGTCGTCCTCGGCGCCTGTTGTGGTATCGCGGCGCTGTCGCAGTTCATGGGCCTGTTCGTGCTGCCGCTGGTTTTCGTGAATTGGCTTGCGGCTCGAGCACCGCTACGCGCGCTGGTGCCCGTCGTGTGCGGGTGTGGCGTCATTGTCTTGCCCTGGCTGGCGTACGGCGCGTGGTATGCGCGCGATGTCGCGGGCCAGCTGAGCGTGTATGCCGGCCGCGGCGACTTCCTGCGTCCGGAGTTCTACGTCGACAACATCACGCAGGAGGCCGGCCGGTACGCCCACCTGCTCACTCGCATGGATCTGAGCACGTTGCTGCTGACGATAGCCATATGGCCAGCGGTGGTGTACGTCATCTGGCGCAGCCTCCGCTCCGGCAGCAGCGGCGACCACATCGTGTGGTCCAGTCTGCTCGTGTTCGCCGGGTTGCTGTTGCTCCTGGACCACGGCAAGTCGTCGATATACGCGATCGTGCTGCTGCCGTCGATCTGCCTGTGTCTGGCGCGGTTCTCAACCAGCGTGCTCGCGTCGGCGTGGCCGCGCCTCTGGCTGCGACTGCCTGCATGCCTGGTTGGCATCTGGATCATGATCGCCGTCTCACTCGACGGCATAGGTGCCTACCAGATCACGCTGATGCAAGCGAAACAGGTCAGTCCGTACGCTGAGGTTGGCCAGCAGATCGAGCGTGCATTGGCTCCGCGGGCACGGGTGCTCGGCCCGGAACGTTGGTGGTGGGCCACACACACCCATCCCTACCTCTCACTGCGCAGCGTGTGGTGGCAGTGGGGCCTTGCCTCCGGACCTTCACTCAGCGACGTGGATAACATCATCGTCAACGACAATGTCCGCGCCGATATCCTGCTCTTTCCCGAATCAGTGCAGCAGCGCTTCTGGACCTTCATTCGCATGTGCACGACACGCGCCGCCGCGCTGGACGATCCAACCTACTTCGGCATCGACATCTATCGTGTACTCGGGCAGTCTCCGGATCCGGACCAGTGCGGCTAGGTCTGCGGGTTGTCATTCTGAGCCCTTCGGCTTCGCTCAGGACAAGCTCCGCGAAGGATCCGCGGGCTGGCGTTCGATTGACAATCGACGCCGGACCTGCGCCGAGGTTAGCCTTTCAGCGCTCCGGCGAGGAGGCCGCGCATGAACAGGCGGCCGAGGAGCAGGTAGACCAGGACGGTCGGGGCGGCGGCCAGGATGGCGGCGGCCATCTGCAGGTTCCATTCGATCGAGAACGTGCCGGTGATGTTGTTGATGGCGACGGTCATCGGCGCGAGCTGGGGATTGCTCAGCACCACGACGCCCAGCAGAAAGTCGTTCCAGATGTTGGTGAATTGCCAGATCAAGGCGACGGCGAAGGCAGGCGCCGCGATGGGCAGCATGATCCACCAGTACAGGCCGAAGAAACCAGCACCATCGATGCGCCCGGCGTCGAGCATCTCGCGCGGGACGGTGACGAAGTAGGAGCGGAAAATCAGCGCTGTAATCGGCATCCCGAATACGCAGTGCACGAAGATGAGGCCCGGAATAGAGCCATATAAATGCACGAACGTCAGCACTTGCACCAGCGGGATCAAGATGCCCTGATAGGGCAAGAATATGCCGAACAGAATGAGCATGAAGATCAGGTTTGAGTAGCGGAACTTCCACTTGGCGAACACGTACCCGTTAAGCGAGCCAATGAACGACGAGATCAGCGCGGCGGGGATGGTGATCATCACGCTATTCCAGAAGTTAGGCGCGACTAGCGGTAATGCGCGCGTCCAACTGTCCAGATAGAGCGACGTCGGGAGATTCCACATCTGGTCAACCGACACTCGGTCGAACGGCTTGAAGGCCGTGAGCATCAGCATGTATACGGGCAGCAGGTAGTACGCGGCGAAGAAGATCAGCACACCGTACAGCACCACCCGACCGGAGTAGCGCATGGCCAGGCTCATCGTTCGATCTCGTCCTTCACCGTCAGGAAATAGGGGATGATCAACCCGAGCGCGAAGATGAGCATGATCACGCCAATTGCCGCGCCTTGCGAGTAGCGATATTGCTGAAACGTGGTCTGGAACATGAAATACGCGGGCGTGTCAGTCGCGAACGCGGGACCGCTGCCGGTCATAGCCGCGGGCAAATCGAACAAACGCAGCGAGATCGTGCCGAGAATGATGAGCGCAGTGAGCGTAACCGGGGTGATCAGCGGGATGGCGATGTAGCGGTAGTACTGAATGCCGCTGGCCCCGTCGATTCTGGCCGCGTCACGGAGCTCGCCCGGTACGCCGCGCAGGCCGGCCAGGTACAACGCCATGGTGTAACCCGACATCTGCCAAGCGGCGGCGATCGACGTCGCGATAATGCCGATGTTTGGGTCGGCGTACCAACGGTTTTGCAGGAAACCCAGGCCGACCACCTCGAAGATGTCGTTCAGGCCGGCCGACGGATTCATCAGCCACTTCCACGCCACGCCCGTGACGATTGCTGAGATCGCGAACGGCAGCACGTAGATCGTGCGAAAGATCGCCTCGGCTTTGATGCGCTGATCGAGCAAGATGGCCAGGATGAGCCCGATGCCCAGGCATTGCACGAGGAAGAAGACGCTGAACACGGCGGTATTGCGTAGATCGATAAGGAACCTCGGTGTCTGAAATAGCCGCCCGAAGTTCTGCAGGCCGACCCACGTGTAATTCGGCGTGATGTCGTTCCAGTTGACCAGCGAGATGAAGCCGGTCCATAGAATGAAGGCGTAAATAAAGATCAGTACCGCCAGCACTGACGGGGCGACGACGACACACGCCCAGAAGGTATCTGACTTCAACCACGCCAAACGCCGCCGCCGATGAACCGGCGCTTCAACAGAACGGGGGGCGACAAGGTCGCCCCCCAGCACGGATTGCAAATCGAAACTCAGCCGAAACCGGCGACCTGCGCGGCCTGTACCAGAGCCTGCTGCGCCGCCGAAACGTCGCGCGTGACCGCGAACGTGTTGACGATGTTCACGTAGTCGGTGACCCAGCTTTCCTTCGCCGCAAACCCGTGCACCACGCTCGGCACGATGATATTCGACTTGAAGTCGCTCATCGCCGACCGCTGGTAGGAGTCGTAGCCGGGACCCTGGCCAGCGTCGACGCGGGCCGGGATCGATCCCTTGAGGGGATTGAACGCGTCCTGGCCGGCGACCGAGCCGGCGATCTTGAGCCAGGCGATGGCGTTGTCGCGGTCGACCACATTCTTGGGCAGACCGAACGAGTCCGCCAGCGCGTTGTAGACACCGCTCGTCGACGGCGTCGCGCTGTAGCCGAAATCGGTGAACTTCTTGCTCTTGAGGTAGCCGTTGTTCCAGTCGCCATTGATGACGCTGAAGGCACGTCCCGCGATCACCCGGTCGGTGCTGTCCGTCCAGGACACCGACAGATAGTCGGTGTTGGCGAAACCGAGCAGCGTGTCGAAGGTATTGAGCGCCTGGGTCACGCCCGGGTCGGACCACGGCGTGCCGCCGGTCCACAGGCCCTTGTAGCCCTGCGCGCCAAGGTCGCCGAGCAACACGTTTTCGAACACGTGGGCGGCGTGGCCGGGCTGATTCTCGCCGATGGAGATGAGTGGGATGCCCTGCGCGCGCAGGGTCTCGCCCAGATTGAAGAAGTCATGGAAGGTCGTCGGCACGGGCGCGCCCGTGCTGGCGAGTATGGCCTGGTTGAACCACAGCACATTCGACCGATGGATGTTGACCGGCACGGCCCATTGGTGTCCGTCGGCCTGCGAGATCGACAGCAGCTGGTCGGGGAAGGTGCTGGTCCAGCCCTCGCTCTCGTACAGGAAGTCGATCGGCTCCATGCGGCCAGCTTTGACGTGGCTATCGAGCAGCTCGTGGCCAAGGTGGACCTGGAAGGAGTCGGGCGGCTGACCGGCGAGCATGCGGGTCTGCAGGACGGCCTTCATGTTGCCGCCAGCGCCGGTGCCACCAGCGAGCGCGGCATTGACGACCTCGACGTCCGAATTGGAAGCCTTGAACGCGGCATACAGCGCTTCGAGGGCCTCGACCTCGCCGGGTGCCGTCCACCAGGAGAAGATTTCGAGCTTACCCGCTGCGCGGGCCAACAGCGGCGGAAGGGCCAGGTTGCCAGCGGCAGCCAATAGCCCGGCTGTGCCGAGCGAGGCCTGAAGAAAACGTCGACGACGCATTGGTAATGCAAGTCCGGGAACGCGAGCGGGATGCGCCACGGGGTACCTCCCAGTCTGAGGTGGTCCGGCCTGAAAACGCGCGAAGATCGCGGGCCGAGTCTAGTCGGCCGCAGACGCGCTTGTCCATCAGACGGAGGGAAGAGCACGCGCGCGGGCCCGTGAAAACCAGGCCGCGCACAACGCGCGTAGCGCGCTATACCCGCGCAGCAAGGCTCTCCCGAGTCACGTTCTCACGTTCGGTGACCTGGCGAATGACGAAGTCGAACGTGCCATGCTTGGTCCCGTTCGCGTCGACCGTACAGCGGACGAGCAGCTCGTCCGTGTAGAACGGGTCGTCCGCGTTGCCTGGCTCCCCGTCAATATAGAGCTGCGTCGTCACGGGACTGCTGATGCCTTGCACCTTGACGTGGATGTGCTTCGCGTCGCGCGGGTAGTAGCAGCCGGGGACAATCGTCGTGAACTGGTAACGCCCCTCATCGTCGGTGTGGACATAGCCGGTGTATTTGTAGCCGAGCATGTCGTAGTTCCCGACACCGTCGGACGACCAGATGTTGACGACCGCGTTCGGGATGGGCCTGCCCGTGGTGCTCAGGACGCGCCCGGACAGGACCAGCTCAGGCTTGTCACCAGGCTCGAGCAGGTTCGAGCGCATCGGCGCACCAAGGCGGAAGTACGGCCCATCGATCTCTTGCGGTGTCGGCTTCAGCTCGCCTGCCTGGGGCGGCTCCGGCTGGCGCACGGCCTTGCCCGCCAGACTGCCACCGGGTACCCGCTCGCCGCGCATCATCGCACCCATGGCCGCGAACGTCTCTCGCATGTCGTCGGTGATCATGTGCTTCTTCCCCTGATCCTGGAATTGGCCGCTGAGTTTGCGCTTCGACTCGCATCATACGGTTCGCGAGGTCTGTCAGCGTATGGTCAGTAGTACGCTCGTCTCCGCCCCGGGCCCGGCGCGCGGCGCGCACTCCGACCCGAGGAGATGCGCTGCTACGCCTGACTCGCGGACCACGCGCGACTGGAACCCGTTCGTCCTGCTGCCGATCGACGCCAAGTGGTCCTCCGAACGCGCCATCCACCCTGTTAAATGGCGTAGCTGGCTAGAAGCTAACGCCCGGCCAGCGAATTCGGCAGCGACTCAGGCCGGGTGCGTCCAGGCTGGCTGACGGTTCCGTGTTATCGCGACTCGCCTCGCATGCGACCGGCCCTGTGCTCACGGCTCTATGATCAGTCCGCTATGCCGCTCCGAGACAAGCGCTTCGGCGCATTTATGGCGCCGTTCCACCCACCCATCGAGCACCCACTGCTGGCGCTGGAGCGCGACTTGGAGCTGCTCGTCTGGCTGGACGAGCTGGCGTTCGACGAGGTCTGGGTCGGCGAACACCACAGCGCGGGGTGGGAGTACATCAACTCGCCTGAGCTGTTCCTGGCCATCGCCGCCGAGCGGACCAAGCACATCAAACTCGGCACTGGCGTAGTCAGCTTGCCGTATCACCACCCACTGCTGGTGGCCGAACGCATGGCGTTCCTGGACAACATGACGCGCGGTCGGGTGCTCTTCGGCGTCGGACCTGGTGCGCTGGTGACCGATGCGCTGATGCTCGGCGTCGAGCCGACACGCACGCGGCCGATGATGGACGAGGCACTCGGCGTGATCCTGCGGCTGTTCACCGAGACCGAGCCGATTACCGTCGAATCTGACTGGTTTACGTTGCGCAACGCGGTGCTGCACGTGCGACCCTACTCCAAGCCGTACATGCCGCTTGCGGTGGCGTCGATGCAGTCGCCCGCTGGACCGGCGCTCGCGGGCAAATACGGCGCAGGGCTGCTGTCCGTCGGAGTCTTCTTCGGCTTCCGCGGCGCCGTTGACCTGAAGGCCCAGTGGCAGATTGCCGAGGACGCGGCAGCGGAGGCTGGGCGCACAGTCAGTCGCGACGAATGGCGCTTGGTGCTGCCGATGCATCTGGCTGAGACCAGGCAGGAAGCGATCGCCCAGATTCACGATCGTGGTACGGCCTGGCTAACGCAGTACCAGCGCGATGTACTCGGTCGGCCGCTGCCGGAGGACATCCCCGAAGAGCACGTGGTGGAAACGCTGGCAGAGCGCGGCAGCTGGCTGGTCGGCACACCTGACGACTGCATCGCCGCGATCGAACGGCTCGAAGAGCTGAGTGGAGGCTTCGGCGGGCTGCTGGTCATGGTTCAGGACTGGGCAACGCGTGAGCAGCAACGGCACAGCTACGAGCTTCTCGCACGCTACGTTATGCCTCGGTACACGGGTGCGCTCGTCGGCGTCGAGGCCGGCCACCGCTACGGCGTTGCCCAGGCCGCGGAGGCCCAGCGGGCGATGAAACGCTCGATCGAGCAGGCGTTCGAGACACGCGAGCGCACGTCGGCCAACGGCCCCGCGGTCTAGCGCGCAGCCAGGCGCGGGACCGCACGGCGACTCACGCATCGCCCCCAGCTGTGTATTAGCGTTGCGCGGGCTTCGGTGGCTGCTGGCCACCCAGCCGGCCGGCCAGGGCCGGGTCCAACTCGGGGTGCGGCACGTAGGCCTGGCGCAGGTCCTGGGTGGCGGCGACCCAGTCGGTGTCCTCGGGCAGGATGATCCCGCCCGACCGCTGGCGGTAAATCTCCGGTTGGTCCACGCCGGGCGGAACGGTACCGTCCTGCGTCAGGGCCTGGGCGGCCTGGAGCAGGCGGCGTCGCGTGCGGATGATCATCACGTCGGAGCTGGCGAGGTGTTCCGCGGTGCGGTCGTATATCGGACCCATCGTCTCGGTCACCGCCTGATCCTGAGTGTGGATGCCGGCAATGCCGGTGTAGTCGCCGCCGTAGCGCTGCCATGCGCGGTCGACGCGGTAGTCGTTGCGGATGTCTGACACCATCCGGAAGCGGCCGTACCAGTCTGTGCTGTTGGGGTGCAGCTCCATGCCCGGCTGGACCGCTCGCTCGACGCCGCGCACCTTGGGCGTGAGCGAGAAGAACATGGTGTGCTCGTCGTCGATCGGTACCCAGCCGCGGGCCAGGATCTGATGGCCGAGCACGCCGGTGGGGATCATGGTCCAGAACGGAAACAGAAACAGTCCGATGCGGTGGTAGAGCATGCCTGACTCGGCTGGCCGGAACGCCGAGTACATCGAGCCGAACTCGGTGTCCACCACCTGGTAGCGTGGCGCGCGATCTTTGAGTGTGTAGTACTGGAAGGTACCCGGCTGGGCCGACTCGGGATCCGCGGCGCCGAAGTGCAGGAAACCGAAGTGGCTGGTGTCGATGTCGCCTTCGAGCGCTTGCAGGTAGTTACAGTCGCGCTGGATGGCGCTCACAACGTACTCGCCCTCGGGCAGATTGTTCGCCTCGATGTCTGGCAGCGGTGGGGGCGTCTCACGAGGACCCATATACGCCCACACGAGGCCGTTGCGCTCTCTGGTCGGGTACGCGACCGCACGGACTTTGGTTTTGAAGTCTGATTCGGCCGGTTCATTGGGCATGTCGATGCAGCTGCCACCCACGTCGAACTTCCAGCCGTGGTAGACGCAGCGCAGGCCCGCCTCTTCGTTACGACCGAAGAACAGCGAGGCCCCGCGATGGGGACAATGGTTCTCGACCAGGCCGACCTGGCCGTTGGTGTCGCGGAACGCAATCAGCTGTTCGCCGAGCAGCACCACGCGGACAGGGTCGCTATCTGGCTGGGGTAGCTCACTGGAGAGCAGCGCGGGCAGCCAATACTGGCGCATCAGGTTGCCCATGGGCGTGCCCGGGCTGACCCGGCAGACAGTCTCGTTGTCGATCTTGCTCAGCATGACAGCTCTCCCGTGCTATTCGGGCGTGTGGCCTACCCCCATCGTATTCTGCGACGGTAGGTGGGGGCCCGCGCCACGGTGCCCACGGGAGTCGCGCGCACTGGCTCAGGTTGCGCCGTCGACCGGGTCGAGCCCGAAGGCCACGCGGCCGGTGAAGCGGTGCTGGCGTTTGGCTTGCAGCGGATGGAACTGTGCGCCATGAATGTCGCGTAGCAAGCGCTCCAGGGCGCTCGTGCGCTGGAAGCTCGAACCGCCGACGGCCTCGGCTGCTTTCTCGACCGCGGCGATGAGCGACTGGGTAGCGATGGTCTTGCGCACGAACGCGGTGTTGGCTGTGACGAGGTCAGGCGCAAAGGCGTAGTTGGCGCACAGATCGATCATCGCCTGCACCGCCATCTGGCCGGTGGCGAGGGCATTCTCCATTTCGCCCACCGCGTACCAGACATCTGGATCCTCGCGCTTGCGCTGCAATTGCTGCAGCGCCAATTCGCGCGCAGCCTCCGCCACGCCGACGTACGCCGACATGACAATTGACTGCGCGACCACCGCGATCACGCTATAGAACGGATGCCACCTGCCGCGCGGTCTGCGCAACGACACCGCGCTGTCGGGCACGAACACATTTTCCAAAATGACATCGTTTGAGCCACTCCCCCGCATGCCCATCGCACGCCAGTTGTCGAGGACGGTCACGCCGGGGACACTCATCGGCGACGGGAAATGCAGCACGGTCGGGCCGTCGACTGGATCGTCGTACACGGTCGTCGTGATGAGCAGATCACCGGCTGGTGAGCCACTGCCGAAGATCTTGCGCGCATTGACGCGGTAGCCGCCGTCGACGCGCTCGGCACGGCCCGACGACTCGAGCCAGTCAGAGGCGCCGGTGCTCACCAGGACGAGCTGCTCGGCGGCAATCCGTCGCAGTAAGTCGTCCACCGGCTGGCCCTGGCGTCGGCGCCAGACCGTTGCCGCGACCTGGTGCGTGTGCATCGCAAGCGCGAGTGCCGTCGCCCCGCACGAGTGAGCCAGCTCGCGTATCAGCGCGCACAGTTCGGCGTGGGTGGCGCCGCCACCACCGAGATCAACGGGCACGCCCGCGGAAAAGGCGCCGCATGCCTTGAGCTCGACATAGTTCTCCGCGACGAACGCATCACTGGCGTCGTGGACGCCCGCTCGCTCCGCGAATCGCGGTCCAAGCTCGCGTGGAATGGCGCGCCAATCGCGCGCGCTGGTCTGTTCTGTAGCGGATTCGAGCATCTCGTCGAGCATGCGCCGAAGGGTAGGCTGATCGGGCGCAGAACGCTATCCGAGAAGCCCGTCAATTCTGGGCTCGGCGGCCTGAGGGAATGCCCTCACGTGAGTCCGTGCTCCACGGCAAAGGCCGCCGCCGCCGCTCGGCCGCGTCGGCCAATCTTCTGGTAGATGTGGGTGATGTGGCGTTCGACCGTCGAGCTGGCGACGTCCAGGTCCGCGGCAATCTGAGGGGTCGTGCGACCGTCCGCCAGTCGGCGCAACACTTCGACCTCGGCGTGGGTCAGGCGAGCCGGAAACTCGCCGCCAGACGCGACCTCGACCGACCACGCCGCCGCGATGGCCGCATCCAAGGACATGAGTCGGCCATGCGCCCAGGCAGCCGCGAACGTGGCGTCGCCAAGTCTTTGTCGCGCCACCTGCATGCCCTGGGTGAACAGCGCTTCGGTCAACGGAATGTTCAGCGTGTGCGCCGATTCGCTCATGACCGTCACGGCGCCGCCAAGGCGCACCGCGAGCTCCGGCTGCCGCTCGGCCGCCAGGCCGGCGAAAAGCGACAGGATCGTCCGCACCAGCCATCCTGCATTGAGCTCGCGGGCAATCTCGAGCGCTTCGTGGTACAGCGCCAACGCCGCCGGAAAAGCGCCCGCCCGATGGTGAAGCATGCCCTGTAGGTGGAGGACGATGACGATACCTTCGAGATGGCCGAGCTCCCGACGAATCGCCAGGCTGCGCTCATAACAGGCGTGCGCGGTCGCATCGTCGTGGGCGATGTGTGCCGCCAGCCCGAGCAGGTGCACAGCCCACCCGATCAGCCAGCGATCGCCAAGCGCCTCGGCGATGTGCAAGCTCTTCTCCGCGAGCTGGCGGGCAGCACGTGAGTCGTTGTCGAAGTAGGCCACGCGACCGAGGACGTGCAGCACCCAGGCACGCGCCCAGTCGTCGTGCACATCTTCGGCGATGGCCAGGCTCTCCTCGAGCAGGCGCTTTGCTGAGGCCAGGTCGCGCTGAACGTGCGCCAACCAACCTGCGCCATACAGGGCTTTCTGTCGTGCCGGCGTACGAGTAGACGTCGTGGCCAGGGCGCGGTTGAGCCAGCGGCTGCCTTCGCCGAAGTGGCCGCCGATCCACCAGTAGCGCGCCAGCGCGCCCGCCAGGCGAAGCGCCGTGTCGCCGCTCGGTCTGGGCTGGGCCAGGCTCCATTCGAGCGCCGCGCGCAGATTGTCACGATCCAGGTCGAGTCGGTCCAGCCACATCCGGACGTTCGGCCCTCCAAGCCCTGGTTCGGCGCACTCGGCGAGGGCCACGAAATACTCGGCATGCCGACGTCGCAACGGCTCGAGCTCGCCCGTCCACGCGAGCTGTTCGAGGCCGAACTCGCGAATCGTCTCGAGCATGCCAATGCGCACCTCGCCGCTGGTCCCGCCCATGGTTCGCACCAGGCTCTTGGCCACCAGCGAGTCGATCAGATCGATACCCGCGCCGAAGGCGCACACTGCCTGCGTGGCCTCCAGGCTGGAGCCGCCCACGAACACGGCCAGCTGGCGGAACAAAGCCTGTTCCTGCTCGTCGAGCAGGTCGTAGCTCCAGGCGATTGTGTTGCGCAGCGTCTGTTGCCGAGCCGGCAGGTCGCGCGCCCCTCCCGTGAGCAGCTGCAGTCGGCGTTCGAGTGGCGCCAGCATCGCCCGCGGCTCGAGCAGGCGAGTGCGCGCGGCGGCCAGCTCAATCGCCAGGGGCAGCCCGTCCAGCCGCCGACAGATCTCAGCCACAGCTGCCGCGTTTTCAGCTGTCAGTGCGAAGTCGGCTTTGACGGCGCGCACGCGTTCGACATACAGCTGCACTGACTCGCACGTGCCAAACGCATGCAGGTCAGTAACCGCGTCCGGTAGGGCGAGCGGCGGGACCGTCAGCTCCTGCTCGCCGACTAGGCGCAACGGGGCGCGGCTGGTCACCAACACATGCAAGTGTGGGCACGTTGACAAGAGCTCGCCGATCTCGACAGCCGCGCCGAGCACCTGCTCGAAATTGTCGAGAATCAGCAGCAGCCGTCGGTCGCGTAAGTAGTTCTTCAGCCCCTCCAGGTGCGGTCGCCACCCGTCGTTTGACACATTGAGCACGTGCGCGATGCTGGCCGCGACCAGACCCGCATCTGAGACACTCGCCAGGTCCACCAGGAACACACCATCGGCGTAGTCCGCGAGCAGGAACGTGGCGGCTTCCAACGCCACGCGGGTTTTGCCTGTTCCGCCCGGCCCGGTGAGCGTCAAAAGCCGAGCGCCCGCGGATGAGGCGCCAAGCAGACGTCGAACCTCTGCCAGCGTCTGCTCGCGCCCGACGAAGGTAGTGCGCGTCAATGGCAGGTTGTGTGTGGGCGACCAGGCCGGAGACCCAGCGCCCAGCCTGCGACGCGCTTGACGCGCCGCCTCCAGCTCATCCAGCTGCTCCGGAGTGAGTCGCAGTGCCTCGCCCAGCAGGCGCAATGTTGCGCGCTGAGGACTCTTCAGGCCGCGCTCCATGTCGCTGATCGCGCGTTCGCTCAACTGGGCGCGCTCGGCCAGCTCAGCCTGTGTCAGGCCCAAGGCGCGGCGCTCGCGTCGAAGCAACGCGGCGAAACTCGGCAGGCGTGTTGCCACTTGTGTGGCTGAAAGTGTGGCTGGTGTGTGGCGCGAGGTCCAGCGCCAGTCGAGACTCGCCCAATCTGCAACCTTCGAGGGAGGAAGCTCATGCCCACAGTCAAGTGGCGGTTCTCGGCTCTAGCCGTTGTTCTTGTCGTTGCCAGCCTCGCATCTAGACCGACCCTCACATCGGCCGCGACGGCTCAGCGTCAAACTCAAACGCCGACCTGGAGCACGTGGCTGTTGTCGTCGCCGGGCGAGCTGCGCCTGGGTCCGCCGCCAGATGCGGCCGAGACGCTCGTCGAGCTGGCCGAGATCCAGGCGTTGGCCGACAATCGTGACGTCGCGGCGCTCGACCGCATCCACTACTGGGATGCCGGCGCTCCGCCATACCGCTGGACGCAGCGGGCGATTACGTACGCCCAGAGCCACGGCGTCGGTGGCAATCGCGCGATCCGGCTGATGGCGCTGATGAACGTTGCGATCTACGAGGCGATCGTCGCGGCCGATGACAGCAAACAGGCCCACAACCGTGCACGGCCCGCGACATCGCGCGCGGCCATCGCGATGCCTGTGACACCTGGGTATCCGGATGAACGGGCAGCGGCAGCGGGTGCCGCGGCGGGTGTGCTTGCCTACCTCTTTCCCGCGGACGGAGACCTGTTTGCGAGTTGGGCCGAGGAAGCGGGGCGCTCGCGCGTAGAAGCTGGTGTCGCGTATCCCAGCGACACTGCGGCCGGGCTTGCGCTAGGTCGCCAGGTCGGAGAGCGGGCCGTCGCATGGGGCAAGACCGATGGCTCTGACGCGAAGTGGACGGGCAGCGTCCCGACCGAGCCTGGCAAGTGGACAGGCACAAACCCGATCGAGCCGCTAGCGGGTTCGTGGAAGCCGTGGACGCTCACCAGTGGCAGCCAATTTCGGCCCGGCCCTCCCCCGGCGTCCGATTCCGAGCAGATGGAGCGCGATGCGGCGGAGGTGAAGAACTACGCCCGCACCAATCTGACCAACCTGACGGCGAGCTACTGGGAGTACTTCGGTGGCCGCGCCGTATTCGAATACTGGAACGATCTGGCTAGCCGCCTCATCTTCGAGCACCGACTGCAGGACGATGCGGTGCAGGCGTCACGCGTGTACGCGCTCGTCAACATCGCCATGCACGACGCCGGAATCGCCTGTTGGGATGCCAAGTACGCTTATTGGGCCCCGCGGCCGGCGATGATCGATCCGACGATCACAACCCTGTTCGCGACACCCAACCACCCCAGCTACCCGTCGGCGCACTCGTGTTTCGCCGGCGCAGCGGCGACTATCATGACGCGCCAGTTTCCGTCCGAAGCAGGCTCACTGGATGCCCTGGTTGACCAGGCCGGCGAGGCGCGGATTATGGGCGGCATCCATTACCGAAACGACGTCGATACGGGCAAGACGCTCGGCGAACGCGTGGGTGAGGTGGTCTGGACCCGCGGCAGCTAACTCCCCTTTGATCCGAGCCTGAGCGGCGGCTGAGCAGCGGGGTCTAGGCTGGTCCGACTGCAGCACGACGGTCACCCCTCGATCCGTGACGATCTTTGCCCAGCAGCAACATCAATCCCGAGCGCCGGGGCCGTCCAGCGATCTGGGCGTCTACCCCCGGCGCTCGGCTGCGCCGCGGGCCGAGGGCCTGCCGCCGGCGTTGCGCGATCGTGTGCAGCCTGCTTTTGGATTCGACTTTGCCAATATTCGGCTGCACATCGGAGGTGAAGCGGACACCGCGGCGCGCGGTCTGCACGCCGCGGCGTTCACGTATGGCCGAGATATCTATTTCCGCGAGCATCGGTTTGAGCCGCACACGGTCGCCGGGCAGTGGCTCATTGCCCACGAGCTGGCGCACGTCATCCAGCAACAACAGCGCGGAGTCAGTGCGTCGGGCGGCGCGTCCGCTGGTCTCGAGCGCCACGCCACGCAAGCGGCACATCTGGCGATCGCCGGGCGCACCGTCCCGCCCGCACCGAGCGGCGCTGGACTCGGGGTCCAGTGCGAAACCGAGGAAGAGTTACGGGCGCAGCTCGCAGCGGTTCAGGCCAGCATCAACGCCGAACGTGTCCGAATCGCCGGGGTGGAGAGCAGCGCGCCGAAGGTACCAACGTGGGAGCTCGGAACATCGGGCACGTTCGAACGAAGAGATTGGGCGGGCATTCGCGCCGGCGAGACGAAGGCATACTACAACCTTCTGGAGCGGCGCGATGTCCTCCAGTTGCGGGTCAACTATCCCGAACACCAGTTTCTCGAGCAGGTTTCGATCAACCGAGTGGTGACAAAAGACGGGCAAGTGTTCGAAATCCCCGAGCGCATTGCCGATTGGGCGTTGGTCAAAGACGACGAGGTGATCCTGGGCGACAAGAAGAGTACCGGGGCGATCAAGAGTGGGATTAAAGGTGGGATTCCCAAGGACCGGCCGGTGACCGCCGCCGATCTCCAGGGTTCGTTCCGCACAACAACGGGTCGCTTTACGAAGGGTGGCAATCCGGTGACTCGAACGAAGTTCGGCGATCAGGTGATGAAAGAGCGTTATGCGATCATGCGCGCCACCGCGCTGGGCGGCAAAATCGTCGTCGCCGGAACTGGCGCAGGCGGCGCAAAAGTCGAGCGCCAGGTACCTCCAGCCGGTCTGCGCATCTCGCGCTTGAATCCATATGGTCAGCTCCCGGACAAGTTGTTGGACGAGCCCGCCGCGGCTCCGCCCCGCCCTGCTCCAAGCACCGCGAGCACACCGCCGGGCACGGGGTCGTCGGCTGCAACCGGCTCGACGACGCGCACGGTTCCCGCGGGCACCACTGCAGCGCGTGCCAATGCGCCTCAGGACGAATCCGTCGACGTCCCGCCGACACGAGCACCAGCTGCTGGCGGCGGCGGGATCACCAGGGCCGAGGTTGCCGCGATTGGCCTCGACATCGGCCAGATCGTCCTGGTGCAGATACTCAATCATTACCTCGAGCAGTCCTATGCCGAAATCCGTGGCCAGGCCACGCGCGAGTACATCCGCGACGCCGTCGCCGATGCTTATCCGGAGATGCGACAAGCGATCAATGCCCGGCGCACCGAAATCGCGGCGACGCAAGCCCGAGGACGAGAAGCGACCCTGAAGGTGATTGTCAAGGTCGGCTTCAGCGACAACACCGAGAGCGATCCCTTCACCGGGACGACTGGCACGACCATCAGCAACGTACCGAGTACTGCGCATGTCGTGGATGTGCAGGCTGTGCTCGAGGGCGAGACGGCCAAACCCTACGACAAGAGCACGAGCTTCGTGGGCGACTTGTTCCGCGGCATGATTGGCTATCGCTCACGGTACTACCATCTCTCCTTTCCAATTGGTGGCACCGACACACGCGTGCGCCATCAACAGGAGACAGCCAGGAAGATCGAAGCAGCCATTGGCCGGCGTGGCTCGTTCGAGGACCTCATTGTGCAATCACGGCTCGGCGGGCAGGACCCGGCGGCACTGCGCGAGTACGTGGACTACCAGCTCGAGACGGCCCTGCCGTCGCCAGGCGGCAAGCCCATCGGTCGCGCTGATGTTTCAGCGGAGTATTGGCGCCAGATGCGCGCGTTGATCGACGGCCCGCTCACGGACATCGTTGCGCAAGCGAGGATCAAGTCCGTGCCGCTTGATGTCCTGAAGCAGCGCGTGGGTGCCGAATCCGACATCGGCAAACAGATCGACGCTCCGCTCCTGGACAAGGAAGCCGTGGCCAAACAGGAGCATCTGTGGACGCTCGGCGGCACGGATGCGGAGATCGCGCAACAGCGAGCATCAGTCGAGGCGTTGCGCGCGGAGCTCAAGGAAAAGCAGCAGCTGCTGTCGACGCTCGGCACAACTGACGCGCGCACGCCCGAGGAGATCGCCGCCAAGGAGCCGCCGCATCCCCCGTGGTCTCGGATTCACTCCTTGAAGCAAGACATCGCCGCGGTCCGCGAACGCTTGTGGGTGGAAGAAAAGCTGCTCAGGTCTATTGACAAGTAAACGTCAGCCGCGCTCCAGCACGTACTGCGCCTGATCTGCTGGCCCGACCAACCGCGGATGCTCAGTATCATAGGCGGGCGGTGGATCTGGGCCTGACTGGAAAAGTCGGACTGGTGACTGGCGGAAGCCGGGGCATTGGTCGCGCGACGGCGCTGCGCCTGGCGCTCGAGGGAGTGGACGTCGCGATCTGCGGGCGCACCGCTGAGACCCTGCACTCGACGCTCTCCGAGCTGCGCGCAACGGGCGTTCGAGCCCATGGCGTAGTCACCGATGTGACATCCGCGGGCGAGGCGGAGCGTTTTGTCGACGACGCAGCCGCGGCGCTCGGCGGAGTCGATCTCGTGGTGGCCAATGTCGGCGGCTCGTCGGGTCGGGGATTGCTTGAATCCACTCCAGAGGATTGGCTGCGCACCTTTGAGCTGAACCTGTTCCACGCCGTGCGATCGATTCGCGCAGCGGTGCCGCACATGCAGGCGCGCGGTGGTGGCAGCGCGGTGTCGATCGCATCGATCTCGGGCTGGAAGCCTGGCCCGACGGCACAGTACGGTGCAGCCAAAGCGGGCGAAATCTTTCTGGCTGGGGCTCTGGCGTGGGAGCTCGCGGCGTCGCGGATTCGCGTCAACACGGTGAGCCCTGGTTCGATCATGTTTGCGGGTGGCAGCTGGGCCCGATTTCGTGAGCGCGACGCGGACCGGTTTGGGGAGTTCGAACGACGCGAGTTTCCGTGGGGTCGACTGGGCACGGCTGAAGAAGTGGCAGACGTTGTGGCGTTCGTCTTGTCCGAGCGTGCGTCGTGGATCAACGGTGCGAATATCGCGGTGGATGGGGCGCAGGGCCGCCCCAGCGCATTCTGACCGAGCTCGAACGATCAACAACTATGACAACGGCACGCGTGCCGAGGGCGAGGTGCTCACGCGCCGGCTGGCGCGTATGCCTCTGGTGAGCTCTAACAACAGCATTGTCAAATCTTTTGATAGTGTATGATGTAGACGCACGGGCACGAAGGGTCGCCGAGGCATGCGCCATAAGGCTTTGCCCAGCCCTGCAAGAAAGTTGGACGCCATGTCCATTGAACTCGGGCGCTCGCGCGCCTACGCACACCTGCTCCACCACATCGTGGACGGGTCCTACGAGCGATCGTTTGCACCGTTTGCGCCTTCCAGCGCAGCGGACGGCGGCAGCGCTGGTTTCCAGTCCCTGCCCGTGAATGTCTGGGAAACAGAAGACACCTACGTGGCCGCGCTGCTGGCGCCCGGTCTCGATGAACAGACGCTCAATGTCACGGTCCATGAGAACACGCTGGCGATCGAAGGTGCGCTGCGGGTCCAGGCGCCTGAGGGCGCCAGGGCCGTCTGGCACGAGTTCGATCAAGGCCCGACCAGGTTCCGACGCGCCCTGCAGCTGGGCACGTCTGTTGACGCGTCCAAGGTAGAAGCGCTCTTCAGCAATGGGCTGCTCATGGTCACTATGGCCAAAGCCGAACGCGCCAAGCCGCGACAGATCCAGGTGCAGGGGTTAGCGACCCTGGCCGCCCTGGAGGAGTAGGTCCGCGCGCACTAGGCCAAGCACCAGGCGGCGCCTCAGGATGGGGCGCCGCGCTGAGGAACGGGAGGAGAGGTGAGCCATGCGAGCGCGCGCGGACTTTCATACACCGGGCAACGCCACAGACGACACGTCACCGGAGGCCTATTTTCGCGAGATTGTGCTTCACGAATTGCTTACGGCGCAGGAGGAAGTCGCGCTCGCACAGCATCGAGACGCGGGCAGAGCGGCGACCGCTCAACTGACGGCATCGACCACGACGCTCAGCGAACAGGAGTGCAGCCGGCTCGAGCAGCTTGTCGATATGGGCTGCCAGGCGCAGCGGCGCCTGATTGAATGCAACCTGCGCCTCGTGGTGTCAGTGGCGCGGAACTATCTCGGGCGCGGGCTTGCACTGCTTGATCTGGTCCAGGAAGGCAACCTGGGGCTGCAGATCGGTATTGACAAATTCGACTGGAGGCGCGGATTCCGGGTCAGCACATACGTGCATTGGTGGATCCGCCAGAGCGTGATGCGCGCACTCAACCGGCACTCGCGCGCAGTCCGCCTCCCGACTCATGTGGTCGCGTTCCTGACCGATGCCAAGCGAGCGGAAGGTGCGCTCACGGCTGAGCTCGGGCGGCAGCCGACGGACGATGAGCTTGCCCAGACGCTACGCGTCAACGTAGTTCAACTGAGCGCTGCGCGACGAATGGCACGCTCGCCGTTACCGCTCGATTCGCCCACGCGAATCGGCGGGGACGATCAGCGCACCCTCGGCGAGTCGCTACCAGACGAGGCGGCTGAGCAGGCCGGCTCGAGGGCGGCTGAAAGCGCCGATTTATCCGCGAGGTTACAGCGCGTCTTGACCGAGCTCACTCCTCGCGAACGCGAGGTGCTTCAACTCCGGTTCGGACTTGACGGGCTCACCGAGCGGACTCTGTTGGAGGTCGGCATCGAGTTGGGGCTTAGCCGCGAGCGCGTCCGCCAGATCGAAGCGACCGCCCTCTCCAGGCTGCGGAGCATGCCGGGCGTGCGGCGGGGCCTGGCCGAGTACATATACGACGTGGCGCGCGACGCAGCCTGACTCAACTCAACGCGTTGCGCGAGCGCGAGTCGCCTCGCCCACCGTGCTCCACGCGACGCCGAGTCGGAGCCAGATGGTGTATCGTGGCCCCACTTTGCCCGCACCAAGGACGCTCAGGAATGGTCAGACCATCGTAGCAGGAGGTGGGCATGAACGAGTCGACAGAGGCGATCAAGATTGGTCGTCGGGATTTGTTTCCACTTGTTGGCGCGGCGGCTCTGGCGGCGTTCGTTGCGCCGGCCGTTGTCCACGCGGATAACGACGCAGAGGACGACGAAAGGGACGACGGCCAGCGAGCGCCGTCACGCTACGTCTACGTCGGAACCTACACGGCGCCGCACACCGCGCCCGGCGGCGTCCAGCCGAGCACCGCCAGAGGTATCTACGCCTTCAAGATGGACGGCCGCACCGGCGCGCTCAGCCTGATTCAGGTGTTCGAGATCGAAAACCCGTCGTGGGTCGCCACCGACGCCAGCATGAGCCATCTGTACGCCACGAGCGAGGTGTCGACCTGGAAAGGGGCCAGCAATACGGGCGGCATCACCGCCTTCGCGATCGATCCCGCAACGGGCAAGCTCACGTCGCTTGGCGACCAGCCGACACAAGGCGCGATTCCGGCCCATGTGATCGTCGACCCGACGGGCAAATTCGCGCTCGTGGCGAACTACATCGGCGCGAACTGGAGCGTGCTGCCTATCCAGGCCAATGGCTCGCTCGGCCCGGCCACCGGCGTCTTCGCGGTGACCGGTCACGGTCCGAACACGGCGCGCCAGGAGGCGCCGCATCCGCACGACACAAAGTTCGATCCGGCTGGCGCATTCGTCTTCGGACCCGACCTCGGCACGGACAACGTTTGGTCGTGGACGCTCAATACGAGCACCGGGATGCTTGTCGCGAACACCAATCTGGATCATGCGCAGGTCGCGTCCGGCTCCGGCCCGCGGCATATGTCGTTCCATCCAACTGGCAAGTTCGTGTACGTCATCGACGAGATGGTGTCGTCGATCACCGCCTTCAGCTACGACGCGGCGCGCGGGACGTTCACCTGGCTGCAGACGGTCTCGACGTTGCCTGCCGGATTCACTGGCACCAGCAGCACGGCGGAAATCATCGTTCACCAGAGCGGCAAGTTCGTGTACGGCTCCAATCGCGGGCACAACAGCATCGTTGGCTTCCGCATCGACCAGGCCACGGGCAAGTTGACGACGATCGGCTGGACGTCGACGCAGGGGGCGATCCCGCGCGGCTTCAACATCGATCCGTCGGGCAGGTTGATGCTCGTCGGCAACCAGAACTCCGATACCGTGGTGCCGTTCCGAATCAACCAGAATTCGGGCCGGCTGCATCCGACCGGCGCGGTGACCAGGACGCCTGTGCCCGTGAGCTTCGCCTTCGGCCGCACATTCAGTTGAGCGCGTCGCATTCGGCGGTGAGTGGTAACGTCGCCGTGTGAGGCGGGCCGAGCACATCGCACTGCCATCCGAGCCAGTGGCGCGGCCGGCGTGGCATCTGGGCGACCTGTCAGAGTCGGGTCATTGGGCGTACTACCTGCTGCTACCCAGCCTGGTGCTCGTCGCGATGGTCGCGATTTACCCGGTTGCCTCGGGCGTCTGGCTCAGCTTCCAACGCTACAACTTGCTGCGCGCACCCGTGCCGAGCTTCGTAGGCCTCGCCCAGTACGCCGACCTATGGACGGATTCCGTGTTCTGGACGGCGGCTCGAAACACGGTCGTATGGGTCGCCGTCGGGGCAGGCTCGCAGTTCCTGCTGGGTCTGATTGTTGCGCTGGCCTTGAACCGTCCGCGTCTGCGTGGGATCGGCCTGCTCCGCATCGGCCTGCTGCTGCCGTGGCTCATGCCGACCGTGGTCGCTGGGCACATGTGGAGCTTGCTGCTCGACTCGCGCCTGGGCGTGGTCAACGATGTGCTGGTTCGACTCGGCGTGCTGCAGACCTATGTAGCCTGGTTTGCCCAAGCAGAGACGGCGATGGCCGGCGTCCTGGTCGTGGACCTGTGGAAGAACTTTCCGTTCTTCACGTTGCTGCTGCTGGCCGGCTTACAGGGTGTGCCGGACGAACTGTACGAAGCAGCGGAAGTCGACGGTGCCAACGCGTGGTATCGCTTCTGGCGCATCACGTTGCCACTGCTGACGCCGGTGATCGTGGCGTCGGTGATCCTGCGCGTCATCGGCCTGGTGAATGCGCCCGACTTGATGATCATCCTGACCCACGGCGGGCCCGGACTGGCCACCCATGTGCTGTCATTGCTGGCGTTCAACGATGCCTATACAGGCTTCAATTTCGGCGCGGCCGCGGCGGTCGCAACGGTCATGCTGGTGGTCTTGATGGCGTTCACGTCGGCGTATGTGCGCGTGTCGGGCGTGACCCGTGAGTAAGTCATGATTCGCTCGCGTCGCCAGACCCAGCGGCTCTACGACGTGCTCTCATACGGCGTGTTGATTGGTGCGTTCACATTCGCCGTCTTCCCGATCGTGTGGACCGCGCTCACATCGCTGAAAGCAAACGCCGACATCGTGACCGCCGACATCCAGTACATCCCTCTCCGTCCGACGTTCCAGAACTACGCCACGCTGTGGGCGCAGGCCGGCTTTCCGGTCATGTTTCTGAACAGCGCCATCGTAACGGCGCTCACGGTGCTCGTGTGCCTGGCAGTTGGCATCACCGGCGCGTACAGTCTGTCGCGCTACCGCTTCCGAGCGCGCGGCCAACTCCTGCTCTTCTATCTCGTGATCCGCATGTTTCCAGCGGTGCTGCTGTTGTTGCCGATCTTCATCGCGCTGCGTGTGCTGGGCTTATACGACACCCACCTCGGACTGACGCTGGCGTATACCGCGTTTCTGACCCCGGTCAGTATCTGGATTCTGAAAGGATTCTTCGACACTATCCCACCGGAGTTGGAGGACGCGGCGCGCATAGATGGCTGCACGCGCGCCGGCGCTATTCTCCGAGTCGTGTTGCCGCTGGCACGGCCGGGCGTCGCGGCGACGGCGGTGCTGATCGCCATTTCGGCGTGGAACGAGTTCTTGTTCGCGCTGATGCTCACCACGAGCCAGGGGATTCGGACCTGGCCGGTCGGGTTGCAGTTGATGGTCGGCGAATATCAACTGCCGTGGGGTCTGCTGACGGCTGGCGGCGTCATCAGCATTGCGCCGATTCTGTTGTTCTTTGCGCTCGTCCAGCGCGCACTCGTGCGCGGCCTCACGCTGGGCGCCGTGAAAGGCTAAAAGTTGTCAATAGGGAGGGACGTCATGCATAGACGCGATTTTCTCAGAGCGACGGCGCTTACTGGCAGTGGGCTATTACTCGTGGCGTGCGCGCCGCAGGCTGTGGCGCCACCTGGTGTCTCCCAATCGAGCGCGCCTACTCCAGCGGCAGTCAAGCCTGCGGCGCTCACGGGCACGGTCAGCTACTGGCATACCTTCACCAGCCAGAGCGAGATGGACGGGCTGACCAAGGTAACCAAGGCCTTCAAGGACAAGTATCCGAACGTCACCGTCAACAGCGAGAATGTGCCCAACTCCGATTTCATGGCCAAGTTCACGCTCGCGGTCCAGGGCGGCGGCAAGCCCGAAACCACGATGATTTCGAGCGTTCGCCTGCCGGATATGGCCGCCATGGGTGGTTTGATCGACCTGACCTCGCGCGTGGCATCGTGGGATCAGCGTCAGTATCTGCCGGACGAACGCTTCAAGGACGCCACGATCAACGGCAAGATTTACGGCGTCCCCAGCTTTGCCTTCGTCAACTGGATGTATTACCGCGCCGATTGGTTCAAAGAGGCCGGACTGGCGCCGCCCAAGACCTTCGACGAGTTCCAGAACGCCGCGATCAAGCTGACCGATCCATCGAAGAACCGCTTTGGCTTTGGCATGCGCGGCGCCGGCGGCGGCGAGGGCATGCTGATCGAGGTCATCCGTTCGTTCGGCTCACCAATCGTGGATGACAAGGGCCAGCCAGCGATGGACCCTCAGAAGGCGACCGACGCACTGCGCTGGTTCAGCGAGCTGTTCACGAAACACAAGGCGGTGCCGCCGAGCGTCACCAATGACAGCTTCCAGCAGATCATGACCGGCTTTACGACCGGTCAAACTGCCATGCTGTGGCACCACACCGGATCGCTCATCGACGTCAGTACCGCCCTCGGCGCGGACTCCGGTAAGTTCGGCACGCTGGCGCGACCGGCCGGTCCGGCGGCGCATATTGCCGATGTCAGCTATTCGTACAACGGCATGAGCGACCCGAAGAACGTGGACGCGGACTGGGCGTGGCTAGACCACTGGGCGCAGCCGGACACGCAGATCACGTTCCTCGAATCGACCGGCTACTTCCCATCTTCGACCAAAGTCGTCGAAGACGCGCGGGTGCAGAAGAATCCGTACTACGCCGCGGCCATTGACACGCTCAAGTTCGGCGGTCCAGCCCCGGCCTTCGCGGGCTCCTCGAACTGGGGGCTGACCGTCGTGCTGCCAAACTTCCAGCGCGTGCTGCTGGGCGAGATCAAGCCCGAGGAGGCGATCGACAACATGATGAAGGGCCTCGACAAAGCGGTGAAAGGCTGAATGCCGTCTGATCGGCGGCTCGATGGCCAGACCGCTCTGATTACCGGCGCCGGCAAGGGTATTGGCCAGGCGATCGCGTGCGCGTTCGGCGCCGAGGGTGCCTCGGTCGTGGTGGCGGATATCGACGCCGACGCGGCGGCGGACACCGCGGCATCGATCGCATCGACCGGTGGTCGCGCACTGGCCGTGACCACCGACGTGACCTCGCCAGACGCGCAAGATCGCCTCTTCAGCCGTTTGCGTGAGGACTTCGCCCGCCTGGACATCCTGGTCAACAACGCCGGTATCTTTCATGTCGCGCCGCTGCTGGACTTTCCGCTCGAGGCCTGGCGGCGTGTGTTCGCCGTCAATCTCGACGCTGCGCTGCTGGCGACGCAGCGCGCCGGGCGGATGATGCAAGGCCAGACTCCCCACCAGTCGACCAACTGCCGTGGCAAGATTCTGAACATCAGCTCCGGCGCGGCAGAACGAGGCCGTCCGTTCTTGCCTGCGTACGGCGCCAGTAAGGCCGCGCTGAACCATCTGTCCAAGTCCACCGCGCTGGTGTTGGCTCCATATAACATCGCCACGACCGTGCTGTATCCGACATCAGTGCGCGAGGGGATGTTCGGTCCGATTGCCGATCAGATGGCGGAATTCGAAGGCATGAGTCCCCAGGAGTTCGCCGCGCAGCGCGCGGCTGGCAGTCCGTTGGATCGACTCCAGAAGCCCGAGGAGGTGGCGGCAATCGCGGTCTGGGTGGCAGCCCGTGAAGGGATGAGCCTGAACGGGCAGCTGGTGCACACCGAGGCGCACGTTGGACCACTGCCGTGAGATTGCGTCTGGGTGTGGCCGGCGGACCGCTGCCGCGCCTCCCCTCGGACTTTGACGCCGCACTGGCTCGCCAACTTTCCGACCTGGGCGTGCGTGTCCTGACGACGCACTTCCAGCCCTCGCCTGAGGCTGTAGCCGTCGAGGCGGCTCGCGTGCGCGCTGTGTTGGCCGAGCATGGCCTGTCGATCGTGCAGGCGACCGGCTACAACCCGCAGTTGACTCATCCCGACAACGCCGTCTTGTCGTCCGAGCTCGATCGACTCCGTGCCGCCTTCGAGACGGCGAAACTACTCGGCGCGGAGATGATCATCAGTGGCTGTGGCTCGCGGCATGCCAGTGCCTTCTATGGTCCGCACCCGGACAATCATGCGCCCGCCACGCGTGAGCGCCTGATTGACAGCTTGCGCCGCGTTGTCCCGTGGGCTGAGGAGGCCGGCGTCATCTTGGCTCTGGAGTGCCATGTCACGACCGCGCTCGACACTCCGGAGCATATCCGTGAGGTCATTCTGGCGGTGGACTCACCCTGGGTGCGCGCCAACTTCGACCCGGTCAACCTGCTCGGCGACTTCGCCAGGGTCTGGGACAACGCGGCGATGATGCGCCACATGTGGCGCACTCTGGGCGCGTGCTATACGAAGTCGGCGCACATTAAGGACGTTCGAGCGGATCCGGAGCTGGTGGTGCACATCTCCGAGGCGCCACCCGGCCAGGGCCTGCTCGATCTGGACGCATTCTTCGAGGTAGTCAGCGCTTTAGGCGAAGATACCGCGGTGATCGTCGAACACCTGCCCGCCGATCAAGCGCTGGCCGCTATCGCGTACGTGAAGCAGGCGGCCGAGCAGCGCGCCTTCACGTTCAGTTGAGTGCACGCGGTGGCGGGACGATCGACCGCGCGTATTCGAATGCCTCATCCAGGCTCAGTGTGGATCCCGCGGTCCAGGCGCGATTGAGGGTCTCGGCCGCGATGGTGTCACGCACGCCGGCCAAAGCCTTGTCGTAGAAGAATCGCGTCACCACGTCGTCTCGGCTTCCGAACTGGGCGAAGAGCCGGTCGCGGGCGCCGAGTAGCCGGGCTGCAGCTTCTGGGTTCCCATGCGCGAGAGCGAGCACGGCCAGATCGCCCAGGATCACCAGCTTCGACTGAACCGATCGGTGCTGCTGCGCCAGATCCCAGGCTTCGTAAAACAAGCGCGCGGCGCGCCCGACATCGCCCTCGAGCAATGCCAGGTGACCCAGGCCCTGGAGTGGCGGCGGATCGGGAAAACCGAGTCGGGCGATTTCCTCCCACTGATTTCGCGCTAGCGTGTACTCGCCCGACAGATAGCTCAGCAGGCCCGATGGCCACAGTGCGACCGCGATGGGCATCGGGTCGCCGGCGTCACGGCAGATCGCGAGCTGTTCGGCGAGCAAGCGCCGTGCGGCGGGCAGATTTCCCTCGGACAGCTCGATTCGCCCCAGATGGTCCAGGCAGAAGGCGGCTGCCATCCGCTCGTCAATCGCGCGGGCACTGCTGAGACCTGCCTCGAGGCGCTGCCGCGCAGCGTCGAGGTCGGCGTCCGCGTACGCCAGGAAACCAGCCGTGCAGTAGGCCGCGACGCGAGCAGCGGAGTCCGGTTGGCCCGCCAAACCAAGCAGCTGCTCAGCCAATGCCCGGCCTTCACTCAGTGGCCCACACCGGTGCCAGAACTGGAACTGCTTCTGTACCAGCCAGCCGCCAGTATCCAGATCACCCGTTTGGATGCACCAGGCGACCGCCTCGCGCAGGTTCGCCCGCTCTTCCTCCACCTCGACCCAGGACGAGATGTAGCCCGACAACACCGGTAGCCGCATGAAATTCGTGGGCTGGCCGCCGCTTAGCCACTCCAGGTAGTAGCGCGCATGTGCGTGACGCGTCGGCCGTTCGTCGGCGCTGTCGGCCAGCTTCTCGCGAGCAAACTCGCGCAGCGTTTCGAGCATCGCATAGCGCGTGTGACGACCGACCGTCTGCTGGTACAGCAAGCTCTTACTCAGCAGACTTTCGATCCCATCCAGCACATCAAGGCCGAACTCGCCAACGGTCGCTTCCGCGGCGCCGAGCGTAAATCCGCCGGCGAAGACCGCTAAGCGTCTGAAGAGCACCTGTTCCTCGGGGTGCAGCAGGTCGTGGCTCCAGGCGATGGTCGCGCGCAGCGTCTGCTGGCGCCAGGGGAGATCGCGGGCTCCTCCAGTGAGGGCGCGTAGCGGCTGCTCCAGGTGTCGCACGAGGGCATCGGGCGCCAGTACGCGCACACGTGCGGCGGCGAGCTCGAGCGCGAGCGGCAATCCGTCCAGGCGCTGACAGATCGCAGCAATTGCTGGCGCGTTGTCGGTGGTGAACAGGAAATCGGGCTGTACTGCCTGAGCCCGATCGAGAAAGAGCTGAATGGCGTCGTACTCAGCCAGTTTGCCCAGATCGCGGATGTCTGACGCGGGAATATCCAACGGCTTGACCGGGTATTCGCGTTCTCCATACAGCCGCAACGCGACCCGACTTGTCACGACCACCTTCAGTGTGGGGCAGTCCGCGAGCAGATCCGGGGTCGCCAGAGCAGCCTCAATCACATGCTCGAAGTTGTCGAGGATGAGCAGCGTGGGCCGCTCGCACAAGTGACGCGCGAGCGTGCCTAGTAGCGCCTGGCCCGATCGCTCCTGAAGCCCGAGCACCTGAGCAATGGCTGGCAGCACCTGCGCCGGCTCGGTGATCGCCGCCAGCGCGACAAACACGAGCCGTTCGTCGAGCTCGGCTCGTCGTTGCTCGGCAACGTGCAGCGCCAGGCGCGTCTTGCCGACCCCGCCGGGTCCGGTCAGCGTGAGCAGGCGGACTCCCTGGCGGTCCAACAGTCGCTGCAGCTCCGCCACCTCACGTTGGCGACCGATGAACGGCGTCAGGTGGAGCGGCAGGTCGCGGTGTGCAGGACCAGGCCGCTGAACGACTCCATGCTCCCCGGCAACCAGCGAACCGCGCTCGGTCGGCGAGCTTCGGTGCGCCAGGCGTGCCTCGGTCACCGCGGAGCGAAGCCAATCGGCGGTGACGGTAAGCCCGGACAGGGCACCTTCTCGGTACTCACGGAGCAATCCGAGCTCGTGGCACAGTCGTATCAGCGACTCGGTCGCGTCAGCGTCGGGCGGCAGCTCGCCGTGTTCCCAGTGCTGGATCGTCCGGCGGCCATAACCAAGTCGAGCCGCCCAGCCGTCCTGGCTCACGCCCGCGGCCTCGCGCAATGCGCGGACCACGGCGCTCAATCCCGGCACGGGTCTCGATGGCTCACCTGCGCAGGTTCAGACTTGCGATCACCGGCGCATCCGTTGCGCACTGCCCCTCTTGTAGCAGGTCAACGATTGAGGCTGTCTACAGCTTTCGCTTGACGGAAGCGATCGTCTCTAACTCGCCGGGATCTCGGAGTTGGCGGAAGTTAGTCGAGCTTGCGTGGCGGGAACCAATCGAGCCACTCGGCACGTGCCAAACGCTGCTGCCGGACCTGGCGTACCTTGGCCGCCGCCTCGTGCTGTTTGCGGTCGACGGCTGCCTGAGCGTGGTCAGGGCAATCCTTCGGATGCGTGTACTTGCTACGCATCATGAGGTCAGCCCTGCGACAGCGGCAGCAGACGTCGGTTCCGTTTGCCGGCTGGCGCGCCGCACTGCGCGGCATGCGCGGCAACGGGTAGGCGTGCCCGTAGACCCGCGCCTGGCCAGGAACTCCTGCTCGCGGGCAGTCAGGGAAAACATCTGTTCGCACTCGCGGCAGATAAGGGATTGTTCGGTCATCGTGGGCAGCCCCCTTCGAAGAAAGGATCGGCCCCGCTGGAAGGACGTGATCCGGACAAGGCTGGTTCCGTCAACACAATAGACTCGACGAGCGCAGAAGAGGAACGAGCCAGCACGTACACCTTAACAACAAAGACCCGAAAACACACTAATGCAAACGTCCTTTGATGTCTTTCTGTTCGCGCGCCATGGTTCGTTTTTGGTAAACGAGAGAAAATCGACTATGATAGGTGTGAACTAGCCGCATTCCTTTGCTTCGTTGTCACATCACGCGTTGACGGAGCCCGTATCGCGCCGCTTGGCTTGCTGGTTCGTCGAGTGGTTTTCTGAGGGAGCTGTCAATTATGTCGGCCGATCTATCTTTGGCCTGCCGCGACTGCGGCCAGGCATTTACCTTTACCAGCGGCGAGCAGGATTTCTACGCCAGCCGCGGATTCAGCGAACCGAGCCGCTGCCCGGACTGTCGTGCTGCCCGCAAGGCCCAGCGCGACGGCGGTTCGACTAGTAGCTACGGGTCGTCTTACAGTGGCGGCGGTCGTGCGGCGCGCGAGATGTTCAGCGCCACTTGTTCTGGCTGTGGTCAAGAGGCCCAGGTGCCGTTCCAGCCGAGTAACGACAAGCCGGTCTACTGCTCGGCGTGCTTCGAGCAGCGCGGCGGCGCCAGCCGATCTGGCGGTTACGGCCGCAGCCGCTACTAAGGGCCCCGGCATTCGCCCGCCGTGCACCTGAAAGGAGGAGCAACCATGTCCAAGAAAGGTGGCAACAAGACCAAGCGTCCACCGAAGCCTGCGATGGAGAACAAAGGCCCCAAGGGCAAGTAGTCAGGTCATTCCACGTCGCCCCGTGCCTCTGTCGTGAGCGCGGCGGCGACGGCGTCGTCCAGACCGCACGCCTGCCTAGCGGCCCACTCGGCTGCAACAGAAGCACGCCCGAGCTCGTCCCACGTGAGCGCCAGCGCTCAGTCGAAAGTCGGCACGATCGTTGGGCGGAAGTGGTGCCCGATTGGCTGCGCGCCAGGCGTCGGCGGCGCCGAACTGCCACGCCCCTTTCGCATGCTAGCCGTTTGCGGCGGCCAGCTCCGCCAGCCCCTCCCGGCAACACCGCGAGCCGCCAGATGGCCAGGGTCGTCTCCTGGTGCGCCCGCGCGGCCACGTAGTTGACCTCGTTGTGCGCCAATGCCGTGGCGCTGTCGAGGACCCGACCGTGCACTGCTGGCGGCACGTCGGCCGACAGATCCACCGCTAAGGCCGTTTTACGGATACGTCGCGTCGGGCTCGAACGGATAGAGCGGCCGCCGGCGCCGTCGATAGTCGAACGTCGACAGATCCGCCGCCGACGCGCCCGGTGTGTTCACCAGCAGCATTTCGGCGGCGATGGGCTGATACGCCGGCCGAGGCGACACCACACCTTTGGCCACGATAATCCGGAAGTCCTCGGGCCGCACGCCAACCGTGTAGTACTGTTGCCGACTGGTATTCAGGTAGCGTGTCGACACGAGCAACAAAGTGTGCCCATCGTCGGTCTGGAGCACAACTGAGGTGCCATTGTTGAAGTAGCGAAAGCCGCCGTGGACCGGCTCCGGCTCCTCGAACCGGCCATCCGCGATCAGCCGCACCACGCCTGAGACGGTCAGCGGCGGACCATGCAAGTCGTCCGTCGAACCACCCAGCGAAAGTCTCACCCGCGCGCCGACGCCGGCCGCAACACACGCGGCGACCGCATCGGCAGCCCGAAATGTCTCGAGCAATCCGCGCACGCCGAGCCGTTGGGCCTCGGCCAGGATGAACGTCGAGTCGCCCGCACTGCCGGCGCCTACGTTGTCGCCCACGTCCAAGAGCAAAACCGGACCGCGTGGCGCCTGAACGGCATGCTCGAGTGCCTCGCGCGGCGTATAGGTCGGCGCATCGGCCAGCGCGTCCCGCCGCGCCCACGCGCGCTCGGCCATCCAGCGCGCAGCATTCCGCGCGACAATTGGGTCGCCGTCGGCCACGGCGTAGAACGCGGCGCCCATCTCGGCCACGTCCGCCCACGGGTAGCCCTGGCCCATGCTGGTGTGGATGACGCCCGGTGTCTGGTTGGCAGCCTCCACATCGGCCATCACGCTGCGCATCGGCTCCTCACGCGTGTCCTGGCGCAGGATGCTGATGACCATCGGCGGCATCTCCAGCGCAGCGACGGGTTGAATCTCGCCCCGAATTGTGCGCACCAGGATCTCGCACGCGTCCATCGCGCGCTCCCGCGCATCCATATGCGGATTGGTCCGATAGACCACGATTGCCTGCGTCTGCTCGACCATCTGCTGCGACAGATTGGCGTGCAAATCGAGCGTCATGACCACCGGCACATCCGCGCCAATCAGCGCCCGCACGCGCGTTGCGATTTCGCCGTCGACATCCGGAAACTGCTCGGATACCGCCGCGCCCATCTGATTGAGCAACACTCCGTCCCACGGCCCGTGGTCGCGTAGTAGCTGCAGCATCTCGCCGACGATTCGATCGAACGCGTCGCTGGTGATCGTGCCCGAGGGATCGTTGACCGCGAAGAGCAGCGGCACGAGCTCGAAGCCGAACTCATCAGCCGCCTGAAAGTAGCCGGCGAAGGTCGAGTGCGACGCTCGCTGATTGCGCTCGATGTCATCACCTCGCCACAGTCCGCCGTAGCTCGACGCGCTGAACGATTCGTACGTGGTCGCGAACGAGGAGAACGTGTTGGTCTCGTGGTGCAGGCCAAGTGCGGCGATGCGCATGGCGCCTCCTTGAACATGGTTGACGGTCAGCGCGCGGCAAACGTATTGTGGACCACTCGATGAGGCTCGCGGCGCTTGGTATGGCGCACGAAACAAATACCTTCGCCAGGGACGCGACGGACTTCGCCGCGTTCGTTCAGAGTGGCATCCTGCGCGGCGAGGAGATCGTGCGCGACTACGGCGAGTCGCATGCCACGATGGCCGGCTTCCTCGAAGCGCGGGCAACGCTGGGCGTCGACGTCGTGCCACTGCTGTTCACATTCACGAATCCGAACGGCACGATCACCAGCGACGCGTTCGATCGAATCGTCGGCGAGATGCTGCAACTGCTGCGCGATCGGGGACCGTGGGACGGCGTGCTCCTGGCGCAGCACGGCGCGGCAGTCTCGGAGGCGTATCCAGACATGGATGGCGAGGTCGCGGCCCGTGTCCGAGCACTGGTCGGCCCCGACGTGCCGATCGGCATGGCGCCCGACATGCACGCCAATCTGTCGCACAAGATGATCGACAACACGACCGTCACGGTCGTCTATCGCACCAATCCGCACCTCGATCCCCGCCCGCGCGCGCTCGAGTGCGCCGAGCTCATCGTGCGCACGATCAAGGGCGAGATTCGACCCGTCCAGGCGCTCGAGACGCCGCCCGTGGTCATCAACATCGTCAAGCAGTTCACCGGCGAGGAGCCCATGCGCAGCCTGGTCGCCGACGTCGAGGAGGTTATCCAGCGCCCTGGCATGCTGTCGGCCAGCGTCGCCGAGGGCTACCCGTACGCCGACGTCGCCGAGATGGGCATGGCCTTCCTGGCAATTAGCGACGGCGATGCTAGCGCGGCCCGCAAGGCAGCGCAGTGGATGGCCCGCCGCGCCTGGTCCATGCGCGAGCAGTTTGTCGCCGACACGCCGGCACCCGAGTCGGCGCTCCGGACAGCCATGGCCGCGCCAAAAGGCCCGATCGTGCTCATGGACGTCGGCGACAATATTGGCGGCGGCAGCCCGGCGGACTCGACGATCCTGCTCGAAGCCGCCCAGCGCCTCGGCGTGCGCAGTTACTTGCAGACGCTGCGCGATCCGCGGGCGGTGTCGGAGTGCATCGCCGCTGGCGTCGGCTCCACCGTGTCGCTACGGGTAGGCGCCAAAACGGATGACCGCCACGGCTCGCCAGTCCAGGTCACCGGCGTCGTGCGCCGCATCTCCGATGGCAAATTCGAAGATCCGACGCCAACGCATGGCGGATTCCGTTTCTTCGATGGCGGTCCAACCGTCGTCCTGGAGACGGAGGATGACCATACGCTGGTGCTGACCACGCGTTTGATCGGCAACACCAGTCTGCAACAGATGTACTCCGTTGGCGTCCGGCCGGAGACAAAACACGTTGTCGTCGCCAAAGGCGTCGTCTCACCCCGGCCAGCGTATGCCCCAATCGCCGCCCAGGTCGTACTCGTCAATACTCCAGGTGTCACTACGTCTGATTTGTCGACCTTTGAGTACACGCGCCGTCGCCGCCCGCTGTATCCGTTCGAGCCCGATGCCACCTACTGACCAGCACCGCTCCTACGCGAATTCGGAGCGTCTGCACGCGGCCGCCAGCGAAGTCCTGGCCGGCGGCACGAACAGCAACTTCCGTCAGTGGGGCCAGCCCGTACCGCTGGTCTTCGAACGCGCTAGCGGTTCGCGGCTCTACGACGTCGACGGCAACAGCTACGTCGACTACGCGCTAGGTATGGGTCCAAACATCCTCGGCCATGCTCCCGAGCCCGTCCTCCGGGCTGTCGCCGACAGTCTCGGCCAGGGCCAGCTGTTCGCTGGCCAGCACGTCGCGGAGGCGACGCTCGCGCGCCGCGTGTGCGAGATCGTGCCGTGCGCCGAGCTGGTGCGCTTCGGCGTCGCTGGCTCGGAAATGGACCAGCTCGCCCTGCGCCTGGCGCGCGCCTATACCCGTCGCTCGAAGGTCGTGAAATTCGAGGGCCACTACCACGGCTGGTTCGATACCGTCCTGGTCAGCGTCGCCCCGCCGTTGGACAAGGCCGGTCCAGAGCATGCGCCAACGCCATACCTTCCGACCGCTGGCCAGTCTGCTCTTGCCGCCGCCGACATAGCCGTACTGCCCTGGAACAACCTGGACGCCGTCCGCGCGTATCTCGAAGCACATGCCCACGAAACCGCCGCACTGCTCATGGAGCCGATCCTGTGCAACACCAGCGTCATCCTCCCCCGCCCCGGCTACCTCGAGGGCGTGCGCAAGTTGTGCGACCAGTACGACGTGCTGCTCATCTTCGACGAGGTCATCACTGGTTTCCGGGTCGCCCTGGGCGGTGCCCAGGCCAAGCTTGGCGTGACACCCGATCTAGCTGTATTCGCGAAGTCCCTGGCCGGCGGCTTTCCCATCGGCGCCGTCGCCGGTAAACGAGCCATCATGGCATTGCTCGGCGACGGTTCGGTCCTGCACGGCGGCAGCTTCAACGGCCACACCGCCAGCGTCGCCGCCGCCCTGGCCACGCTCGAACAGCTAGCTCGCGACGGCATCTTCACAGGCATGGAAGAGCAAGGCGAGACTCTCATGGAAGGCCTACGCCAGGTCGCCCAGAAAGCCGCCATCCCTTTCCTGGTCCAGGGCGTAGGCACCGTCTTCAACACCGCCTTCACCGACCAGCCCGCCGTCTACGATTACCGCTCCTACGTCCCAGCCGACGCGGAAAAGTTGAAACGCTTCCTGCACGCACTCCAGGACAACGGCATCCGCCCGACCAGCCGCGGCACCTGGTTCCTATCCACCGCCCATACCAACGCCGATATCGAAGAAACAATCAGCGCTGCCGAACGCGCGCTCGCCACGCTCTGACCCTAACGGAGTCCAGGCACACGGCGGCGTGCGATCTGGTCCGCGGTCGGCCGTTCGACGTCGTACACCAGGCCGACGCGCTCCAGTGCAACGATCAAACACGCCGACGCATCTAATTGCCCGGCATCCAGACCGTGGATGGCCGAACGTGGAAACGCGTGGTGATTGTTGTGCCAGCCCTCGCCCAATGCGAGCAGCCCCACCAGCCACTGGTTTCGACTTCTGTCCGCGGTGACGAAGGACCGAGTGCCGAAAGTGTGGCACACCGAATTGACACTCCAGGTCGCGTGGTGGAGCAGAAAGGTGCGTACGAATCCGCCCCACAACAGGCCCGACCAGCCGCCGAGCGCGAGCGGCACGGCGAGACTCAGCAGACTCCACACGACGTTGGTGCGATCGACAAACACGACCAGACGGTCCTGGATGATGTCTTGACAATAGTGTTGCGCGTCGGCTTGCTCGGCACTGAACAGCCAGCCCAGGTGGGCATGGAGCAAACCGTCGAGCGGGCTGTGCGGATCACCCTCGCGATCGGACCGCGCGTGGTGCTTGCGGTGATTCGCGGTCCAGTCCAGTGGCGCGCCTTCGATGGCCATCGAACCCAACACCAGCAACACGAATCGAACCAGCCCGGGTGCCCGAAAGCCGCGGTGGGCGAGCATGCGGTGATAGCCGGTCGTCAGCCCGAGCGAGATGGGCACATACATGCCCGCGAGGAGCGCAAGATCGCGCCATGACACTGCCTGTGCCCAGAGCAGCCAGACGGCATACACGCACGCGACGAGTGGCGCAATCACTACAAACAGCACGAGCGCCTGGTGGGCGCGCACGCTCAGGCGTTTGCGGGCCGGGACGGACAGCGTTGCAAACACGCCGCTCCTAGCTTCGGCCGCTCTGGCGCGTGTGAGCCGCCGCGAAATTCGCGCTGCCATAGCTGGCCATCGATGCCGCGGCGGAGATCTCCAGACACAGCGCGGCGGCGGCGACGATTTGCGCCAGGCGATACGCGCTACCCGGACCATGACAGCGCATCAGCGACAGATATGCCCGCGCATGTGGCAGTCCGGTGCCGCCGCCAACGGTCCCGACCTCCACACCCGACAGCCGGATGGCCGCGTGGATGCCGCCTTCGACCGGCTGCAGCAGGTCGTGCGCCATGCTGCTGGTGCCAACCATGCCCAGGTCCTGTCCAGTCGCCGCGAACAGCGCGGCAATCGCGGACGCCGGTGTAAACGCGACCGACTGCATGTCACTGGCGTGACTGCCATGCAGCCCAGCGTGCTCCAACGCAACGAGGTCGGCGACGGTCGTGCGTAACATTCGGCGTAGTGTCTCGTCGCACAGCGTCGCTTCGGCCAGCACCGTCTTGCCGTGCCCGCCGGCGATGAAGTACTGCGCGCTGGGTTTCTTGTCGCCGCCCATATTTGTCTCCAGAAACATGCGCAGCGGATGGAAGCCGCATTCCGCGGCGAAACGGTCGAGCACGAATGCGTGGTTCAGTGCGTGTGCGTTGCGCGTCACCATGTTCGGTCCACACGCCTCACCGGTCGTGAAGCGGTACAGCACATGGCACACCGGCCCGAGAACATGCGTATCGACTTCCCACAGTCGGGCATGACGACTCAGGCGCGCCGCTCCACCGAGTTGCTCCTGATACAGCGGATTGGCCGGGTCGCGCAGCCACGCGCGCATATCGACCGTATGCGCGGCGATCCAACGCGCGAAGATCACCGCCTGCTCGGTGGTTTGGAACGCGAAACACGAATCACGTGTCATTCGGTCGTGCACCACGTGCGTCCGTACGCCGCCGTCCTGAAGGACCGCGTTCATACCACGCAGCATCGACGCTGACAGGCCACCTTCTGTGTGCGCGAGCGGCACGAATACGTCGTCCGTCTCGCGCCCATCCTCCACAATAGCGCCGTTCACGTCATCCAGGCGGTACTGGCCCAGGCTCACGCGCAATGGGCCGACCACACTGACCGGCAGAAGCATGTGCCCGGTCAACGCCTCCTGGGCAGTGGCAAATTCCTCCGCCGGGCGCGGCCAGTCCAGTACGAACTGGTGCTCGGGCGACCAGTCGGCGAGCCCGCGCAGCAGCGCTTGTCGCTCGGCGATCGAGGCCGGCGTATTCTTACGTGGCCAATGCATACCGTGCTGACGTCGGCGCACAGAGTGACGCCACCAGACAGCCAAAACAGCGCGGGAGAAGTCCCGTCGCCTGGCTCGGTACGGGTTCGGCGTCGATCTGGATGTTTTCCTCAGCCGGCGAATCATGTCCTGGCTGGGTCGGCGCGCGCGGTGGTTCGGGCGGTCCGGAGTCGCATAATCCGATACGAGTACTGACATGCTCCAGCTCGGCGCACAGCTCCAACACGAACCGATCGCCGTCGAAGTTCAGCACCTCGCAATCACTTCGAATACGATCGACGCCGCGGGGCACCATGCGTAGTATTTCGTCGCGCGTCTCGATCAACGCGCGGCGACGCGCAGGCGACAATGCCGGGACACGCCGGCTGAGATAGCGCACCGCGAAGGCCTGGTGGCGCGATTCGTCCTGCAAGATGCGCGTGGCAAGTTGACCAAACAGCGCCTGGCGCTGGCTGCGCGCAAACGATTGGTAAAAGAGCCTGGCGAAGAGGTCGCTGATGAGGATGCCCCAGGTCCAGTCGATGCGATCGCCGCGCCGCAATCGATGGTGGAAGCGCAGCATTTCAGGCATCGCGCGGATGCTGAGCGGATCGTGCCCGAGGTGCTGATAGAGTCGGGTCAGGGCCTCGAAGTGGCGCGCCTCATCCATGATGAAGGCAGCCACATAGAGTTGCGCGCTCGATTCGCCAGCTTCCATGAGTTGGGTGAGCACGCGCCCGGCGCCCAGCATGGCGGTCTGCTCGCCCAGGTAGACCGGGGTCAGCAGGTGTGCGAGCGCCTCCGCCTGGCGCGCCGACAACTGCAGCGGCACCGTCCAGTTGACGTCGCGGGAGGTCCAGCCCGCGTGGGCCGACTTGTGAAACAACTCGAGGAACAGGTCGTCGTCGAAGTCGGGGAGTATGCGGATGATGCCGCGGAACCCCGGCGGTGACTGCGCAGGACTTGCTGCGGGCATACGCCTCCCCGACATTGAGCGAAGTAGGTGCCGAGCCTACCACCGCGACTCGCCAGCATGATAGCCATTGCCAGCAGCGGAGTATCCTGCCTGCGCGACACGACAGTGTCCGGGGAGGAGACGTGCACACGCGGAGCCTCATCCGAGCGTCAGCTACGGCGCTGGTGGCCGGCGGCGTGAGCCTCGGGCTGTTCGTCCTGGTCTTATACCCGGTGGGTGGCTTCTTCGGCGCCGAGCACGCGCGCCATCCGGCGTGGATACCCGCGCACACCCTGCACTTCATAGGCGCCCTCCTGACGCTCGTCGGCCTGATCGGCCTGTACGCCTACACTGCGAACAACCTGGGCCGACTCGGCACCATCGGCCTGGTGCTCGCGGTCTGCGGGACGGCTCAGTTCGTGGGCACCGGCATGCTGACGGCATTCGTCTGGCCGGTGCTGGCCAGTGCCGCGCCAGACACAATCGCACCAGGCGGAGCGCTCTTCACATCGCCGGCGAACACCCTGTTCTACACCACCGTGCTGACGCTGATCCCCGGCTACGTCGTGTTAGCGGTTGCACTCGCCCGCGCCCGCATCCTCACGCGCGCCGCCGCCGTGCTGCTGGCTATTGGCGTCGTCCTGGCCATCACGCCTCCCGAACCCGTCGGTCCCGTCCCCTGGCTAGGACTGGTCATTGGCGGCGTCCTGTTCGCCGCCGGCGAAGTCTGGCTTGGCTATCGGCTCTGGTCGCTCGCGAAATGAGTCAACTGACGCACGCGTCGGTCAGTCGCCAGCAGAAGGTGTTCTATGCCGCCGTTGGCCTGCTCGCGGCATGGGTAGGCGCCTGGGGCCTCGTCGCACCTGCCTACGTCGACTGGGCGCTGCCGTGGATCGTGCCACCACTCCATGCTCGCTTCCTGGGCGCGATGTACGTCTCGGGCGCCACCTTCATGCTCGGCGCAATCCTTGCACGACACTGGTCAGCAATCCGCGTGATCGTGCCCATGATCAGCATCTGGACCGGCACCTTGCTACTGGTCTCACTGCTGTACCTGCCAGCGTTCGACTTCACGCATCACCAGGTCTGGATCTGGTTCGCCGCGTACCTGATTTATCCCGTCATCGCCGCGATCATCGCCTGGCGCAAGCGCACCAGCGCCGACCACGGAACCGGCCCCGCCGTGCCTCAGGCATTGAAGCAGTACCTTTTGGCCCAGGGCGTCCTGGTCACCCTGCTAGCGCTGGTCCTCCTGTTCCTGCCGCAAGTCGGCGCATCACTCTGGCCCTGGCCAATCACGCCGCTCCTCACGCAGCTCTACGGCGCCCCTTTCCTGGCCTACGGCCTGGGCAGCCTGTACGCCACCCGGCAAGCCGCCAAATCGGATCTCACCCTGTTCCTACTCGGCACCGCCGTCTTCACTGCCACGGTCCTCGCCGCCTCGATCATCCACCTGGCGCTCTTCTCCTTCAACGCCCCTGCAAGTTGGCTCTGGTTCGCCGGCTTCGGCCTGGCCACGCTGATCCTCGTGCTCAGTGCTGGTCACAGCCTCAGGACGTAAGAAACTCGGCGACGCGCCGCGACGGCGCCAGCAGTTGGTTGCTGGCCGTCCACAGGCCGAAGCCCAAGCCTACGAGTGCCAGGATGGGGATGCGTGCTGCGAGCGCGAGTAAGATGCGCTTCACACCTTGTCTACGAAGTGGCCGGGGCCAAATCGACAACGATGCCCGATGACGACCTGACGAAGTTTGCTGCGCACGGTGCTGCGCCGTTGCCAACCGACGGCGAGCCGGGTGTTGTCGAGCACGATGGGGCTCGGATCTGGTACGCCGCATATGGCGACGGATCGCCGGTCTTTCTGCTGCACGGCGGCATGGGCCACAGCGGCAATTGGGGGTATCAGGTGCCCGCGCTGGTCGAGTCTGGCTATCGCACGGTAGTCGTCGATAGCCGCGGCCACGGCCGCAGCACGCGCGACGCTCGGCCGTATACGTACGAGTTGATGGCCTCGGACACGCTGGCGGTAATGGACGCGTTGAACGTGGACAGGGCCACGGTTGTGGGTTGGAGTGACGGCGCGTGCACTGGCTTGATTCTGGCCATGCACGCTCCAGAACGAGTTTCAGGCGTGTTGTTCTTTGGCTGCAACATGGATCCGAGCGGCGTCAAACCGTTTGAATCAAGTCCGATCATCAACCGCTGCTGGAGCCGCCATGTCGAAGACTATGGCCAGCTGTCGTCCACGCCTGACCAATTCAGTGAGTTTGCCGATGCGGTCGGACTGATGCAGCGGACGCAGCCGAATGCCTCCGTCCAGGATTTGGCCGAAATCCGCGTACCAGTAACCATCGTGCACAGCGAGCACGATGAATTCATCAAACGTGAACATGCGGAGTATCTTGCGCGCAGCATCCCTGGCGCCGAAATGGTCATTCTATCCGGAGTAAGTCACTTCGCTCCGCTGCAAAGACCTGCGCAGTTCAACGCCGCCGTGCTCGCGTTTCTACGCCGGATTGGCTGAGCCGACGCGCTGAGCCACGCACGGCCGGGCGTGCTCCGCGGGTGACGGCCAGGTCTGGCACAATAGCGCCGTCATGCCCGGCGGTGCACACCGAGCCGAAGATCCTGTCGGTATCGGGTGACCGAGGCCGTGCCGCATGGACCTTGTCTGGCAGGCGATTGGCGATGCGGTCATGCTCGTCGTGCGCGGCGACGCCGAGCTGGTGCGCATTGCCAGTCTGTCATTGCTCGTGTCCGGAGCGGCTACCTTGCTCGCCGCGGCATTGGGCATCCCGCTGGGCATCGCGCTACACGTTGGCCGCTTTCCCGGGCGCGCCACCGCGGCTGTGGTGGTGAACGCCGGCATGGCCCTACCGCCGGTGGTCGTTGGCTTGCTGGTCATGCTCGTGCTGTGGCGCACTGGACCGCTCGGCTCTTTGGCCTTGCTGTTTACGCCAGCGGCGATGGTCATCGCGCAGGTCATCGTCGCCGTGCCGTTGATCGCCGGGTTTACTCGCGCGGCGATCAGTCTGCTCGAGCCCGACCTGGTGTTGGCTATGCGGGCCGACGGAGCCGCTGAAGGCCGCATCGGCGTGGAGCTCGCGCGGGCGGCGCTGGCTCAGGTGCTGGTCGCGGTCGCGGCGGGATTTGGGCGCGCGATCAGCGAGGTTGGCGCGAGCATGATGGTCGGCGGCAACATCGTCGGGCAAACACGGATTCTGACGACGGCGATTGCACTCGAATCGGGGCGTGGCGAGTTCGCACTCGCACTCGCGCTCGGGTTCATTCTGCTGCTGCTGGCGCTGGGCGTGAACGCGCTGCTTGGCCTGGTGGCGCAACCAACCCGGCTGGCACTGGGTTAGAGTCCGACCTCGGCTTCGGACTTGCCCGCGTCCGGAACGAACAACGCTTCACCGTACTTGTCTGTGCCGAACGCGGCGATCAGTTGCTGTGTTTCCGCGGCGACCATGAAGTCCGCGAATGCCTTGCCACCGGCAGCATTGATGGGCGCGTTCGGAAACTTGGTCGGACTCACCGGCATGACGTGGTACACGTTCAGCAGCACCGGATCGCGCTCGACCATGATCGGGAGCTGGATGCGGCCGCTGAACGACAAGAACGTGGCGCGATCGGCGATCGTGTACGCCTGGCGCTGATCGGCAATCGTGAGTGTTTGGCCCATGCCGGTGCCGCTCTCGATGTACCAGGGTTGACCCTTTGGCGTGATGTTGTCCTTCTGCCACAGGCTCAGCTCGAGCTGTTGCGTGCCGGAGTTGTCACCTCGTGACACGAAGGGCGCTTTTGCGTCGGCGATCTTCTTCAGCGCTGTCAGCGCGTCCGTTTCGCCTTTGATCTTCGCGGGATCCGTGGGCGGTCCGACGATGAGAAAATCGTTGTGCATGACCAGTCGCCGCTCGGTGCCATTGCCTTGCTGCATCCATTGCACTTCGCTGGCCGGCGCGTGGACCAGCACGACGTCGGCTTCGCCACGCGCACCTAACGCCAGTGCCGCGCCGGTGCCAACGCTGATGGTCTTGACCTGGTAGCCGGTCTGCTGCTGAAAGAGTGGCACCAACACGTCGAGTAAGCCGCTGTCCTGGGTGCTCGTGGTCGTCGCCAGGATCAGCTCATTGCTTGTGCGGGGTACGGGCGTGGGCTGGGGCGGGGTGGTCGGCACAGGAGGCGCCGACCGCGCGCAGCCGTTAAGAAGGACGAGCAGCGCGACGGCGGCAAGAAGTGAGCGGGCGCGGGCCCTCATCGGCATAGCGTAGACGCCGAAGACCAGCGCCATTTTTCAGCGACGGCATCGTATCGTCTGTAGAGCCCATGAAGATCGTGAGCTACGACGTCCAGCCCGTGCGCGTGACCTACGAGGATTCGGTCACTGGTACCCACGTTGTGCTGCGCCTGCGGACCGACGACGGGATCGAGGGCGTGAGCTTCGTCAGTCGCATTGGCAGTTCGACTATCGAGCCACTGGCGATGCTGATCCGCGGCGCCGCACACCAGGTGGTCGGCGAGAACCCGATGAATGGCGAGGCGCTCTACGCCCGGGTGTTCCGCGCCGTCTTCGGCGGCCTGCCGAGCGGGCTCGAAGCGCGCGCGGCTAGCGCGATCGACGCCGCGGCCTGGGACATTCGCGGCAAGGCGCTGGGTCAGCCCGTGTGGCGGCTGATGGGCGGCTTTCGCGATCGCGTGCCGGTGTCGGCGAACTGGGGCGTGCAGAATGGGCCCGACCGTGACACCCTGGAGCGGCGTGCGCACGAGTTGATCAACCGTGGCTATCGAGCGCTCAAGTTCCAGCTTGGCTTTCTCGAGCGCGATGTGGCGCTCGCGCACATGCGGCTCATGCGCGAGATCGTCGGCCGCGACATACGCCTGATCGTGGACGCGAACCAGCAGTGGACAGCCAAGCACGCCATTGCCATGGGCGCTGCGCTGGCGGAGTACGACCCGTACTGGATCGAGGATCCGGTGCCTGCCCACGACTACGCCGGACTGCGCCAGGTCACCACTGCGCTCGAGACACGGATCTGTGCCGGCGAGGTGTATCAGAACGTACCGCAGTTCAGACGCCTGCTCGAGGAACGCGCGGCCGACCAGGTCATGATCGACCTCGATCTTGGGCTGACCGGCTTCCTCAAGGTTGCGCACCTGGCAGAGGCGTACGGCTTGCCGGTCGTCAACCACCTCGCGACGGAGATCCTGGCGCACGGCGTGGCCGCGGTCCCGAATGGGCTGATTATCGGCTTCTACCCGTGGGCGCAGCCGTTGTTCACCAGCCCGGCGCGCATTGAGGACGGGAATCTGTGCCTGCCGGACACACCCGGGCTCGGCCTCGAGCTTGACGAGGAGGCCATGCGCCACTTCGCGCTCGACTAGGCCTTCGAGCTGCGCCAGGCCTCGTATTCTGGCCGCGCGGCTTCGCTGAGGGGGTAATAGCGGCGCAGGTCGCCGCCTTCAGAGAGGCGCACGCGACTGAATTCCTCCCACTCCACGTGTTCGCTTGCTTTCTGCGCGAGCTGCGGCGCCAGAGCGATCGGCACCACGACGGCGCCGTCGTCGTCGGCGACGATCAGATCGCCGGGCATGACCGTGACGCCGCCGCACGCGATGGGTACGTTCACGGCGAACGGGAAGAGGTTGGTCTGGGTATGAAAGTTGGGTGTGACGCCGCACAGCCACAGGCCCAGGCCGAGGGTCTTGACCTCGCCGAAGTCGCGGATGGCCCCGTCGATGACCACGCCCAGGCCGCCGCGGCCGCGGAAGTAGGTCATCATCATCGCACCGAACACGCCACTGGACAGGTCGCCGCGGGCGTCGACCACGACGATGTCGCCCGGCTGGGTGTGGTACAGCACGTGGCGGTGCAGCTGCACCTCCGGATCGACGTACTCCGCATTCGCCGGGTACAGGTCTTCGCGCAGCGGCATGAACTGCAAGGTCAGCGCGGGCCCGACAATGGATGCGCCCGGAGTCATCGCCAATGGCCCCTGGATGAACGCGTTGCGGATGCCCAACCGCTTCAGCTCGCCACTGGCGGTCGCGCTGCCGATGGGCTGCAAGGATTCGACGAGCGATGGCTCGGGTCGGGTGATGTCCTGGGTCTGAATGGTCATGATGTCAGACAGGCTAATACGCGAACGCGTCGGGCTGGTTGAGTGGGCGGAGGGCAAGCTCGGTGATGACCACATGCTCGGGCTGCTGGTAAGCGAAGACGACCGCGCGCGCGACGTCGTCGGCGCGCAGCGGATCGATGGCTTCGATGAGCGGGCGGACTTTGGGCGCATTGCGCGTGAGCGGTGTGTCGACCGCGCCGGGCTCGATCAGGGTGACGCGGATGCCGTGCTGCCCGACCTCTTTGCGAACGGAGTGCCCAAACCCGACCAGGCCCCACTTGCTCGCGATGTACGCTGGCTCGCCGGCATACGCCTCACGCCCAGATAGCGAAGCCATCAACAGAATGTGCCCGGCGCGCTCGCGCTGCATGTGCGGCAGCACGTAGCGCACACAGTACATTGCGCCGAGCAGGTTGGTCTCGATGAGCGTGCGCCACACGTTCGGGTCGGCTTCGGAAGCCAGCTCCTGATCGGCAATGCCCGCGTTCGCCAGGAGAAAGTCGAGGCGACCGAAGCGCTGGATGGTGTCCTCGACCAGAGACCGGACGGCGAGTGGGTCACGCACATCCATCTCGACGGGGTGCGCCGTGCCGCCAGCCTGCTCAACGGACGTGACGGTGTCCCGTAGCCCTGGCGTGGGCAGCGATGCCAGGCTGAGTCGCGCGCCGAGCCGACCGAATTCGCGCGCGCACGCGGCGCCGATGCCGCTGCTGGCGCCCGTGATAATCCCAACAGGTCCCTCAGTCATGCGCCACTCCGCATCAGGTCGGCGATGCGCTCGCCGATCAGCATCGAGGTTGCGTTCGTGTTCGCCCGTACGCAATTGGGCATGATCGACGCATCGGCGACGCGCAGCCCAGCAACACCATGGACTCGGCCGGTTTGGCTGACCACGGCCAGTGGATCGGACGGCGGACCCATCTTGCACGTACCCGAGATGTGATTGGTCGTCGAGACTTCGCGCAGCATCCACGCATCCAACGCGGCGTCCGACGTCAGCACTTCGTCCGATGGTGCGATACGCTCGCCCAGAATCGGTCCAAAGTCAGCGTGGCTGGCCAGCTCGACGCACAGCCGTAGTGAGTCGCGCAGTCGCTGACGATCGAATGGCTGACGCAGGAAGTCGAAGTCGATCGAGGGCTGCATCGTCGGATCGGCCGACTGCAGGTGAAGCTCACCGCTGCCCACGCTCAGGTTGAGCACTGGCTGTAAAGTGATGCCGACCGGCGTGAGCCCGTCACCACCGCGGTCGACGCGGGCAGTAGCAAACGAGACCATCAGAATCTGCATGTCGTTGCGCAGCGTCGAGTCCGGAGCCGTGTAGCGCAGCACAACCTGGTAGCGCGGGAGCGTCGGGTCCATGACCTGCCCCGAGCGTGGCGCCCAGGTGCTGTAGACATGTGGATGATCGCGCAGATTCTGGCCTACGCCGGGCAGGTCGACGGCGACCGGCACACCCGCCGCGCGAAGCTGATCTGCCGGGCCGATGCCCGACAGCATCAAGACGTGCGGCGAACCGATCGCGCCGCAGCTGAGCACTACTTCGCCGGCCTCGATCTGGAGCACGTCATCGTGGCGCATCGCCTCGACGCCACGTGCACGTCCACCATCGAGCAGCACGCGTGTGGCGGTGCACTGGTCGAGAATCGATAAGTTGGCACGGTCGCGGACCGCATCGACGTAGCCAACGAATGTGCTGAATCGGAGTCCGTCGACCGTGTTCAGTGGGATGGCGCCGACTCCGGAGGCGTCCGGCGCGTTGTGGTCCGGACTATCGGCGAAATCGAGCGCACGGCACGCCTCGTAGAACGCCGTTTGTGGCGCGAGCCACCGATCGCGGGGCCAGCGGCGGACCTGAATTGGACCAGCCTGCCCGTGGTACGCCGTCGAGAAATCGAGATCGTGCTCGAGCTTGCGATACAGCGGCAGCACTTCAGAAAAACGCCAGGCATCGTTGCCCGCGCTGGCCCAGGCGTCAAAGTCTTCTGGGATCCCGCGCAGAAAGATTTCGCCGTTGATCGAGCTCGAGCCACCCACCACCTTGCCACGCGGTACGAGCATTGGCTCCGCCTCGGGCGTTGCTCGACCAATGAACTTCCAATCGTGATCGCTGGGCAAAATATCCGCGGCCGTGATGTAGCCGCGCTTGATCTTGTCGGGCAGCGCGTCAACGCTGGGATAGTCCGGTCCAGCCTCGACGAGCAGCACGCGCCGGCTGGGGTCTTCGGACAGGCGCGTGGCGAGGATCGCGCCGGCCGAGCCGGCGCCCACAACCACGACGTCGAACGCGCGTTGGCCCGCCTCGTCCATGCCCCTATTTGTAGACGATGCGCTACGATCCCGTGCGCACGTATGAAGCGCAGTACCGATCGCATCCTGACGACGTTTGCCGGCAGCATGATCCGACCGCCCGAGGTGCTCGCCCTCGCCGACACCCAGCCCGACGAGGCGACGCGGACAGCCACCCTCGGACGGGCGGTCAAAGAGGTAGTACGGAAGCAGGTCGAAGCTGGCGTCGACGTGGTCAGCGACGGCGAGTTCGGGAAGTCGAGCTGGTTCACGTACGTCATGGAGCGGCTCGATGGCTATGAGGTGCGGCCCGTCGAGCGGCCGGCGATCGGCTTCCTGGGCCGAGACGAGACGCGCTACCCGGATTTCTTCCAGCACTCCGGGATGGGCCAGCTCGGTGCGCAGCGCCATGTGTGCGTCGGCCCGCTCAAATACATCGGCAAAGCGGCCATGCAGCGCGACGTCGACAACTTACTCGCAGCGCTCGAAGGGCTTCGACAGGCTGAGCCTGAGCGGGTCGTCGCCGGGGCATTTTTGCCCGTGGTTGCCCCGACCAGTGTCTCGGTCGACCACACCAACGAGTACTACCCGTCGCACGAGGCCTATCTCGAAGCGTTGGCGGACGCGCTGCACGAGGAGTACCGCACGATCACCGACGCCGGTCTGATCGTGCAACTGGACGACGCGATTCTGACCCACTTCTACGATCGGATGCAGGCCGAAGGGATCGACTACCGCAAATGGGTCGCGCAACAGATCGAAGTCATCAATCACGCGCTGCGCGGCATTCCCGAGGAGCAGGTGCGCTACCACGTGTGCTGGGGCTCCTGGCCCGGGCCGCATACCAGCGACGTGCCCTTGCGCGAGATCGCCGACCTGGTCATCAAGATCAACGCGCAAGCGTTTTCGATCGAAGCCGCCAATCCCCGCCACGAGTGGGAGTGGATCGTCTGGCAGGACGTCAAGCTGCCCGAGGGCAAGATCCTGCTGCCCGGCGTGATCAGTCACGCGATTTCGCACGTGGAGCATCCCGAGCTGATCGCACAACGTCTGCGCCGGTTTTGCGACCTCGTCGGGCGCGAGAACGTCATCGCCAGCAGCGACTGCGGCTTCGCCCAGGGCGCCGGGCTGCAGCGCCAGGTGCCGAGCATTGTCTGGGCCAAGCTCGCCGCGCTCGCCGAGGGTGCGCGATTGGCATCGCCCCAGCTCACCGCTGTGTGATGGCGGCGACCCAATAGTGCCGGCCGGATTGTCATCCTGAGCTTGCGAAGGATCCGCTTGCCGAAACCGCCCAGCCCGCGGATCCTTCGCTGCGCTCAGGATGACAAAACGGCAGAGCTGCGCCCCGTGGTACTAGACGATCCGCTCCTCCGAGGTCGCATCGAAGAGATGCGCCCGCCGCAGGTCGGGCTTGACCCAGAC